>DASYGI010000197.1:0-15206 GCA_035999925.1 Pedococcus sp.
CGAGGGGTACCACGGGGAGATCCAGAGGCCGTCGACGCCGAGGTCGGCCAGGTAGGGCAGCTTGGCCAGCAGCCCGGGCAGGTCGCCCTCACCGTCACCGTTCCCATCGGCGAAGCTGCGCGGGTAGACCTGGTACATCACTGCACTCCGCCACCAGGCCTGGGGGGCCTCGTCGTGGGGGACTTCGTCGTAGCGGACCGAGTCCATGGGTCCTCCTGCTGCCAGTACCGGCCGGCCACGGCATCGCGGCTCACTCGAACGCTAGTGGAGCCGGGCCCGACCCGCCTTGGATGGCTCCGAAGTCGAGCGGTGCTCGCGAGCGAGCGCTAGCCCGGCCTGGGCCTCTCATCTGCGGATTTGTCCATCTACTGACTCTCTATTTACCAATTCGTGACCAAGCGCGAGGTTCGATAAAGGGTCTTTATGGGCATGAGTCCAATTCGAGGGGGCGCGACGATGCGCCCGGCTGACCACAAGGGGAAAGTCATGTCGACGCCCACCGTTCCACGCCCGAGGCTGACCGGCGACTCCGACCGGGCCGATGGGGTCGATGGCGCCGACGAGTCGGTGCGCGCCCAGCTCACCGAGATGCTCACCGCGAGCATCTTCCCGGCCACCGTCGACGAGCTCCAGGCGTCCCTGATCCGCCGCCGTGCTCCCGCCCGGCTGATGTGGCACCTCTCGCGACTGTCCCCGCAGCGCCGGTACCAGTCGATGTCCGCCGTGCTGGCCGACCTGGACGGCGCCGAGGGCCTCTAGCTGGTGATGTCCTTCTCGGAGAACCGGGCCCAGGCCAGCAACCAGAACACCACGGCATACCCGAGGTCGACGAGTAGCCCCTGAGTCACATTGGCGCCTTCTATGGGGTTGCGCAGCAGGTCCCCGAAGGACAGCCAAAGGTGGACCACCAGCCATGGGTGAAGCCAGCCGAGCTGCGGCACGCTGTCCGCGATCCACGAGACGATGGTGAAGATCATCAGGGCGATGGCAGCCGCGATCGGCTGCTCGGTCAGGGTGGAGATGAACAACCCCACCGCGGCGAGCCCAGCGAGTCCGGCACTCAGGTAGAGCATGACCAGCACCACGCGCCACACCGCTGCGCCGAACGGGATCTGGTCTCCGGACAGCGTCGTGAGCTGACCGGTCCCGAACAGCGCGACCCCGATCAGGGCGCCGGGTACGGCCACCGCCGCCACTCCCCAGACGGCCCCTATGCATAGCGACAGGTACTTGACCAGCAGCAGCCGGGTTCGATGCACCGGAACGGTCAGCAGGTACCGCAGCGTGCCGATGTTGGCCTCACCGGCGATGGCGTCGCCCGAAAGCATCGACATCGCGAGCGGCAGGAACATGGTGATCTCGACGCCGAGCGCCGCCAGCGGTACGAAGAGCCCGTTGGAGGTGATCGAACCGAAGAAGTCGGGGCCGTCGCCGGCCGCGCCGGGGCGCGACACCTTGACGGCGATCGCCATCACGATCGGGACGGCCGCCAGGACCGCGAGGCCCGCCTGGTTACGACGCCGCCCAGCGACCAGTCGCAGCTCAGAACGCAGCAGCCGCGTTGACGGCACCCATGCGGGCGCTCGTCGGGTGGAAGGTCCTGCGGCCGGGTCGGCCGCGGCGAGCGTGTCAGCCGCTGACATCGAAGCCCTCTCCGGTGAGCGAGACGAACAGGTCCTCGAGGCTCGGCCTGCTGACCGCGAAGGCCTTGACCCCGACCGACGCGTGCACTAGGGCCGCGACCAGCTCCTCGGGGGTGGCCGGCCCTGGTATGCCGGTGATGACCGATCCAGTCACGACGAGCTCGGTCCCCCCTCGGTCCGCCAGCACTCGTGCAGCCGCTTCGGGTTGGTCGGTCTCGAGCCGCAGCCTGGCCGTGCCGGTCCCCCGCACCTCCGCCGCGCTGCCCTGGGCCACCAGCCGCCCGTCGCGCATCACGCCGAGATGGCTGCAGATCTGTTCGACCTCGGACAGTAGGTGGCTGGAGACGAACACTGTCGCGCCGTCGGCCGCCAGAGACCCGATCAGCGAGCGCACCTCGCGCGTGCCCTGCGGGTCGAGGCCATTGGTGGGCTCGTCGAGGACGAGCAGGTCTCGTGGGGCGAGCAGTGCCGCCGCGATGGCGAGCCGCTGGCGCATGCCCAGGGAGTAGGCCCGGTACCGCTTGGTGGCGGCCGCGAGCAGACCCACCCGGTCCAGCGCCGCGTCAACCCGACGGCGGGTCGTGCGCGGGTCGGCGAGCACATCGGCGGCGTCGAGCCGCACGAGGTTGGCCCGTCCCGACAGGTACGGGTGGAAGGCAGGCCCCTCCACCAGCGAACCCACTCGGTGCAGCGCCTCGCCGGCCCGCTGCGGGATGGGTAGCCCCAACACCTCGCGGGTGCCCGAGGTGGGCGTGACCAGCCCGAGCAGCATCCTGATGGTCGTGGTCTTGCCCGAGCCGTTGGGGCCGAGGAACCCGTAGACCGCGCCGCGAGGCACGCTCAGGTCCAGGGAGTCGACTGCGAGCTGCTGTCCAAACCGTTTGCTGAGCCCGCGGGTCTGCAGTGCCAGACCGCCCAGGTCGCCGCCGGGTCGAGGGGTACCCCGGGGCTCCTGACGCGCCCCGGGCGTCCATGCCTCGGTGAGCTGGGTCATTTCGCTGTGAGGGCGGCGATGAGCTGGGCCGGGGGAACCGCTCCGACCGCGAACCGGCCGTCATCGGTCAGCAGCACCGAGAACAGCGTCCCGTTGAGCAACCGGCCACTGCCCCAGGCGCCGGAGATGCGCGGCAGGCTTCGCAGCAACACCTGCAGCTGGCGAGAGGTCCGGTCGGACGATGGCGTCTTGGTGCCGGTGGCACCCGGGGCGGCAGGGCTGCCGAGGGTGCCGAGCTGTGCCGGGACCTTCCCCACCACCACGGTCGACCAGGCCGTACCCACGGTCTTGGTCGAGTCCTTTGCGCCCGTGGCGGCGGCCTTCGCAGCGGCCGCACTCTTGGAGGTCGCCGTGCCCATCGGTGTGGCGGCTCCCTGCGACGACTGGGTGACGCTGGTCCCCGGAGGAGGGTTGAACGAGAACGTCGAGGCGTCGGGCTTGGCGAAGTCGACCTGGCTGAAGCTCACCTCGAACGCCGGGTTCGCGCTGCGGGTGGAGTAGATCTGGACGCGCAAGGGCACGTGCTCTGCCGCGTCCACGGCGATCCGCACCTGCCGGACCAACGTCGTGGCCTTACCCTGCGCACCACGCTTCGGGGTCAGGACGAGCTCGTAGGCATCCCGACCGGCGACGTTGCCCGACCCAGACGTGGTGACGGTCGTGGTCGGCCCCAGCGCGGCGAGCGCCTGGTCCGCGGCGGCCTGCGGTGTCACCGGAAGCTCGGACGGCGAGAGGGCGGCATGATGCTGCCCCTGAGCCAGGACCGTATGGGAGGCTGTCTTGTCCTTGCTCGACCACACCCACAAGTCGCGGCCGTTGCGCACCACGTCGGACTCCCCCAGGCTGCCGAGCAGGGCGATGCGCGCCTCGTCCTGGCCTGCGTACCACAGGCGCCAGGTGTGCGTGCCGCTGACCATCGAGGTGAGCGAGGACGACCCGCCGCCCAAACCGCTGCCGCTGCTGATCCCCGGTAGGTCGGGCAGGCCCAGGTTCGAGGTCTGGACCACGGTTCCCGACAGGCCCGACAGTCGCGCCTTCTGGACGTCGACGAGCAGCTGGGCTGCGGATCGGGGCGCCAGGTCCGGGGAGGCGCTCGCTGCCTGGTTGGCGACCATGCCCCCCGCGGCAATGGCGACCAGCACGCCGGTTGGGACTGCCCAGCGGGCACGAGGATGATCCGCGAAGACGTTCATGGCCACAGCATGGCGCGGGTTCGTGAGACCGTCCTGAGAAGTCGTGCGAAGGTGTGGGCGTGCGCCTGTTGATCGTGGAGGACGAGACCCGGATGGCCGCCGCCCTCGCCAAGGGGCTGAGGGCCGAGGGCTTCGTGGTCGATGTGGAGGCAGACGGCCCGGCAGGTCTGGAGGCGGCCCGCTACGGCGGGTACGACGGGATGCTCCTGGACGTGATGCTGCCCGGGCTGTCCGGCTACTCCGTGGTCCGCACCCTGCGCGAGGAGGAGAACTGGGTGCCGGTCCTGATGCTGTCCGCCAAGGACGGCGAGTACGACCAGGCCGATGGGCTCGACTACGGGGCTGACGACTACCTGACCAAGCCGTTCTCGTTCGTCGTGCTGCTCGCCCGGTTGCGGGCGTTGCTGCGGCGTGGAGCGACGCCGCGTGCCACCGTGCTCGAGGTGGCCGGGCTGCGGCTCGAACCCGCCTCTCACCGGGTCGAGGCCGACGGCAAACCCGTGGACCTGTCCCGCCGCGAGTTCCTGGTTCTGGAACACCTCATGAGGGCGCACCCGTCCGTGGTCACCCGCGAGTCCTTGCTCGACGGGGTCTGGGGGTCGGACACCGTGCACGGCAACGTGGCCGAGGTGTACATCGGGTACCTGCGCCGCAAGGTGGGCCGCGAGCGCATCGAGACGGTTCGCGGCATCGGCTACCGGTTGCGGTCGTGACCGGCTGGCTGGGCCGGCTGAGCATCCGAGCAAGGCTGATGGCGATCGGTGTCGCTGGCGTGGCCGGGGCGCTGCTCATCGGCGGAGCATTGCTGTATGCCGCGGCCGGCGCCTCCCTGCATGCGTCATCGGAGCGGCAAGCGCAGTCCAGCGCTGCGGATGTGGCTCACCTTGTCGACGCGGGACGGCTGCCTGAGCCCGTGCCGGTCAGCGGCGCCCTGGTGGTCCAGGTGCTCGATGCTCGCAACCGGGTGGTGGGCGGGTCCGCCACCGCGGATCGGCTCACCTCGTTGCTCACGCCCGCCGAGCACCGCGAGCTCGCGTCCGGCCAGGTGCTGGAGATCCCGGGCAACCGGGCGGGGATGAGCGGCTCGTTGTTGGCGGTCGGGAGCCCGGCTGGGGCTGCCGACAACCGGGTGCTGGTCGTCGCGGCCGTCCCCACCGCGGAGCTGGAGACCAACCGACGCGTACTGCGCACGCTGCTGCTCGTGTTCTTCCCCCTTTTCCTTGTGCTCATTGCGCTCATCGCCTTTCGGGTGATCGGCATGGCCCTGCGCCCGGTCGACCGGCTCCGTCAGGGCGCCGAGCGGATCGGCGACTCCGCGGACCTCAGCGAGCGGCTGCCCACCCTCGCCAGCCGTGACGAGATCAGCGCGTTGGCCGCCACCCTCAACCACATGCTCGGGCGTCTGTCCGAGGCCAACGACAAGCAGCGCGCGTTCGTCGCTGACGCGGCCCACGAGCTGCGCAGCCCGATCGCGTCGTTGCAGACCCAGCTTGAGGTGGCCCAGCGGCTCGGTGAGGGGGACGGCCTGCCCGACGAGCTCCTCCCCGACGTCGCGCGGCTGTCGGCCTTGGTCGAGGACCTGCTCGTGCTGGCCCGCAGCGGGCCGGATGCCGAGCCGCCCCAGCGGGGGCCGGTGTCCTTGGCGGAGGTCGCCGACGACCTGGTCGTGCGGTATGCCGGCGCCCGGGTCCTCGTGCACCGCGGAGAGGCGGCGCAAGCCGGTGTGGGCGGCCCTCTGGACGGCGTTGCGGACGCCGTTGTCACCGCGGCCCGTGACGACCTGGACCGGGCCGTCGCCAACCTCGTAGACAACGCCGTGCGCCATGCCCGGCACGAGGTCAGGATCACGGTGGAGGCCGGCCCAGGTGGTCCGCGGCTGACCGTGCGTGACGACGGCAACGGCATACCGCAGGACGAGCGGGAGCGAGTCTTCGACCGGTTCGCGCGGCTCGACGAGGCGCGTGCCCGGGACTCGGGCGGCAGCGGACTGGGTCTGTCGATCGCCCGGGAGCTGTTGTGGCGCAATGACGCCCGCGTCCGGCTCGAGGACGGCAACCCCGGACTCTGCGCCGTGGTGGAGTTCGATGCTCCTGCGGCGCGGTGACTCAGGCTGGTCTCAGCCAACCTCCATCACGCTGACGTCATGACTGCCCGCCAGCGCCGTACGCACTCGACGAGCCTGTCATCGACGTACTGACGCTGGCACGAGACCTCGTCAGCTTCCGCCGCGACCAGGTGTCTGCCCCGGTAGCGAGGGAAGCCGAGGACGCACGCCTGCGCGTGCGTGGGCCGAGGCGTCCGGGTCCCCCTGCCCGGGCGTCTCGGTTCCGTCTGCCGACCCTCTCGGGGGACAATGCCCGCAGGACGGTGACGAAGGGCGGACCTCTGGTGAAGTGGTGGGAGCGGTGGTCGCTGCATCGCCGGGTGCTCACGCTGTCCGCTGCGGCGGTCACCGTCGCGATCATCATGGGCATCGGCGCCTATGCCGTGGCGCTGGACCGGATCCTCTACTCCGGGGCGCAGGTCGCGGCCCGGCTCCAGGCCGGTGACATCGCCGCAGCGATCACCACGGGAGAGGAACCCGCGCCCCTGGCCGTGCAGGACGCGCCGAGCCAAGGCCGCATCCTGCAGCTGATCGACCTCCACCACCAGGTGGTCGCCACCTCCGACCCGGCCGGCCAGGCAGTGGCCTTGACGTCACTGTCGCCCGCCCCTGGCCACGTGGCCACGGAGCAGGTGGCCAGCCTGCCTGGCGAGGTCGGCGAGCCGTACGCGATCGCCGCGCAGGGGGTGCGCACCAAACGAGGCATCGCGTATGTCGTCGTGGTGGCCGCCCCGCTGGCGGTCGAGTCCAACAGCGTGCGCACGGCGACGCTGCTCCTGGGTGTGGGCGGCCTCGGCCTGCTGGGCATGCTCGTGCTGCTCATGGGGCGGATGCTGGACCGCGCGCTCGAGCCGGTGGAGCGGATCCGGCGCGAGGTCGACCGCATCACCGAGGTACGCGGCCGGGGACAGATCACCGTCCCGGGTTCTGGTGACGAGATCGCCCGGCTCGCCCGCACCATGAACCAGATGCTCGCTCGGCTCGACCAGGCCGACAGCAGCACGCGGCGGTTCGTCTCCGATGCCTCCCACGAGCTGCGCAGTCCGTTGGCGACCATCCGGGCGGCGATCGAGGTGTCGTCGGCGGGGGGTCACGGGCCCGACCCCGAGCGTGACGCCCTCATCCAGTCCGAGGTGCTGCGGATGCAGCGTCTCGTCGATGACCTGCTCACGCTGGCCCGGGCCGACGACGGCGTCCCGCTGGCCTCCGAGGAGGTCGACGTCGACGACATCGTGGACGCCGAGGTCCGCCGGCTGCGGGCCACCGGTGACGTCCCGGTGCGGGCCTCGATCGAGGCCGCTCGGGTCGTGGGTGACCGGGCCCGCCTGGAGCAGGTCGTGCGCAACCTCGTGGACAACGCGGTGCGGCATACCTCCGGAAGCATCACGCTGTCGGTGGGGACCCAGGAGCAGTGGGTCGTGCTGCGTGTCGACAACGTCGGCGACCCGATTCCGGTCGAGGACCGGGAGGCGGTGTTCGAGCGCTTCACCAGGCTCGAGGAGTCGCGGCAACGGCATACTGGGGGCAGCGGGCTGGGTCTGGCCATCGCGCGCACCCTGGTGGTCGCCCATGGTGGCTCCGTCGTCGCGACCGAGACGCCGGCCCACCAGTGCCGCTTCGAGGTGCGACTGCCGGCCATCGAGGACACCGAGGTGGGCCAAGCCAGCTGGCCTGCAGCAGGAGTCGGGCGTCTGACCGACCCTGCTAGCTCGTCGGCGACACCGACACGGGCATCAGCCGGTAGCCCATCCCCCTGACCGTCTCCAAGGACTGCACGCCGAACGCGGTATCGATCTTCTTGCGCAGGTAGCCGATGTAGACCTCGACGATGTTGTCGCTGCCGTCGAACGCGTGGTCCCAGGCGTTGTCGAGGATCTCGGCCTTGGACAGCACGTCCTCGGGGTGACGCATGAGGAACTGGAGCACCGCGAACTCCTTGGCGGTCAACGTGATCCGCTGCCCGTCGCGGGTGACGATCCGGGTGTTGGGATCGAGGACGAGGTCACCCACGGTCAGCGTGACGGGACGGACCGGGGCACCGCGACGCACCAGCGCCCGAAGCCGAGCGACCAGGACGATGAAGCTGAACGGCTTGGTGAGGTAGTCGTCCGCGCCGAGCTCGAACGCGTCGGTCTGGTCGTAGTCGCCGTCCTTCGCCGTGAGCATCAGGGCCGGGGTCCAGATGAGCATCTCGCGGATGTTGCGCAGGACGTCGTAGCCGTTGCGCCCGGGCAGCATGATGTCGAGCACCAGCACGTCGTAGGGGTTCTCGGTGGCCATCCACTGCCCACTGACCCCGTCGTGCGCGACGTCGACGACGAAGCCCTCGTTGGTCAGACCTCGCCTGATGGTCTCGGCCAGGGCACGCTCGTCCTCCACCAGCAGCACTCGCACCGGAAGCCTCCCTCTCGCTCTGAGTCAGCCTAGGCGTTTGCGGTGGTCCGCCTGGCTCACGGCAGGGCGAAGCCACAACACGGTGGCCGCGGCCACGGCCAACAGGCCGATGCCGATCGCCCAGCCGGCCAGCACATCGGTGAGCCAGTGGTACCCCAGGTACAGGCGACTGAGGCCGACCCCGCCACTCATCAGACCCCACCCGGCGACCACGAGGACCCGGCTCGAGCGGCGCGCCCACCGCTGCCACAGCAGCCCGGCGACGAGCCCGAAGAACACGGTGGAGTAGAGGGTGTGGCCCGAAGGAAAGGAGAACCCGGTGTCGACCGGACCCAGCATCAGTGCCGGTGTCGGCCTGGGGCGCGACATCAGGTGCTTGACCACCAGCGTCAGACCACCGGTCACGGCCATGGTGGAACCGAACAACCAGGCAGCGCGCCAACGACGGTGGCGCAGCACCAGCCAGGCCAGCACCAGGACCGTCAGCGCACCGACGACGATCTCACTGCCCACCATCGTGAGCACCTGGGCGAGGACGGTCAGTGGCCAGCTGCGTGCCGCGACGATGTCGTCCGTGACCGTGGGGTCGTATGCCGCGAGGTCGCTGTGCTCGGCCACGCTGTCGGCCAGCCCGACCGCGCCCAGGGCCGCCACCAGCGAGGTCACCAAGGCCCAGAGCACCGGCGATCCCCAGCCCAGTCTGCGAGCCACTCCCAGCTGACCGCTGCCGCGCACGGCGCTGCGGCTGGTCGTCGCGCTGGTCATGTGGTTTCCTTCCTGAGGGCTCTCGCGTCACCCTGCCTTCTCGGACCTGAGCCCGTCCTGAGCGTGCCACTCACACGGTAGCCTTCAGGGGATGCTCAGCAATCGTCGTGCACAGTCGTCTGGGTCGCCCCTGGGCGGCGGGACCCGGAGGAAGCTCACCACCATGACAGCGCAAGGCCCATCCGCGGCTGTCGTGACCCCCGCGACGGGGCGGGGCACCTGGTGAGGATCCTTCACGTCACCGACACCTACCACCCCACCGTCGGCGGCATCGAGGTGCTCGTCGAGTCCCTCGCCAGCCGCCAGGCGGCCGCCGGCCACGACGTCACCGTGCTGACCCGCACCCCACGCCAAGGCCCGACCGGTCCCGACGCCGAATCAGGCGTCGTCGTCAGCCGGGACAGCTCCGACCTTGTCCGGTTGACCCGCTGGGCTGACTGCGTGCACGCGCATGTGTCCGCCTTCTCTCCCCTGGCCCTGCGCTCCACCGAGATTGCCGCGGCCGAGTCGAGGCCCGTGGTCGCGACCGTGCACTCCATGTGGGGCAACGCTTGGCCGATCGTCGGCGCCGTCGCCCGGTTGCGTCGCTGGCCCGCCATGCCGATCCAGTGGGCCGCCGTCTCGGAAGCAGCCGCAGGCCCGGTCCAGCGCGCTCTCGCTGGCCAGCCGGTGCTTCTGCTCCCCAACGCGGTGGACACCTCGCAGTGGGCCTCGGCCCCCCAGGACTCCCACAGCGGTGAGGTCACCATCGTCAGCGTCCAGCGCATGGTGCGGCGCAAACGTCCGCTGCCGCTGCTCGCCATGTTGCGTGAGGCGCGCGAGCTCGTTCCCGAACACATCCGCATCCGCGCCGTCCTTGGTGGCGACGGCGCCCAACTGGCCGCGGTTCGCCGGCGCATCGAGAAGTGGGGCATGGAGTCCTGGGTCGAGGCGCCCGGGCCGCTCACCCACGCACAGCTGCGGACCCTGTACCGAGGGGCCGACATCTTCATCGCCCCGGCCACCCGAGAGTCCTTCGGGATCGCGGCCCTGGAGGCGAGGACGTCCGGGCTCGCCATCGTCGCCCAGGCAGCCACCGGCGTCTCGGAGTTCGTCAGGCACGAGACCGACGGGCTGTTGGCTGAGAACGACGCCCAGATGGTGAGCCAGCTCGCGCGCCTGTGCCGCGACGACGCGCTGCGCGACCGGATCAAGGCCCACAACCAGGCCGAGCGACCGGCCTTCGACTGGACGGACATTCTCTGGCGCGCGGAGTACGCCTACTCCACGGCAGCTGAGCGGGTGCCCGGCCGGCAGGTCCAGCACTTGGGCGTCGGGAGCTCCCGCACGCCCTAGGCCAGGCTGCCTAGGCGGCCGGCAGCACCACTTTGAACGTCGTCCCGCGCCCCAGCGTCGACTCGACACTGATGTTGCCACCATGGCGCGAGACGATCCGTCCCACGATCGTCAGCCCGAGCCCGGTCCCCGGCACGTCGAGCGCAGCTGGGTTGGTGCTGCGGAAGAACTCAGTGAAGAGCTTCAGCTGGTCCTGCTCGGAGATCCCCAGCCCCTGGTCCGCACAGACCAGCTCGACCGTGTCACGGTGCCGTCGCGTGCGCAGGGTGACCGCGCCCTGCTGTGGGCTGAACTTCACCGCGTTGCTCACCAGGTTCGCGACGACCCGGCCGAGCTCGTCGGGGCTTCCTGAGACGACGGCGCTGCCCTCGACCAGCTCGCTGGACAGGGCAACCCCGACCTGGGCGGCCTGAGGGGTGAACATGTCGACCGCCTCCTGGGTGAGCTCGGCGAGATCGACCCGGGAACGCAGCAGGGGCCGGTCCGGGTCGCTGACGCGGGACAGGGTGAGCAGGTCGTCCACGAGGGTCTGGAGTCTGTGGGTGTTGCGATCGATGACCCCTAGCGACCAGGTGGGGTCGGCCTCCGGATCCTCGCGCAGCAGCTCGAGGTGGCCGACGATCGAGGCCAGCGGGTTCTTCAGCTCGTGCGACACCGTGGAGAACAACGAGGTCTTGGCGCGGTCTGCCTGACGCAGCTGGCTCGCCACCCGGCGTTCGAGAGCCAGCAGCCGTGCGTTGACGATCGCGCGGCCGAGGTCCCGGCCCATCTCCAGGGCCGCTGCGGCCTCGGCGTCGCTCCAGGCGCGCGCCTGCGCGTCCCGTGTCATCACCACGTGACCCAGGCATTCGCTGCCACTGCCGATGGGCGCCAGCATCATGCTCCTGGCCGGGGCGATCACGGCGAGGACGCGTCCGACCTCCTGGTCGCTCAACAGTCCCTGCGGTTGTGCCACCTGGTCCCTGACGAACGCGGCAGTGTGGTCCTGCCAGCACCGCTTCGCGATGCGGTTCGCGAGCTCGACGAGGTCGCCGGGAGGGGTGTGGCTGCGCTGGCCTGAGTGGCTCACGACGCTGTCCGCCGGCTCGTCGTGCTCGCTGGCCAGGACCCGGATCCACAGCGCCGAGCAGTTCAGACCCTCGAGGATAGGGTCGACGGCGGCATCCAGCGCTCGAGCCGGTTCGAGCTCGCGTTGGGAGGTCCGGGCGACCTGTTGCACCGCGGCCGCCAGACGGACCTGCTCGGCCAGCGCCCAGCGCTGGCGGGCGCCGTTGATGGCGATACCGGCCTGGTTGGCAAAGACCTCGAGCAGCCCCTGCTGAACCTCACCCGGACGTCGGCCGCTCAGCGGTAGGTCGACCGAGATGATGCCCAGCATGGTGCCGCTGATGTCGTAGAACGGTGCGAACAAGGTGTCCTGCGGGTCCCAGGCGTCCGGGGCACCGACCGCGGGCCCGTCCCAGGCGCTCGTGACCCACCCTGGCTGGGCCATGGCGGGCAGCCGCTCGGCTGGCACGAACCGTAGCGTGCCCCACTGCTCGGCGACCTCGAACTCCGCGTCGAGGTTGGACCTGGGGGTGTGTCGTCCCATGAGCTCCTGGCGTGCACCCGCGTCCCCGGCCACGGCCACGACCTCGAGGTCGCCATCGGGCTGCAGGAGGCTGATCGCGGCGACCCGGAATCCCACGACGTCGGCGGCGCCCTCGACGATCAGGTCGAGCAGGTCACGCAGGCTCTCCTGACCACTCGCACGGTTCATCAGCTCCGACAGGCGTCGCAACGCCTGAACCTCCGCCGTGGTCAACGCCACCCTGACACTCCCTGCCCTTTTGCGCCGGACCGGAATACGGCGCCGCCTGGGTCACCGTACCCATGGTCCCTGTGTCACGCACCGCGACCCACGGATCTGGAGGCGACTGGAGTCGCGAGGGCTATCGCCAGGTGCCGTTGTAGACGTCGAGCCCGAACCGGTTGAGGCCCGCGGTCTGGGCGTAGCCCAGGTACGGCAGGCGGAAGATGTCCTCGATGGAGGCCAGCAGCGAGTAGTGGTTGTACGAGGTGGTGCTCCACGTCCCGGGACGCACGAACCGGGAGAGCACAAGGGCGCCGACGCGGCCCCCGCCCGGGCCGCTGATGCCGGGCATCGGGGAGTTCGGTCCGGCACCTTCGCCACAGCACGCTGTGGCGTCGGACTGCGGGCCGTCCGACTCGTCGGCCGTGATCACCAGGACACCGTCGGTCTTGTATGCCGGTGAGTTCAGGATCTTGGGGACCCAGACCTTCATCCAGTCGTTCACGCTGACCAGCCCACCGGGCTGACCGTCCACGCACGGGGCGTCGTGGCCGTCGTGGCACAGGTTGGGGGTGATGTACGTCAGGTTCCGGGTGGTGCTCGTCGAGGTGAGATCGGTGCTCAGCTGCTTCAGGTCGACCACGTGCTGGGCGCAGGAGGCCGGTGAGCCGGTGATGGCGGCGAAGTACATGAAGGGGTTATGCCGCACGGCATACTGGTCCCCCACCGTGGCCTTCTGAGTCGGGTCCGGCGTGTTCAGCGCCGGGTGACGACACGGCGTGCCCATGTCCTCCATGTAGCCGCGCCAGGTCAGGCCCTTGCTCTGGAGCTGGTCGGTGAGGTTCGGCACGGAGGTCGGGAAGACACAGCCCTGTCCGACCGCCTGGCCCGGTGCCGCGGTCCCCGTGCCGGCGAACTGTTGGTACACCTGGCAGTCGCCCTGCATCTCCGGGTTGGGGCCCTGACCGGAGATCTGGGCCACGTAGTTGGGCTGCGAGTTGTGCGCGGTGCCGTAGTAGGTGTTGAGCAGCACGCCCTGCGATCGCAGGGTCTGGGCCAGATAGGGCGCGGCCGAGGTCGGACCCCAGGTGGTGTCGTACCCCTTGTTCTCGATGTTGATGACGAAGACGTGCTTGGCAGGCGGAACGTAGGCGCTCAGGCCTCCGGTAGCGGCCCCGCTGGAGTCGAGGCGCGCGGTGGCCCCCAGGATCACCAGCGACAGCACGGCGAGGACGCCGAAGAGTCGGAGCACGGGGTTCTTGAGCGTTCTCACGGCAGGCTCCATCCGTCGGCAGTCGCTTTGTCTCTCAGGCCGGACCACTCACCTTGCTCGGGACCCGAGACCGCAGCGGGAGTACACGTCGTCGCCACGAACGGCGGCAGGGTGAACGACGGTGCCTTGAGGTTGGCGGGCACGGAGAAGTCGAGGACCTCGGCGAGGTTGCGTGCGCTGGAGTCGCGTGGGGTGAGGGCGGGCAGCCCCCAGCGCCACTCGATCGCCTTGAGCACCGAGGTGTGGTCGTAGACGTTGTGCGCCACGAACCCGCGTCGGGCGCGGGGTGAGACGACCAGCGCCGGAACCCGAAAGCCCCGCAGAGCAGTGCTGGGACTGACATCGGGCGCGGTGGTCGGGGCGACATGGTCGAAGAAGCCGCCCCACTCGTCGAAGTTCACCACGAGCAGCGTCCGGGACCAGTTAGGACTCTTGGTGACCGCTGTGTAGACCTCGTTGAGGAACTGCTCCCCCGCCCTGATGTCGGCGTGCGGGTGGTCGTCCGACGACGAACCGGACGCCTCGTCCTCGAACCTCGGGTCGATGAAGCTCACCTGCGGCAGGGTCCCGGCGGCGGCATCGGACAGGAAGGTGGCGAAGGGCCGGGAGATGGACTGGTACTTCGTCCCCCACAGTGCGACGAACGGGATGTCCGAGTAGTAGTACCGCCCGGTCAGGTTCGCGGCGGCCAGGCGGTCCCAGATGGTCGGCAGCGTCGAGGTGACCGTGGAGTTGTGCAACCGGTCGGTCCGAGCCGCGTGCATGTAGAACCGGTTGGGGTAGGTCTCGGCCATGACCGCCGAGAAGTACTGGTCGCACATCGTCCAGCTCGGCGCCGCCTGCCCGAGGAAGGCCAGGTCCGGCTTGCCGTAGTAGCCGATCGGCAGCAGGTCGTCCTCGCCCGCGCGCAGCCAGCCGTCCACCCGTCCGCCGTTGAGCTGGATCCGTCCGCCCTCGTAGGAGTGGTCGGGGTCCTGGTGCCCGCAGCTGGCGAACTGGTTGAGGTGGTAGGTGGAGTGCGAGCTGCCGAACCGGTCGACGTAGGTCAGGCCGGACTGCTTGCCGTTGGCGCCGGGAAGCCAGCCCATGAAATGGTCGAACGAACGGTTCTCCATCATGACCACGACGATGTGGTCGATGCCGGAAGCGGCCGGGGCGGGCAGGGCCGTCGAGGTCGCTGCCACCGCAGCCGGTGGGGTCGTCGAGAAGGGGTCTCCCGTGAGCGCGGCCGTGCCCCCGACCACTGCCGCAGCGCCCAGGAACTGTCGCCGCGTCACATTCATGGTCTCGACGCTAGGACGACTTGAACACCACTTCCAAACCCTTGGGCCAACGTTCACCTTGCGTTCACGGTCGGTGTGAGCCAGGCCACCACTAGGGAAGATCGGGGGCGGATGGGCGGAGCTGCCGTCCTAGGAGGAGAAGGTGTGGCTCCCCGCCCCGACGTCGTGGGTCGGTCCGCCCCTGGGCAGCCGGACGGTCGCGCTGACGCCCTCGGGCACGTCCACCTGCAGCGAGAACGTGCCGCCCTCGAGCCTCCAGTCGGCGGCGATCCGACCGTGCGGGGAGTCCAGCGCCGCCTTCGCCCAGGTCAGCCCACCGCCCGGCTGAGGAGCAATGACGACCTGCGCATACCCGGGAGCGGCAGGTGCGATGCCGCCGATGGCGCGGTGCATCCAGTCGGCGACGGCACCCAGGGCGTAGTGGTTGAAG
>DASYGI010000198.1:0-2993 GCA_035999925.1 Pedococcus sp.
ACAGCGGCCAAGCCGAGATCGGCGGCGTGGCTGGCCTGGCCCGCGACGTGTTCGGCTGACACCTCCGGCTGGAAGAGCCGCATCTCGAGCATTCCAGCCACGTCTGCGAGTGACAGCGCCCGCCTGACTGGAGGGCGGGCCCTGACTGCTTGCATCCGTTCCCCCTCGTTCGCGCGAGGGATCCCTCGCCAACCCAAACGTAAAGGATTAGTAAAGTCCGTCTCACGCAAATGCCTGAGAATGTCATGCTATTGGCATGCAGACGCCTTCGTTTGATCGCAATGACTTGGGCGACCAAGGCGCGCGCGAAGTCACCCAGTCTGTGACCGACCGCGCAGGCGGCTCACCGGACAACCAGGCGCCGGCGCCTCCATCCGCACCCGCGGGCGTTCGTGGCTTTGGCTCGACCGCCCTGATGGTCGCGATCAACGCGCAACACCGCATGGCGCCACCAGCGCGCGTGGCAACGACGCTCATCTCGGCAGGGGCGATCCACCGAACCCTTCTGGCCGTCTCCCGCGCCAACGGCTACTAGCCGTTCCCGCGTGGGCGGCCCGAGGCGACCGACTCGGCGCCGACGTTAGGCCATTTCGGGCAGGTGCAGGTGCGCCAATGACACTTCCATCTCTGCCACATCGTCGACGGTTGCCCCCATCTCGGCGCTCGCTGCAGTGCGGATTCGCGAGGCAGCCTCACGGCTGGCCTCGAGCTGCTCGCGGCGCTCAAAGGTGACGGTGCCCACCGCACGACCGGTCTCGCGATTGATCAGCAGGCTCGCGCTGCAGAACCCATCGAGGTCCTGGACCCTGGGCAGGACGGCCATCCGGAACACGTCCGCGGCCCGGTCGGTGTCATCCGTCGGGCCACTGAGCCAGGTGACACGGGCGCAGGCGCCATCGGGCATGGCGTGGTCGCGGTGAACCACGGCCACGTCCCAGGTGTCGACCGTGCTGCTGTTGGCCCCGAGGGCCCCTTCAGCCCCATCGCGCAGGGGGCGCACCGGCTGTGCGCTGTCCTCAAGCGCGGCTTGTGATGCCCAGGAAGTGGTGGCGATGCAGCGGCCCGTCTCGCGGTCCACCAGCAACGACATCCCGACGCATCCGTCCATGGCAGTAACCACCGGAATGACGTTGTCACGGACGTGGGCGATGCCGTCGTCGATCTTGGTCGGGTCCGCCTGGATGGTGGTGGTACGTGCGTACACGATGCGCTCCTCGGTTGGGGCGGCGCCCCGACGGCGCTACCGTCGGTGCCCAGACTGCTCGCCGGCCGGCCTCACGGCAATAGTCATCTTGGGCCGTTCGGTTGCCGCCGACTGAGCGGAGGTCCCCGCGGGTGTCATTCGTGGGGGCCCGACTGTGAGCTCGTTCCTTCGAGGCTGCGCGACACACGACGAAGGCCCTCCCCGGGTGTTCCGTTGGAGGGCCTTTGACTTGCGGCTTTGTGTGGTCGGGGTGACAGGATTTGAACCTGCGGCCTCTTCGTCCCGAACGAAGCGCGCTACCAAGCTGCGCCACACCCCGTGGCAATCGCCGCCCGTGTCAGTTGGCTCGGGCAGCGACAGTGAAGGATAGCCCACCATCGGGCGCGCCTCCCAATCGGTCCGCCAACGCTTCAGGGACCGCCCCCTGGGTCACCTCAGTGGCTGTGCACCCAGCTCAGCGAACAGCGCCGACGAGGGTCAACAGGGTCGCTTCCGGGCGGCAGGCGAACCGGACCGGCGCATAGGGCGAGGTCCCCAAGCCGGCCGACACGTGCAGCCAGGCCGCATCATCAGGAGCCTGCGACGAGGGCGCCGACCCTGCGCCGGCCCACCACCGAGACAGCCCCTTCGCGCGGTCGGTCGGCAGGTCGCAGTTGGTGACCAGTGCGCCATAGAACGGCACGGCGAGCTGTCCACCGTGAGTGTGTCCGGCGATGAGCAGCCGAGCCCCGTCGGTGACCATGGGATCCAGCACCCGCTGGTATGGCGCGTGGGTGACGCCGACCGTGAGCGCCGCAGTGGAGGAGGCGGGAGCCGACACCGCGGCATACCGGTCGCGGTGCACGTGCGGGTCGTCGGTGCCGACGAGCTCCACTGGCACCCCACCGACATCGATCACGGTCCGGGCGTTGTCCAGGTCCGTCCATCCGCCGTTGACCATGCCCGCGCGCAGGTCCTCGACCGGAAGCGGGATGCGTCCCGGTGGGGCCTCCGCGTATCGGCCGGTGAGGTAGCGCGTCGGGTTCTTGGGCGTCGGCCCGTAGAAGTCGTTCGAACCCATCACGAAAACGCCCGGGAAGTCGAGCAGGGGTGCCATCGCCTGAAGGGCTGCGGGCACGGCATCCCGCGCCGCAAGGTTGTCTCCGGTGTTGACCACGAGGTCGGGAGCCAGGGTCGCCAGCCCACGCACCCATTCGATCTTGCGGGCCTGGCGCGGCACCAGGTGCAGGTCGGAGATCTGCAGGATCCGCAACGCAGGTGATCCGGCCGGCAGCACAGGCACCGTGAACCGCCGCAGCACGAAGGCGTTTCGCTCGACCAGACTGGCGTATCCGACCCCGGCGACGCCGAGCGCCGCCACTGCCCCCAAGGCTCTCCGCACGGTGTTCATCCCCGTCATCTTTGGTTCACCGACGTCGTCCGCGCAAATCGGGGTTGCCCGCGCCTGAGAGGATGCCCTCATGAGCACCCCGAGCCTGAAGGCCACCGTCCAGCATGACCTGACCACGGCGATGCGGGAGCGGGACCAGCTGCGGACGGGAACGCTGCGGATGGTGCTCACCGCCATCACGAACGAGGAGGTCGCCGGCAAGGAGTCGCGCGAGCTGTCCGACGACGACGTGTTGAAGGTGCTCACCAAGGAGGCCAAGAAGCGCAAGGAAGCCGCGAGCGCGTATGCCGATGCCTCCCGGCCCGAGCTCGCCGACCGTGAGCTTGCCGAGCTGAGCATCCTCGAGACCTACCTGCCGGCGCAGCTGTCCGACGCCGAGCTGCAGGCGATCGTTGCCGA
>DASYGI010000199.1:0-13512 GCA_035999925.1 Pedococcus sp.
ACAGCGTCAGCGTGAGGCGGAGCTGTCCGCGCTGTACGAGACGGCCAACGACCTCACGGCGATCCGTGACGTGGACGCCATCCTCAGCGCGATCGTGCGACGCGCACGATCCCTGCTCCACGCGGACATGACCTACCTGTCCCTCAACGACGAGGCCGACGGCGCGTCCTACATGAAGGTCACCGACGGGGCCCTGACCGCCGAGTTCCGCCGGCTGCGCCTGCCGTTGGGTACTGGACTGCTCGGGCTGGTGGCCCAGACCGGTGAGCCGTACTTCACCGAGGACTACGAGGCTGACTCCCGGTTCGTGCATCGCGACTTCATCGACAGTGCAGTGCAGGGCGAGAACATCCGCGCGATCCTCGGAGTTCCCTTGATGGTCGACGGCGCGGTCATCGGGGCGTTGCTCGCCGTGCACCGGACCGTACGCCGGTTTCCCTCGTCCGAGGTCACGCTGCTGATGTCGTTCGCCGCGCACGCCGCGCTGGCCCTGGAGAACGCCCGGCTCTTCGAGCAGATCGACCGAGCCAACCAGCAGGTTCGCGCACAGGCCGCCGCCGTCGAGGTCGCTGCGCGCGCCCATGATCGCCTGACCGACGTGTTGCTTCAGGGCGGTGGCGTTGGCGCCGTCGCCGCGGTGCTGGCAGACGTGCTGCACGGTTCGGTTGCCGTCCTGGACGACGAAGGTCAGCCCTTGTCCGGACAGGTCGACCCGGCCCAGCTGACCGGGCTCCAGGACGCCGTACGCGAGGCCAGGGCCTCTGGCCGCAGCGTCGCGATAGCCGCCGGCGCCGGTGCCCCGTCGTATGTCGCAGTCGCCCTGGCCGGCACTGAGCACCTGGGCACCCTCGTGCTGAGCGAGCTATCCGCCGAGCTGGGTCTGGCCGAGCGACGCACGCTCGAACGGGGCGCCCTGGTCACCGCCCTGGTGCTGCTGTTCGCCCGTTCAGTGGCCGAGGCTGAGGTCCGGGTCCGCGGAGAGCTGCTCGGCGACCTGCTGGATGGGCAGGACCTCGACGAGTTCCGGCTGCGCGAGCGGGCCCGTCGCCAGCACGCTGACCTCGAGGGGCCGAGCGTCGTGGCGGTCGCTGTCGTCCACGAGGTCGAGCGCCATCGCGCGGCCCACGCCGCAACCCGGCTCGGTGGCGAGCTTCTCGGCCTCGCGGGCGAACGCGCGGGTCGGTTGGTCCTCCTGGCGCCTGCGCTGGGAGACCCGTTGGATGTGGGCCGGCGCCTGCGCGACCGACTCACCGCCGTCGGCGGCTCCGCGACCGTGGGAGTTGCGCCTGCCTCCACGTATGCCGCGGTCGCTGCGGCGTACGCGGAGGCCGGACGCTGCGTGGACACGCTTCTGACTCTCGGACGCGAAGGCGAGGTCAGCGACGCCGCCGGGCTGGGGCTGGCCCGACTGCTGCTGGGGCACAACGGTCCAGCGGAGCTCGACGCATTCATCGAGCGGTTGATCGGTCCTGTCCTGTCCTACGACGCGCGCCGCGGCACCGGTCTGGTCGACACCCTGGAGGCCTGGTTCGCCTCCGGTGGGCGCCCCGTCGAGACGGCAAAGCGGCTTCAGGTACACCCCAACACTGTCGGGCAGCGGCTCGACCGAATCACCACCCTGCTGGGTGACCAGTGGCGCGATCCCGCGCACGGCCTAGACCTCCAGCTGGCGGTGCGTCTCTGGCGCCTGAGGCGATAGCTTGATTGGGTCCTGCCCAATGATGTGTGAACGGCATACTGAACTGGCCTTTTCGTAGGCGAAACACACATGGTCGGCGGGGTCGGGCGCGACCTAGCGTCGGGCTCATGAGTGAGACCCCCGGCACAACCGAGCCCGGCCGTGGCCCCTTGGCCGGCCGCACCGCCCTGGTTTCTGGGGCGGCCAGCGGGATCGGCCGCGCGGTGGCGACCGGCCTGGCCGCGCAGGGAGCACACATCCTCGTGCTCGACCTGGACGAGGTCGGGGCCAAGCAGGCGGCCGGTGAGCTCGGCGGCGACTATCTTGTTGCCGATCTCTCCGACGGTGCCTCGATCGACGCGCTGGGGCTCGGCCGCGAGGTCCACGCGGACATCCTGGTCAACAACGCAGGGGTGCAGCACGTGGCGCCCGTCGAGGACTTCGACCCGGAACGGTTCGGGTTCATCATGCGCCTGATGCTCGAGGCGCCATTTCGACTGACCCGCGGCCTGCTGCCAGGGATGTACGCCCAGGGTTGGGGCCGGATCGTGCACATCTCCTCGGTCCATGGTCATCGGGCCTCGCCGTACAAGTCGGCCTATGTCGCGGCCAAGCACGGGCTGGAAGGACTCTCCAAGGTCATCGCACTGGAGGCCGCCGGCAAAGGCGTCACGAGCAACACGGTCTGCCCCGCCTACGTTCGGACCCCCCTGGTCGAGGGGCAGATCACCGACCAGGCCCGCACCCACGGCGTTGACGAGGGGGACGTCCTCGACGAGGTGATGCTCGCCAGGACCGCGGTGAAACGGCTCATCGAACCCGGGGAGGTGGCCGACCTCGTTGCCTTCCTTTGCGGCCCGGGCACCGACTCAGTCACTGGAAGCTCATTTCTCATCGACGGCGGCTGGACTGCCGCATGAAAGGAACAGACGTCATGTCGACCCAGACCCAGCCAGCAACCGGAACCCAGCCGGGGCAACGGACCAACTCGATCCGTTCGGTGGTGTTCGCCAGCCTGATCGGCACCGCCGTCGAGTGGTACGACTTCTTCCTCTATGGGTCGGCCGCAGCGCTGGTGTTCGGCAAGCTGTTCTTCCCCGAGTCCGACCCGGTGACCGGGACGCTCCTCGCGTTCGGGACCTATGCGCTCGGCTTCGTCGCCCGCCCCTTGGGCGGTGTGGTCTTCGGTCACTTCGGTGACCGGGTCGGGCGCAAGAAGATGCTCGTCGTGGCCTTGCTGATGATGGGGGTGGCGACCTTCGGCATCGGTCTGCTGCCGACCTACGCCGCGATCGGGGTCGGCGCGCCGATCCTGTTGTTGGTATGCCGCCTGGTCCAGGGCTTCGCCGTGGGCGGCGAGTGGGGTGGCGCGGTTCTGATGGCCGCGGAGCATGGGTCCGACGACCAGCGCGGCTTCTGGTCATCCTGGCCGCAGGCGGGCGTCCCGCTGGGCAACATGCTGGCGACCGGGGTGCTTTTCGTGCTGTCGTCCGTCCAGAGCGAGTCGACGTTCCAGGCCTGGGGCTGGCGGATCCCGTTCCTGCTCTCGGCGGTGCTGGTGGTCATCGGGCTGCTCGTGCGCCTGCGTCTGGAGGAGTCGCCGGTCTACCAGGAGGCTCGGGCCGAGATCGCTGCCAAGCGGTCCACCGACAACCACCTGCCGATCCTCGAGGTGATCCGGACCTACCCCAAGGAGGTCTTCATCGCGATGGGTATGCGGATGGCCGAGAACATCGCCTACTACATCTTCACGGTCGTCGTCATCGCCTACGCCAAAGACTTCGCCAAGGTCGGCACCGGGTTGATCCTGCAGATGCTGTTGGTCGGTGCGGCGTTCCAGTTCCTGCTGATCCCGGCGCTGGGAGCGCTGTCGGACCGGGTGGGCCGCAAGCCGCTGTACCTCGTCGGTGCCGTCGGTGTCGCAGTCTGGTCGTTCTTCTTCCTGGGCCTGGTGAGCTCCCAGAGCGGCCCCAAGGTCCTGCTGGCTGTGGTGGTCGGGCTGTTCTTCCACTCCCTGATGTATGCCCCGCAGGCCGCCTTCTTCTCCGAGCTCTTCGGTACCTCGGTGCGATACACGGGTGCGTCGGTCGGATACCAGCTCGCCTCGATCTTCGCGGGCGCGCTCGCGCCGATCATCGCGGTCAAGCTGTTGGCCACGGGGAACGGCTCGAACACGACGGCAGTGGCCTACTACGTCTCGGCAGCTTCGGTGATCACCATCGTCGCGGTGCTGTTCGCCAAGGAGACTCGGCGCACCTCCCTGCGCCACGACCGGGTGCTGCGAGGGGCGCCGGATGACTCGTCTGACTCAGCCCCCCAGGGGACAAGCGAGACCGTGCCCACCCTGCCCAGGTAGTCGTGAGGGCGCACCGGGAGCGCCCACGGCATACGCCGTCACGAATACGTCAGATGCATGATCTGAGCCGGCCATGGACACGCCCAGACTGAAAGGGCGCGCCCCGGCGGGTGCTCTCCGGATGCCCTGTCGTGCATCACTTTCCACACCACGCCTCAGGGGTGCCACGCCCACACCCAGAGGAGCTCAGTGATGACCAGCACGATGGAACTGCGAGAGAGCGTCCGGGGTCAGGTGATCACCCCGGACGATCCCGACTACGACAGTGCCAGGCGCGTCTACAACGCCATGATCGACAAGCGTCCGGCCGTGATCGTACGCCCCGCCAACACCGGGGATGTGATGTCCACGGTCAGATTCGCCGCCGAGAGCGGCCTGCCAGTGGCCGTGCGGGGAGGTTCGCACAGCGTGCCCGGCTTCGGCACGGCGGACGACGCCGTCGTCGTCGACCTCTCGACCCGGCGAAGCGTGCGGGTCGACCCTGTGACCCGTACGGCCCGTGCCGAAGGTGGAGCCACCTGGGGTGACTTCAACGCCGCCACCCACGCGTTCGGCCTGGCCACCACCGGGGGCATCATCTCCACCACAGGGGTCAGCGGCCTGACCCTCGGCGGCGGTATCGGCTACCTCGCTCGGGGACTGGGCCTGTCCTGCGACAACCTGATCTCCGCGGACGTCGTCACGGCCGACGGCACCCTGCACGTGGCCAGCGAGAAGGATGACGAGGACCTGTTCTGGGCACTACGAGGTGGAGGCGGCAACTTCGGGGTTGTCACGTCCCTCGAGTACGCGCTGCACCCAGTCAAGGACATCTACGGCGGACCCATGTTCTTCGAGCTGGAGTACGCCCGCGACATCCTGGAGTTCTTCCGCGACTACATCCAGGACGCCCCGGAGGAGCTGGGGGCCTTTCCGGCCTTCCAGATCGCTCCACCGTTGCCCTTCATCCCCGAGGACCGCCACGGTGAGCCGTTTGTCGCGATGGTCGCCTGCTGGGCCGGACCGATCGAGGAAGGGGAGAAGGCGCTGCAGCCCTTCCACGACGTCGCGCCGGTCATGGCCGAGATGGTCGGGCCCATGCCCTATCCGGCCCTCAACAGTGCGTTCGATGCACTGGTGCCTCCGGGCTTGCAGCACTACTGGAAAGCCAACTTCAACACCGAGCTCACCGACGGGGCGATCGAGGCACACCTCGTCCATGGACCCAAGCTGCCGGCCGTCAACTCGACGATGCACATCTATCCCATCAACGGCGCGTGCCACCGCGTGACCAGCGATGCGACCGCGTTCGCCTATCGGGACGCGAACTTCGCCACCGTGATCGCCGGGATGTGGCCGGACCCGGCCGAGAACGAGGACAGCATCAAGTGGGTGCGCGACTACTACGACGCGACGGCCCCGCACTCCGAAGGTGGTGGCTACATCAACTTCATGGCGGATGACGACCAGGACCGGATTCGGGACAACTACAAGGGCAACTACGACCGGTTGGCTTCCGTCAAACGGTCAGTCGACCCCGACAACATGTTCCGGTTCAACCAGAACATCAAGCCGGCCTAGGCGCCCACAGCGCGGACGCCAACGGCTGGGGTCATCCCGCGTGGAGGATCCGTTCGCCGTTGGCCGCCCGTCGGCGTGGGGGCTGCGCTAGCAAACTCCGCCCAGACCACCTTGCCGTGGTCCAGGTTGTCGCAGCCCCAGCGGTCAGCCACGGCCTGCACGATGTCCAGTCCGCGGCCCCCGAGGTCGTGAGGCCTGGCTCGATGGGGCTGTGCACTGCCCATTCCCGCGTCCTCGACCGAGACCACAACTCCGTCAGGCAACCGCCGAACCGTCACCCGGAATGCCGATCGGGCATGAACGACGGCGTTGGTGGCCATCTCCGAGCTCACGAGGGCGGCGTCGGCAAGAGCGTCGCGGGCACCCCAGTCGGCGAGGATGCCCGTCACGAACCGACGCACCGCGCCGACGGCGCGAGGCACCGGGACGAACACCGAGGAGTACGCGGCGTCCTCGTGGGTGGGGGGCGCCAACGCCCCCGCGCCATACCCACGGGGTGGCACCACGCTGGAGTGCAGCTGGCAGACCCGGCTGAGCTCGAGGAGGCCCCCGCCCTCGAGGGTGTCCGTCGGATACGCGCACATCAACGAGAACGGCAGCTCGCGAGCCAGCTCGTTCCAGAGCGACTCCAGCGCCACCGCAGCAGCGACATCACCTCGAGCCCACAACACGGCCACCATCTCACCGAAGACTCGCACTCCGGATCCGCGCTGCGCGGCCAGCTCGATGAGGCCGCCGATGGTGGTTCTGAAGGCCTCGGGGTCAGGCGAACCGTCCACCATGAAGCCGTCCAGGGTCTGCTCGGCGTCGACGCTGATATATCGACCTTGAACGATGGCCGCCGACTGGTCGGCGCCAACGTCCGACAGCGCCGCGTCGATGCCCGCGCGATGGGAGGGGTCGCAGACCACCACCACACTTTCGCCCCGAGCCCACCCGTCGAGGGCGTAGGACACTACTGCCCCGACGATCTCGTGGTGGTCGTCATAGAAGTGCACCATGTGCGCCTCTGGGACAGCCTGAGGAAGGCTCACCTGCACTCCCACCACGATACGGCGGGGACGGCCCCGTTCAAGACCTTTTTCCGGGGCATCTTGGCCGACTTTCAGCCTTTGTGGCGCCGGACTGCCAGGGCGGCGATGTCGTCGTCACGCGTGGCATCCCTCATGGTGGCCGCAAGCGCGACGAGTCCTTGATGCAGGTCGCCCTCTGCGAGCCTGGGCAGCGTCGCCAGCAGCCGCGCCTGTCCATGGTCGATGTCCTCGTCTCGGCGCTCGATCAACCCGTCGGTGAACACCAGGACCGTGTCCCCAGGGTGGAAACGCACCGTCTGCGGCACCCGCTGCCGACGGAGTATGCCGAGTGGGCTGCCGTTCGCTGTGGGTAGCTGTTCCGTCTCTCCCGAGGAGCGCAACAGCACCGGGGGTGGATGGCCGGCGTTGGCGATGACCAGCTCGTCGCGACCCGCGTCCGCGACGAGGTAAGCCAGAGTCACCAGCTGGTCGCTGCCGTAGAGCAGAAGCATCCGGTCCAACCGCTCCAGGACCACCTCGGGAGTGGGGTCGAGCGCGACGTACGACCGGACTGCCGCACGCATCTGGGCCATGGCAGCGGCGGCCGCGACTCCCCGACCCATGACGTCGCCCACGAAAAGAGCGATGCGCCCGTCCGCCAGGGGGATGACGTCATAGAAGTCTCCTCCGACATCGGTTCGACCCGACGGGCTGTAGAGCGCTTCGATGTCAAAACCCTCCATCACGGGGAGGTTCTCTGGGAGGACCGCGTGTTGCAGTCGCACTGCGGCGGCAAGGGTCTCGCTGTGCAGCTCGGAGTTGTCGATGGCGATGGCTGCGCGTTTGGCAAGATCCTCGGCGAAGGCCACGTCCTCATGGGTGTAGGTGCGCTCGGACTCCGCTGACACCCAGGTGATCACGCCGAGCACCCGGCCGCGGGCGATGAGTGGGACGGTCACCACGCTTCGTAGCCGCAGTTCTCGGGCGAGGCGCAGCTGCTCCTCGTCCTTCGCCCCCGCGACCAGCATGTCGTCGGTGATCTCGGCGATGAGCTCGCTCTGTCCGGTGCGCATGACGTTCCAGGCGCCAACAGGGGCGTTGGGGTCGCTCGGGTAACGCTCGGCGAGCTCACGGGCCAGCTGGACCTTGGCCGGGTCCACGTGGGCGACGGCCAGCCGCTGGAGACGACCGTCGGTCACGCGGTCGATCGCGCACCAGTCGGCGAAGGTGGGGACTGCGAGCCTGGCGACGTTCGCCAGCGTGGCCTCGTAGTCCAGACTGCTGGCGAGCTCGGCGGAGGCCTCGGCGAGGAACCTCAGCTTGGCCTGACGGCTCGCGGCATCGGCCTCCGCCTGGATCCGGATGAGGGCCTGTGCGCAGGTGTCAGCGAGAATCTCGAAGAAGTCGAGCTCCGCGCCGGTGAGAATCCGCTGACCGGGGAAGGACAGACCGATGGCGCCGACCGTGCCGCTTGCCACATGCAGCGGGAGACAGACGATGGAGCGCTCGCCGCGGTCGGCTCCCGGGATGTCTGGGTACCGGTCCAGGATCTCCTTGCGCCCGATGAGGATGAGCCGTCGCCCGGACCGGATGACATCGGTTGTGGGCGTCGGCAGCGACAGGGGATACGACCTGTAGCGCTCCTCGTCGCCCTCGCGTCCTCCGCGCAACCCGAGCAGCCGCACTCCGTCGGGGCCGTCGCGCAGCGACAAGGAGGCGATCGTCGCGCCGACCGCGTCGGCACTCTGCTGGACGACGATTTTGTTGACCGCGTCGACATCCTCGGCTCGAACGAGAGAGGCCGTCACCCGGGCAAGCCGCGTCAGCCGGTCGCCCAGCCCAGCACCCGTTGACCGCTCTGTCACGGGGGCCATGATGGCATTGCTGGCTGGACTCGGCGTCCCAATCCGGAAATGGGAGGTTGGGAGCGCAGTGCTAGATCCAGCTGGGGAACCACATGCGGGCCGACCACTGGTCCTGTGGGATCACCTGCGCCGTGTAGATGGGCCAGAAGAACGCAAAGAGGGCAAGCGTCAGCAGGCAGTAGGCCCCGACCACTGCCAGACCGATCTGCCTGCGCTGCCTAGTTGCCGTGGCGGGGCCGAGTACCAGCCCGAGGACGAAGACGACCGCGAAGATGATCCAGGGCTCGAAGGCGACCGTATAGAAGGAGTAGATGGTGCGCTCCTCGAGGCCGAACCACGGCAGGTAGCCGCCCGCCAGCCCTGCCAGGATGGCCCCGGCCCGCCAGTCCCGCCGGAACAGCCACCAGTAGAGCGCGACGATGATCCCGGCCGCGCCCAGCCACCAGATCGAGACGGTGCCGATCGAGGTGATGGCCTTGGAGCACTGGGCAACGAGGCAGCCGTCAGAGCCGCGCTTGGGGCCCTCGTAGAAGTACGACGTCGGGCGCCCCTGGATCACCCATGACCACGGGTTCGTCTTGTACGGGTGGTTGTCGCGCAGGTTGACGTGGAACCGGTAGATCTCCTGGTGGTACTCCCACAGTGAGCGGACCGCATCCGGTACCCAGGTGCCCCCCTTGACGGGATGGCTTGTCGCCCACTGGCGGTCATAGCCGGCGCTGGAGAGGAACCACCCCGTCCACGACCCGACGTAGGTGACCAGCGCAGTGCCGCAGATGACCAGCGCTGCCCAGAGCCCGTCGCGCAGGACCATTCCCCAGAACCAGTGCCGGACCCCGGCGGCCCGTCGCGCCCCCAGATCCCACAGCACGGTCATCAGGCCGAAGGCGATGAGAAAGAACAGTCCCGACCACTTGGTCCCCGTGGCCAGGCCCAGGCAGACTCCCGCCACCCACCGCCACGGTCGAAGCCCCAGCCACGGGCCCGTTCCGGCGGCCAGCTGGGCCGGAGACATCACCGCGACGCGCTCGGCCAGGATCGCCCTGGAACGGTCACGGTCGATCAGCAGGGCGCAGAACGCCGCGAGCGCCCAGAACATGACGATCAGGTCGAGCAGCCCAGTGCGGGACTGCACGAAGTGGTGGCCTTCGAAGGCGACCAGGAAGGCCGCGATCGTGCCCAACAGCGACGACCCGAACATGCGGCGCGCCGCGCGACCGATCATGAGGATCGACAGCGTGCCGAGCACACACACGGAGAACCGCCAGCCGAACGAGGACGTCTGGCCGAACAGCTGCTCGCCGATGGCGATGATCCACTTGCCCACAGGCGGATGGACGACGAGGTCACCCTCGGTGCCGAAGACGTTGGGAGTTCCTGCGGTGAACAGCGCATCGGGCGTCTTCAACGAGTCCGGGACGCGCATCTCTACGCCGTAGTCGAGCATCGAGACGCCCTGCTTGACGTAGTAGGTCTCGTCGAAGACCAGCTGGTGCGGCCTCCCGAGCGCCCAGAACCGCATGAGGCCGCCCACTGCCGCGAAGAACGCCGGCCCCAACCAGCCCCACAGCGTGTCGGTGGGCCGGAAACCGAGCAGGCGTGAGCGCAGCTGCTCGGCGCGGGTCATGCGCGCCATCGTATGCAACGAAGCCTGACAGGATGACAGGGTGACCCCTTCAGTCGGCGTACTCGTTCTCGCGGCGACGCCCATCGGTGACGCTCGGGACGCGGCGCCGCGCCTGGCGCACGAGATCGCCACCGCCGATGTGTTGGCCGCCGAGGACACCCGCCGCCTGCGTCGGCTGTGCGCGGATCTTGGAGTGAGCCCACGGGGTTCGGTGGTGAGCTACCACGAGCACAACGAGGCGTCGCGGACGCCGGTGCTCGTCGAGCGGCTGGTGGCCGGTGAGCGGGTCCTCGTGGTCACCGACGCCGGCATGCCGTCGGTGTCCGATCCCGGGTACCGGCTGGTCGCGGCTGCGGTCGCGGCGGACGTGCAGGTGACCTGCGTGCCCGGGCCGAGCGCGGTGCTCATGGCGCTCGCTGTTTCGGGGCTTCCCGTGGACCGGTTCTGCTTCGAGGGCTTCCTGCCACGCAAGGCCGGGGACCGGGCGCGCATGCTGGCTGCCCTCGCCGACGAGCGTCGGACGATGGTGTTCTTCGAGGCGCCACATCGCCTGGACGTCACCTTGACGGCGATGGCTACGGCGTTCGGCGCCTCGCGGCAGGCTGCCGTATGCCGGGAGCTCACCAAGACCTACGAGGAGGTCCGGCGCGGCCCCCTGTCCGAGCTTGCCCGCTGGGCCGCCGACGGAGTTCGCGGTGAGATCACGGTCGTCGTGGCGGGTGCGGCGGTGGTGGCCGCCAGCCTCGAGGATGCGGTGCACCTGGTGCGTGAACGCACCGCTGCCGGCGAGCGGCTCAAGGACGTGTGTGCCGAGGTGGCGTCCGCGACGGGCTTGTCGAAGAAGGCCCTCTATGACGCCGCGCTGGTGGCCAAGAAGGTCAGCTGAGCCACGACAGGTGGCTCCTGAGCAGGCTGTAGCCGACGAAGGCCACGACGTCGAGCAGGGTGTGGGCGACCACCAGGGGACCGACCCGACGGGTGCGCTGGTAGACCCAGCCGAACAACAGGCCCATGGCCAGGTTCCCGACGAAGCCGCCGAAGCCTTGGTAGAGGTGGTACGAGCCCCGGATGGCCGCGGACGCCACCACCACCGTGGGGACGGACCAGCCGGCTCGACGCCATCGCGTGAAGAGGTAGCCGACCATGACGACCTCTTCGAGCACGGCGTTCTGGATGGCGGACAACACCAGCACCGGGACGGCCCACCAGGTGTCGGTGAGGTTGGCGGCAGCAATCGTGGTGTTGAGGCCCAAAGCCCGCGCCGCGGCATACAACCCCAAACCCGGTATGCCGACCGCGGCGGCGAGGGCCGCCCCGCGGACCAGGTCACCCCGGGGGTTGCGCAGGTCGAAACCGATGACGTGGCGGGCATCGGGACGATCGCGGGTGAGCAGATGCAGAGCCAGGGCCACGGGCACCAGGGCGATCGCGATGCCCACCAGCTGGTAGGTGAGGTCCAGCCACGGTCGGTCCGGGGTCACCGAGTTGTTCATCCCGGTCGTCTGGTGGTTCAGCGCGACGTGCTGGGTGAGCTTGTCGACCAGGGACAGCAGGGACCACACCGCGGAGGCGCCCAGGCTGACCCCGAGGACGAGACCGGTCTCGGTGAGGAGCTGTCGACGGGTGGCGGGAACGGCGGAGACCGTGGCACTCACGTGACGGCCACGCGGATGTAGGCGTTCAGACCTGGAGCCGGAGCCAGCCCCGTGCCGGTCAGAGCGGCGAACATCGGCGACCTCCTGGGGGTGTGGCGCACCTGTCGGGACATGTCTACAAGACGAAGGGCCGACGTGCGCGGTTCCGGGGGCTGCCGCGAATCGGGGCCAGGTGGCCGCGTTTCCAGCGAAACGTGACCGGCGTTCGTGGAATTGGGGCCAAAAGGCCCCCTTTCGCTGTTCGCGTCAGAGATCCAGTCGAGGTTCGGGGACGGTACGGCTCAGGCGATGTCGTCGGTGCCGGTGAAGTAGCGACGCCACTCACCCCGAAGGCGACGGGGCACTGGGACCCCGCGTTCTCGCATGGCAGCGATGATCCGGTCCAGCACTTCACCCGGCGATCCGTAGAACTGGGTCGACGTGACCACAACAAACCGCCACCCGCCGGCCTCGATGTCTTCCCGTCGGATCACGTCACCTTCCCAACGGGCCCGCACCTCGACGTGCGGGCGCCCATCGAACTCGATGGCCAGCAGCTGGTCTGGGAAGGAGAGGTCCAGACGGTACTTGGCCCGTCCGTTCTCGTCGTGGATGTCGACGTTCACTCGCGGCTCGCGCAGCCCGGCCAGAACCATCAGCATCCGGACTCGGCTCTCCATCGGGGAGTCGACCTTCTGCCGAACCAACGAGGACGCGCGCCGGGCCAAGGGTGCGTGCCTCGCCTTGGACTCGTCGCATGCTGCCATCAGCTTCGCCGGAGTGGTGGCCTTCGCCTTGACCAGCGAATCGCCGAGAACCACGAGCTGAACCAAGTCGCAGAAGAGGGCAAGGTCGATGAAGGTCTGCTCGGGCGAGGTGACCCGTAGCCCGCGCCGAGATGCTGGGGTGGGCATGCGCGTCATGCGGTGGGAGCGGATCCCGCGGGTCTTCTGTCGATTTCCTGGGGGCATCGACAGGTGGATGTCGCCGGACTCGGGTGCGATGCCACCCCACAGACTGGCTGCCGAATGGTGACTGACCACCGATCCAGGCGGTGCCACCATCAACGCAGCCAGGGCGCGCACGACCAGTGTCGCCTTGACACTGCCGGAGATATAGACGCCCCAGAACAGCTGTTGGTAGCGGGCTCCGCACAGGTCGGCGTCGGTCAGTCCCGCTCTCAGGGCACGCTTGCGGGTGAAGGGCGCCTTCGGGTTGAAGGGCAACTCGGCCATGCGTTGGCGCGTCATCCCGACAGCCTGGCCAGTGGGCTGTCCCGAGCTGCCGCGTCATCCACAGGCTCCCGCGAATCGGGGCCACCTGGCCCCGATTCGCGGATTGGGGACGCTGGCGGGACAGAGAGGGGCGCAACTGGCCCCGATTCTCTGGCGGGGTGGGGGCGGCGGGTCAGAAAGGGGTGCAACTGGCCCCGATTCCGCAGAAAGGTGGTGAGGTTCGGGGTCGAGCGTTCGGGGGCGGGTGGTCGGCGGGAGATCAACGGCCGTCAGGGGAAATAGGTGCGCCCTCTAGGATTCACCCGTGACCTTCGTCCTCTCCGCCGTCGCCTGGCCGTACGCCAACGGCCCGCGGCATCTCGGCCATGTGGCTGGGTTCGCCGTGCCCTCCGACGTCTTCAGTCGCTACATGCGGATGGCGGGGCACGACGTCCTCATGGTCAGTGGCACCGACGAGCACGGCACCCCGATCCTGGTCCAGGCCGACAAGGAGGGGGTCAGCGCCCGGGACCTCGCCGACAAGAACAACCGCATCATCGTCGAG
>DASYGI010000200.1:0-14842 GCA_035999925.1 Pedococcus sp.
CGACTGGCGTTGTCGATAGCCAGCAGCGAGTGGCCGAAGGCGACACCGATGTTGCGCTGCATCGAGGAGTCGGTCAGGTCGCGCTGGAGGCGGCTGGTCACCAGGGTCGAGCCCAGCACGTCGAACAAGGCGTTGCTGACCTCGAGGTTGGCCTCGGCATTCTCGAACCGGATCGGGTTCACCTTGTGCGGCATCGTCGAGGAGCCCACCGTGCCCTGGCCGCGGACCTGCGCGAAGTACCCGAGCGAGATGTACGTCCACACGTCCGTGCAGAGGTTGTGCAGCACCCGGTTGAACCGCGCCAGGTCGGCATACAGCTCGGCCTGCCAGTCGTGCGACTCGATCTGGGTGGTCAGTGGGTTCCACTGCAGTCCCAATGACTCCACGAAGTCGCGGCTGAGCGTGGGCCAGTCCGCGTCGGGCACGGCGGCGAGGTGCGCCCCGAACGTGCCCGTCGCGCCGTTGAGCTTGCCGAGGTACTCCGCACCGGCGATGCGTCGCAGCTGGCGCTCCATCCGATGGGCGAGCACCGCGAGCTCCTTGCCCATGGTGGTGGGCGTGGCCGGCTGGCCATGGGTGTGCGCGAGCAGCGGCACGTCGCGCAGGTCCGAGGCCATCGTCGCGACCGCCTCGACGAGGGCCGTGGCCCGGGGGAGCCATACCTGCGTCACCGCGCCCTGGACCATCAGGGCGTACGACAGGTTGTTGACGTCCTCGCTGGTGCAGCAGAAGTGGATGAGCTCGGCCAGCCCCCGGTCCTGCTCGGCGGGTGCGATCCGCGCGAGGCGGCGCTTGAGGAAGTACTCTACGGCCTTGACGTCGTGCTGGGTCTCGCGCTCGATCTCCGCGAGCTCGGCGATCTCGTCGGCCCCGAAGTCGCGGACCACCGCTCGGAGCTGGTCCTGCTCGGAGTCAGTCAGCGCACGGACGCCGGGCACGACCTGGTGGGTCGTGAGGAAGATCAGCCACTCCACCTCGACGTGCACGCGCTCGCGGTTGAGGGCCGGCTCGGACAGGTGGTCGACCAGAGGCGCGACCGCTGGTCGATACCGCCCGTCGAGCGCGCCAAGGGCGATGGGCGGGGTCGCGTCAGCAAGCGAAGCCATGGCGCACAGTCTCCCAGAGTGAGACAGTCGCGCCGGACACCGGTATGCCGGCCGCTTGGGATGCATTGTCGTGGTCGTTGTCGTGGTCAGCGCCTACGGTGGAACCCATGCGCTACACCACGCTCGGACCCAGCGGCACGGTCGTCTCCACGCTCTGCCTCGGCACGATGACCTTCGGTGCTGAGGCCGACGAGCAGGCCTCCGGCGCCATCCTCGACGCCTATGTCGAAGCGGGAGGCACGTTTGTCGACACCGCCGACGTCTACAGCGCGGGCGTCTCGGAGGAGATCATCGGGCGGTGGCTGGCGGCGCACCCCACTGAGGCCCGCCAGCTCGTGATCGCGACCAAGGGGCGGTTCCCGATGGGGGACGGCCCGAACGACCTGGGGCTGTCCCGACGGCATCTGCGGATGGCCCTGGAGGACTCGCTGCGGAGGCTCGGGGTCGACCACATCGACCTTTACCAGCTGCACGCCTGGGATGCCCTGACCCCGGTGGAGGAGACGCTGCGCTTCCTCGACGACGCGGTGACTGCCGGGCACATCTCGTACTACGGGTTCTCGAACTACCTCGGCTGGCAGGTCACCAAGGCGGCGCTGACCGCCCAGGCCATGGGATGGACCGCTCCGGTCACGCTGCAGCCGCAGTACAACCTCCTGGTTCGCGATATCGAGCACGAGGTGGTTCCCGCCTGTCTCGATGCCGGCCTGGGGCTGCTGCCCTGGTCGCCGCTGGCCGGTGGTTGGCTCACCGGCAAGTACCAGCGCGATGTCGCGCCCCAGGGCGAGTCCCGGCTGGGGGAGGATCCCGAGCGCGGGATGGAGGCGTGGGGCCCGCGCAACCAGGAACGACACACCTGGGCCGTGGTCGACGCGGTCGGTGAGGTGGCCGACGAGCTCGGGGTGAGCTCGGCACAGGTGGCGCTGGCGTGGGTGGCCGCCCAGCCTGCGGTGACCTCCGTCATCCTCGGTGCGCGCACGGTCGAGCAGCTCAACGACAACCTCGGGGCGGCCGACCTCGTGCTCCCCGAGTCCGCCCTGGCGCGCCTCGACGAGGTGAGCGCGCCCCGGATGGCCGACTACCCCTACGGCCCCGCCGGGGTGTCACAGCGGCACCGGGCCATCCCCATGCCATCCGAAGACCCCAGCGCGGCCTGAGGGCCCACAGCGAGGGCCAGTGGTCCGAGGGCGGCCACCACCGAGGGGGATTCGGTGGTGGCCGCAGCGGCGGGTATGCCGCACCAGTGCGCTACGAGGCACGAATCGCACCGACGCCTTACCGGCTACCTGCCTGGGCCGCTGGCTCGGGAAGCCATTGCTGCCGTGCGCCCATTTCCTCACGGCCCCGCCCCGATGCCAAGCAGCTATTCACAACTCGAATAGCTGCTTGCCCCACCGCCCGAAGAGTGAGTAAAAGAGCGCTTCGTCAGCGTGAGCCGCGGGCTTGCGCGGAACGTGCCAGCTCGCGCCACACGTGCTCGACCACCCCGTCCGCGGAGGCCGTCACCTCGGCATACGTCCGGTCGAACGCCTCCTCGTCGCCGTACCAGGGGTCGACCATGTCGAGCTGCCCGGCGCGCACCGCATCGGGGTCGAACGAGCGGAACAGCTGCACCTTCGCGCGCTGCTCGTCGGTCCTGGCGAGCTTCAGCAGGTGCCGCCGGTGCCCGCTGTCGGCGGCGAGGACCAGGTCCGCCTCGTTGATCCACTCGCGCTTGAACATGCGAGCTACGTGGTCGGCTCCGCCGAAGTCGGGGTGGCCGTGGCGGGCCAGCACGGCGAGGGTGCGTGGGTCGGCGGGGCTGCCGACCTCCCAGGAGTGCGTGCCGGCGGACTCCACGGTGACCAGCCCTCCGATCCGGGCGGCTTCAAAGCGCTCGCGCAGGATGAACTCGCCCATCGGGGAGCGGCAGATGTTTCCGGTGCAGACGACGATGACTCGGTAGGCAGGCGTGGTCATCTCAGTCGGGGTAGCCCAGGGGGTTGGCGCGCTGCCAGCGCCACTGGTCGGCGCACATGTCCTCGATGGTCCGGGTGGCCTTCCAGCCCAGCTCCTGCTCAGCGCGGGTGGGGTCGGCATACGAGGCAGCGATGTCACCGGCACGGCGACCGACGATCTCGTGGGGCAGCTCGTGACCGCAGGCCTTCTCGAAGGCGTGCAGCACCTCGAGGACGGACGTGCCCTGGCCCGTGCCGAGGTTCCACGTCGAGACGCGCTCCGGCGTGCTTCCGAGCTTGGTGAGCGCGGCAAGGTGACCGGCCGCGAGGTCCTCGACGTGGATGTAGTCGCGCATCGCGGTGCCGTCCGGAGTGTCGTAGTCGTTCCCGAAGACGCGCAGCTTCTCCAGCTTGCCCACGGCCACCTGGGCGATGAACGGCATCAGGTTGTTGGGGATGCCCGCCGGGTCCTCACCAATGGTGCCGGACCCGTGCGCGCCCACGGGGTTGAAGTACCGCAGGAGCGCGATCCGCCAGCGCTCGTCGGTGCGGGCGACATCGCGCAGGATCTGCTCGATCATCACTTTGGTCCACCCGTATGGGCTGGTCGCCGAGGTCGGGAAGTCCTCGCGCATCGGGACCGGAGCGTCCTCGCCGTAGACCGTCGCCGAGGAGGAGAACACCAGCCGGAAGCACCCGTGTCGCTGCATCGCGCGGACGAGCGCGAACGTGGAGTCGAGGTTGTTCTGGTAGTACTCCAGCGGAACCTCGACACTCTCGCCGACGGCCTTGAGCCCGGCGAAATGCACGACGGCGTCGAACTGCCGCTCCGCGAACAGGGACTCGGTCTTGTCGCGGTCGGTCAGGTCGAACGCGTGGACCTCGAGCGAGCTGCCCGTCAGAGCCTCGAGCCGGCCGACCACGCTGCGCTTGGCGTTGGAGAAGTTGTCCACGACCACCACGTCGTGGCCGGCGGCCACGAGCTGCACGACGGTGTGGGATCCGATGAAGCCGGCACCGCCGGTGACGAGGACACGCATGGCCCCACCGTATCTGGCGGCTACACCGAACTACTCGCGCACTACCTCGAGTCGTCAGCCGTGCGGTGCAGGCTGCGCGAGCGTCCGCGGAACTCGGCGACGACCACCCCGTCGGACTCCCGGGTCACGGTCACGTCGGTGAGCCCACTGCGCCCGTATGCCGCCCTGGCGTGGCCCTGCGCCACGAGTACGTCCCCGAGCCGGGCCGAGCTGACGAAGGTGATGTCCGCTCCGGCAGCGACGGTGAGCTGGCCCCGTGAGTTGCAGACCAGCGCGAAAGTCGAGTCGGCGAGGGTGAAGATGTAGCCGCCGTGCGCGATGTCGTGGCCGTTGACCATTTCGGCGGTCACGGCCATCCGGACGATCGCGTGATCGAGCTCGATCGCCGTCGCGGTCATGCCCAGGGCCCGCGAGGCGTCGTCGTCCTCCCACATCCGCAGCACGTGGGTCAGGTCTGGCTTGTCCTCTCGGTCCCCAGCGCTCATCGCGGGAGTCCTTCCCGCAGGGCCGGGCTGGGGCGGTAGCGACCGCCGGGAAACGCCCGGTCCAGCGCGGTCAGCTGGTCGGCCACCACCTCGAACCCGATCTGCGCGCCCCATTCGACCGGTCCGCGGGGGTAGTTGGTGCCCAGGCGCATGGCGGTGTCGACATCCTCGGGGCTCGCCTCGCCCCGGTGAACCAGGTCGACGGCCTCGTTGACCAGCATGGCCAGCGTCCGGGCCACCGGGTCGGTCTCGACGGGTCCGCCGACCAGCTCGGCCAGGCGCCCCTCGTCCGGTGCGGCGCCGTCGACGGTGCCGTCCGCGGCATACCGGTAGATGCCCTCGCCGGTCTTGCGTCCGAGCCGCCCGCTGGCCACCAGCTCACGCTGCAGTGCGGTGGGTTCGTACCGCGGGTCACGGCCGGTCTGTTCCCACACGCTCGTGCCGACCGCGAGGTTCACGTCCTGCCCGATCAGGTCGGTGAGCTCCAGCGGACCCATCCGGAAGCCAGCCCCGCGCAGCGCGGCGTCAAGGGTGGCTGCATCGGCCACCCCGGCCATGAGCATCCGCTGCGCTTCGCCGTAGAAGGGGCGGGCGACCCGGTTGACTATGAACCCCGGCGTGGACGCGCACTGCACCGCGGTCTTTCCCCACGCGGTCATCAACTCCGCGGCGGCCTCGAGCACGGATCGGCTGGTCTGCTCCGCGCGGACCACCTCGACGAGGCGCATCACCGGCGGGGGGTTGAAGAAGTGGAGACCGAGCACGCGGTGCGCCCCAGGCGTCCCCTCGGCGATGGCCGTGATGTCCAGGCTGGAGGTGTTGGTCGCCAGCACGGTGTCCGCCGGCTGATGGCGAGCCAGCTCGGCGAAGAGGGTCCGCTTGGTGTCGAGGTCCTCCCGGGCGGCCTCGATGACCAGCGCCGAGGGGGGCAGGTCGGCGATGCGGGTCACGGTGTTCAGGCGCTCGGCCACGGCCTCGAGCCGAGCCGAGTCCAGCCGCCCCTTTGCTTCGAGCCGTTGCAGGGCCGCGATGATCCGGGCCACGCCATCCTCGGCCGCTCCCGACAGTGCGTCGACCAGGGTCACCGGGTGGCCGGCCATCGCGGCGACCTGGGCGATTCCGGCGCCCATGGCCCCGGCTCCCACGACCGAGACGGGACGCTGGCTGGGCGGCGGTGTCATGTGACGCAGTCTCGCAGAATCGGCATTTCGGCTGTAAGACGCCCACTCGTACGATGAACGCATGACCACGGCAACGGCGCCCACCGCCCACTCCTTCGTCGACAAGCACGCCCCGGTCCTGCAGGAGGCGACCGAAGCACTCGCCGCCCGGTCGTACTTCTCGCGCTACCCCGAGTCGCCCTCTCCCCGCGTGTATGGCGAGGGTGCGGCGCAGGCCGGACAGGCCGCCTTCGAAGCGTTGCGTGACAACGCTTTCGGCGGCTTGGGCGACGTGCGCACCGACGGCCTGTGGGTGGGCGAGGAGGTCTCGCCGTACGGTCCGGCGCTGGGCATCACCTACCCGCACCTCGACCTGGACGCGGCGGTGCTCGCCGCTCAGGACGCCATGGCGAGCTGGCGTGATGCCGGTGCGCGGACCCGGGCTGCGGTCTGCGTCGAGATCATCGAGCGGATCAACGCGCGCTCGTTCGAGATGGCCCACGCCGTGATGCACACGACCGGCCAGCCCTTCGTGATGGCCTTCCAGGCTGCTGGCCCGCATGCCCAGGACCGCGCCCTGGAAGCGGTCGTCGCGGGTCTGGTCGAGCAGGAGCGCATCCCGGAGTCCGTGGTCTGGGAGAAGCCCGGTCGCGACAAGGACGGCAACCCGGCCCCGATCCGCCTCCAGAAGGACTATCGGGTGGTCCCGCGCGGGCTCGCCCTCGTCATCGGCTGCAACACCTTCCCGACATGGAACGGCTACCCCGGGCTGTTCGCCTCACTGGTGACCGGTAACCCGGTCATCGTCAAGCCGCACCCCCGGGCGGTGCTTCCGTTGGCGATCTCCGTCGCGGTATGCCGCGAGGTGCTGGGCGATGCGGGCTTCAGTCCTGACCTGGTCCAGCTCGCCCCGGAGGCGCAGGACGAGGGACTGGCCAAGGTGCTCGCCGAGCGCGACGAGGTCCGCCTGATCGACTACACCGGTGGCCCGGCGTTCGGCACCTGGCTGGAAGAGCACGGCGCGAAGACGGGCACGCTGGTCTACACCGAGAAGGCCGGCGTCAACACGGTCGTCGTCGACTCCACGGACAACCTCCGTGGGGTGCTGGGCAACCTGGCCTTCTCGCTGACCCTGTACTCGGGTCAGATGTGCACGACTCCGCAGAACATCTATCTGCCCCGGGACGGGGTGGCCACCGACGAGGGCCTGCTGTCGTTCGAGGACTTCGGCTCCCGGCTCGCGGCTGCGGTCGGCAAGCTCACCGGCGACGACGCGCGGGCTGTCGAGCTGTTGGGCGCCACCGTGAACGACGGGGTGCGCGCCACTGCGGCCTCGCTGGCCGAGGTCGCGCGCGAGGGGGACGGCTCGGTGGTGCTGGACTCGCGCGAGGTGCACCACCCCGCATACCCCGAGGCGGTGGTCCGGGCACCCGGACTGGTGAGTCTGGACGTGAGCCGAGAGGACATCTACACCCAGGAGTGCTTCGGCCCGGTGAGCTTCCTGATCGGGACCGCTGGCACCGACCAGTCGCTGGCGCAGTTCCGGGACACAGTGCGCGAGCACGGAGCGATGACGGCGGCGGTGTACTCGACCTCCGAGGACGTCCTCGACGCGGCGCGGGACGCGGCAGCCGATGCGGGGGTCGCCCTGTCCGAGAACCTGACCGGGCCGGTGTTCGTCAACCAGACGGCCGCCTTCTCGGACCTGCACGGGACCGGGGCCAACCCGGCGGCCAACGCGGCCTATGTCGACGCAGCCTTCGTCGCGAACCGGTTCCGGGTCGTGACCTCGCGCCGCCACGTCTAGCCCTTCAGCCAACCTCCGGAGTTTGGGCTGGGCAGGGTGGCACCATCGACGCATGCGCTTCCTCATCAAGATCGCGGTCAACGCGGTCGCCCTGTGGGCCGCGGCGTGGCTGATTCCGGGGATCTCGTTCGGCGGGGGCAAGTTCGGCTCGACCTTCGCGACGGTCCTGCTGGTGGCGCTGGTCTTCGGTGTCGTCAACACGTTCGTCAGGCCGATCGTGAAGCTGCTCAGCTTCCCGTTCATCATCCTGACCCTCGGGCTGTTCACCTTCATCGTCAACGCCTTCATGCTCCAGCTCACCGAGTGGCTCTCGGGTCCACTCGGGCTGTCGTTCACGATCCGGCACTTCTTCTGGGACGCCGTCCTGGGCGCGCTGGTCATCACGCTGGTCTCGATGGTCCTGCACTGGGTCGTCCCGGACGAGTGAGGCCAGCCCTAGAGTGGGCGGCATGAGCGACAGCGAGGTCAGGCTCCGTACGGCCCTGGACCAGGTGCCCGCCTACGTTCCCGGCAAGCCGGCCGCGGCACCCGAGGGCGTCACGGCATACAAGGTGTCCTCCAACGAGAACCCCCACCCGCCGCTGCCATCCGTGCTCGAGGTGGTCCGCGACGCCGCCGGGGCGATGAACCGGTACCCCGACATGGCCGTCACCGAGCTGACCCAGGCCCTGGCCGACCGCCTCGAGGTCCCGGTCGAGCATGTCGCGACCGGCACCGGCTCGGTGGGCGTGCTCGGCCAGATCATCCAGGCCACCTGTGACCCCGGCGACGAGGTCGTCTATGCCTGGCGGTCCTTCGAGGCGTATCCGATCGTCGTTGCGCTCGCCGGTGCCACGAGTGTCCAGGTGCCCTTGGACGACCACGCGCGCCACCGGCTCGACGCGATGCGTGCCGCGATCACCGACCGCACCAAGGTCGTCATCGTCTGCACGCCCAACAACCCCACGGGGCCCATGGTCACCCACACCGAGCTCGAGCAGTTCCTCGACGAGGTGCCCAGCCGGGTTCTGGTCGTCATCGACGAGGCCTACCTCGAGTTCGTCACCGGGCAGGACGCGCCCCGCAGTCTCGAGCTCTACCGCGAGCGCGCCAACGTCCTGGTGCTGCGGACCTTCTCCAAGGCCTACGGCCTCGCCGGGCTGCGGGTGGGGTATGCCGTGGCGCACGCCCCCGTGGCGGCCGCCCTGCGCAAGACGGCGGTGCCCTTCGGCGTGAACTCCCTCGCCCAGGCTGCCGCGGTGGCCTCGCTCGCAGCGTTCGTCGAGCTCAAGGAGCGCGTCGACGCCCTCGTGGCCGAGCGCACCCGTGTCGTCGAGGAACTGCGCGGCCAGGGCTGGTTCATCCCCGACACCCAGGCCAACTTCGTGTGGTTCGCGCTCGGTGACCGTTCCGGCGAGTTCGCCGCCGCGGCTCAGAACGCGGGGCTCACCGTGCGGCCCTATGGCAACGACGGGGTGCGAGCCACGATCGGTGAGACCGAAGCCAACGACGTCCTCATCCAGGTGGCCGGCGAGTTCCTCGCGCAGAGCCCACCCTCCTAGGCTGGGGGCCATGGTCGACACCTGGCTGCCCCCCTACCTCGCCAACGCAGGCCGCTACGGCCCGATGCCCTACCGCAAGGTCGGACAGTCGGGGCTGCGGCTCCCGGCCGTCTCACTCGGGCTCTGGCACAACTTCGGCGACGACAAGCCGATGGACGTCCAGCGCGCGATCCTGCGCCGGGCGTTCGACATCGGCATCACCCACTTCGACCTCGCCAACAACTACGGGCCGCCCTTCGGTGCGGCCGAGGCCAACTTCGGCCGTCACTTCGCGGCGGACTTCAAGCCCTACCGGGACGAGCTCGTCATCAGCAGCAAGGCGGGCTGGGACATGTGGCCGGGCCCGTACGGCGACGGTGGCTCGCGCAAGTACCTGGTCGCCAGCCTGGACCAGACGCTGCAGCGCACGGGGCTGGACTACGTCGACATCTTCTACAGCCACCGCCCGGACCCGGACACCCCGCTCGAGGAGACGATGGGCGCCCTCGCCTCGATCGTGAAGCAGGGCAAGGCGCTGTATGCCGGGATCTCCAGCTATGGCCCCGACCTCACCGCCCGGGCGGCGGACCTGTTGCGCGAGATGGGCGTCCCGCTGCTCATCCACCAGCCCTCGTACTCGATGGTGAACCGCTGGATCGAAGGCGGTCTGCTCGACACCCTGGGTGAGCGCGGCATCGGCTGCATCGCGTTCAGCCCCCTGGCTCAGGGGATGCTCACGAACAAGTACCTCGGCGGCATACCCGAGGGCTCGCGTGCGAGCCAGGGCAAGTCCCTGTCGCCGGACCTGCTCACCGAGGAGGCACTCACGCACGTGCGCCGCCTCAACGACCTCGCTCAGGAGCGCGGACAGTCGCTGGCCCAGATGGCGCTGGCTTGGGCGCTGCGTGACGACCGGGTCTCCTCGGTCCTCATCGGGGCCTCCTCCGTGTCCCAGCTCGAGGACTCTGCCGCGGCCGTCGCGAACCTGCGGTTCTCCGACGCCGAGCTCGAGCAGATCGACCGGGATGCAGTGGAGGCCGGCATCGACCTGTGGCGTAGTCAGTCGCAGGTGTCCTGAGCGCGCAAACGTCCGGATTCTGAGATTTCCCGGGAGCCGGTTATCTTGGGCCCTGCAAGGCCCAGATGTGAACGCCGCCACACGGCGCGACAGACTGGCGGCGGTACCGCAGCGGAGACCCCGACGGTGAACCGTTGCCCGAGCCGACGACGCCGTCATCCGCGGCGCCCAAGGGAGAAGGAGTGCCTGTGAGCGACAATGCAGTCGCCAGTTCCGGCAGCGCAGCCGGCATCAGTCCCGACGAGGACGAGGTGCTGGCCGAGCTGACCGCCCCGGTCCCCGAGGTGGGTGACGGCGGACCCGAGATGGTCCAGCTGCTCACGCCCGAGGGTCAGCGCGTCGAGAACACCGAGTACGACGAGTACGTCAAGGACCTCACCGACGAAGACCTGCGGGGCTTCTATCGCGACCTGGTGCTGATCCGCCGTGTCGACGCCGAAGCGACCGCCCTGCAGCGTCAGGGCGAGCTCGGCATCTGGGCGTCCCTGCTCGGTCAGGAGGCTGCCCAGGTGGGCTCCGGTCGCGCGATGCGGCCACAGGACTACGCCTTCCCGACCTACCGCGAGCACGGCGTTGCCTGGTGCCGCGGGGTCAACCCGCTCAACCTCCTCGGGCTGTTCCGTGGCGTCAACCACGGCGGCTGGGACCCCAACGAGAAGAACTTCCACCTCTACACGATCGTCATCGGCGCGCAGACCCTGCACGCGACCGGCTACGCGATGGGCATCCAGCGCGACGGCGACGTGGGCACCGGCGACCCCGACCGCGACGCGGCCGTGATCGCCTACTTCGGCGACGGCGCCAGCGCCCAGGGTGACGTCAACGAGGCGTTCGTCTACGCCGCGGTGAACAACGCGCCCGTGGTGTTCTTCTGCCAGAACAACCAGTGGGCCATCTCCGAGCCCAACGAGCGGCAGACCCGCATCCCGCTGTACCAGCGTGCGCGCGGCTTCGGCTTCCCCGGGGTGCGCGTCGACGGCAACGACGTGCTCGCGGTGTATGCCGTGGCCACCCAGGCACTGAATGCAGCCCGCTCCGGCCAGGGCCCCACGTTCGTCGAGGCCTACACCTACCGGATGGGTGCGCACACGACCTCCGACGACCCGACGAAGTACCGCGTCTCCGCCGAGGTCGAGGTGTGGAAGCACCGCGACCCGATCGAGCGCCTCAAGTCCTACCTGGTGCACGAGAAGAAGGCGGACCACGACTTCTTCGAGGCGCTGGACCGCGAGGCGGACGAGCTGGCCGCCGCCGTGCGTGAGGGCTGCCTGTCGATGCCCGACCCCACCGGCGACTCCATGTTCGACCACGTCTACGTCGAGCCGCACCCGGTCGTCGAGGCGGAACGCCAGGAGTACGCGGCCTACCATGCCGGCTTTGCGAGCGAGGGGGGTCACGCATGAGCACCATGACCATCGCCAAGGGCATCAACAACGGTCTGCGCGCCGCTATGGAGCGCGACCCCAAGGTCGTCCTCATGGGTGAGGACATCGGTAAGCTCGGCGGCGTATTCCGCGTGACCGACGGCCTGCAGAAGGACTTCGGCGAGGACCGGGTCATCGACACGCCGCTGGCCGAGGCCGGCATCGTCGGCACGGCCATCGGCATGGCGCTGCGCGGCTACCGGCCGGTGGTGGAGATCCAGTTCGACGGGTTCATCTACCCGGCGTTCGACCACATCGTCAGCCAGGTCGCCAAGATGCGCGCCCGGTCGCTCGGCAAGGTCAAGCTGCCGATGGTGATCCGCATCCCCGTGGGCGGTGGCATCGGGGCGGTCGAGCACCACTCCGAGTCCAACGAGGCGTACTTCGCCCACACGGCCGGACTCAAGGTCGTCTGCTGCTCCAACGCCGAGGACGCCTACTGGATGATCCAGCAGGCCATCGAGTCGGACGACCCGGTGTTGTTCTACGAGCCCAAGCGCCGGTACTGGGACAAGGGTGAGGTCGACGAGAGCACCGCTCCCCGTGAGCTGCTCAAGGCCCAGGTATGCCGCGAGGGCACCGATGTGACCCTGGTTGCCTACGGACCCATGGTCAAGACCTGCCTGCAGGCCGCCGAGGCGGCCGCCGCCGAGGGCAAGAACCTCGAGGTGATCGACCTGCGGTCGCTGAGCCCGCTGGACCTCGACGCCCTGACGGCCTCGGTGGAGAAGACCGGCCGTGCCATCGTCGTCCACGAGGCATCCACGTTCCTCGGGCTTGGTTCCGAGATCGCGGCGGCGCTGCAGCAGCGGTGCTTCTACCACCTCGAGGCGCCCGTGCTCCGGGTCGGCGGCTACAACCTGCCGTACCCGCCCAGCAAGCTCGAAGAGGACTTCCTGCCCGACCTCGACCGGGTGCTCGACGCCGTCGACCGCTCGCTCGCCTTCTGAGGCACAGAAAGGACTGTCGGCTGTGTCTATTAGAGAGTTCAAGCTTCCCGATCCTGGCGAGGGTCTGACCGAGGCCGAGATCGTCACCTGGAACGTCAAGGTCGGCGACACGGTCAAGGTCAACGACATCGTCGTCGAGATCGAGACCGCCAAGTCGCTCGTCGAGCTGCCGGTGCCGTTCGCCGGCACCGTGACGGCGCTGTTGGTCAGCGAGGGTGACACCGTCGAGGTCGGGATGCCGATCATCGCGGTGGACACCAGCGGCGGCAGTGTGTCCGGTGCGGCCACCTCCTCCGCCTCGGCCCCGACCTCAGTGCAGGACGCCCCGCCCGCGGGCGCGATCGAGCCGGGCATCGAGGGCTCGCCGGCCCCCAAGCTCGCCGCTCAGGCGCGGGCCGCTGCCGAGGAGGAGATCGAGGAAGGCAAGATCGGCGGGACCACGTCCACCGGTCGCACTGCCGTGCTCGTGGGCTACGGCGTCAAGCAGACCGAGGCGAAGCGGCGCCCGCGCATCTCCAGCGGGTCGCCGGCAACGTCCGCGACCAGCCCTGGCGTCACCCGTCCGGCGACCGCTCCCGCTGCTGCTCCCGCTGCGCCCGAGGTCGTGGCGCCGGTGGCGCCGGTGGCCCGAGAAGGCGGCGCCCGCGCGCTCGCCAAGCCGCCGGTCCGCAAGCTCGCCAAGGACCTCGGCATCGACCTCGGCGAGGTCGCGGGCTCCGGCCCGGGTGGGATCATCACCCGCGCCGACGTCGAGGGCCACACCGCCGGTGCACCGGCTCAGCCGGCAGGCCACGTCGCCGCCGCCCGCGTTGCTCCGGCTCCGCGGTCAGGGGAGCGCGAGACGCGCATCCCCATCAAGGGCGTGCGCAAGATGACTGCCCAGGCGATGGTCGGCAGCGCCTTCACCGCGCCGCACGTCACCGAATGGGTCACCATCGACGCCTCGGCGACGATGGAGCTGGTCGAGCGGCTGAAGAAGGACCGCGAGTTCAAGGACGTCAAGGTCACGCCGCTGTTGGTGCTAGCCAAGGCGATCTGTGTCGCGCTACGTCGTCACCCCGAGGTCAACGCCACCTGGGACGAGGCGGCTCAGGAGATCGTGGTCAAGCACTACGTGAACCTCGGCATCGCCGCGGCCACTCCGCGCGGCTTGGTCGTGCCGAACGTCAAGGACGCGGACCAGCTGACCATGCGCGAGCTGGCAGACGCGATCGGCGCCCTCACCGCCACTGCACGTGAGGGGCGTACCCAGCCTGCCGAGATGTCGGGCGGCACGATCACCATCACGAACGTCGGCGTCTTCGGCGTCGACACCGGGACCCCGATCATCAACCCCGGAGAGTCGGCCATCGTGGCGTTCGGCGCCATTCGCCGGATGCCGTGGGTGGTGACGGCGCCCGACGGCACCGAGTCGATCGAGCCACGGTGGGTCACCCAGCTCGCGCTGAGCTTCGACCATCGCCTCATCGACGGCGAGCTGGGCAGCAAGTTCCTGTCCGACGTCGGCGCGATCCTGGCCGACCCGGCGCGCGGCCTCGTCTGGGGCTGAGCAGACCGGGCTGAGCTGACCGGGCTGAGCTGACCGGGCTGAGCAGACCGGCATACGCGAAGGCCTCCCAACCTGCACGGTGGGGAGGCCTTCGTCGTCTGGCGAGTCCGTGGGGCGGGTGAAAGCTGCATGTGCGCGGACGGGCTGCTACCGGTCGAGCTCCCGCTCGCGCTTCCACTCGGCCAGGCCGCCGTTCTTGTGCCTGAGCCCGAACAGTCGCGCGGGGAACCACCACTTCACAGCCCGGCCCACCGCGGTCCGCCGGCACCAGCAGTCGGGGTCACAGCCGCACTGTTGGTTACGCGGGTTGTGGATGCGTTGCAGGACGCTCCGGGTCACACCCTGAGCGTAATCCCGGTCGGGATGCGCGAAGGGCGGGAACCCGGGACTCGGTAACCGCCGAGCCCACAGGTTTCCCGCCCTTCGCGAGCGACTTGCTCGTGAGTGCCTTCTAGTGAGGTGCGTGCTAGTGAGGTGCGGCCGCCGGTGTGCCGGCGCCTGCCGCGGAGGCAGCGTCGGTTGCATCCGCAGCCCCACGCTCGGAGTAGGCCGAACCGCCGCGCAGCTCGACGTGCGGCAGCAGGAGCATCACGAGGAAGCCCACCACCATGACGGCGGCGCCCACCAGGAACACCAGGTCCATGGAGTCGGAGAAGCCTTGGAGGAACGGCTTCGCCAGACGCGGGTCCAGGTGGTTGAGGAACGAGGAGTCCTTCAGCACGCCCGAGGAGCTCGTGCCGCTGGTCTTGGCCGCGGCGAAGCTCTTGGCGAAGGCCGCGTTGGCCG
>DASYGI010000201.1:0-5322 GCA_035999925.1 Pedococcus sp.
CGGAGACACCCTCCGCTTCGTCGTACTATACGGAGGACGACTCCGTTTATGCAAGGTGGTGACCACGGTGTCCCGTGACGAGGGGAAGGCGCTACGCGCCGACGCTGCCCGTAACCGGGTGAGGCTGCTCGAGTGCGCCACGACGCTGTTCGCCGAGCGGGGCGTCGAGACCTCGCTGGACGACATCGCCAGAGCCGCGGGCGTGGGCATCGGCACGCTCTACCGCCACTTCCCCACCCGTGAGGATCTGGTCCTCGCCGTCTATGGCGCGCAGATCGAGGCGCTCGACGAGCGGTCCCGCGAGCTGGTCGCCAGCGATGACCCCGGCGAGGCCCTGCGTGAATGGATGCGCGGCTTCGTCGACTTCTATGCCGTCAAGCAGGGCATGGTCACGCTGCTGCGCACGATGATGGCAGGGAGCCGCTCCGAACATTTCGAGCACACCCGGGCCACCTTGCAGCAGGCGGCCGAGCGGATGTTGTCCCCGGCCGTCGCGGCTGGCGTGATCAGACAGGATGTCGCCGCCCCCGAGCTGTTGCGGGCGCTGGGTGGCATCTGTCTGACCAGCGACCCCAGGACGACCCCGGCCTCGTCGACCCTGGCGCTGGTGGACCTCGTGTACGACGGGCTACGTTTCGGCGCCCCGGTTAGCGCGTCCCGCCGCTGACGCGCGGCTGACCGCCGTCGGCCCGAGGAGCCCTGTCGGTGCCCGCTGGCACGCTGTGGAGATGGCGACCTTCACGATGCAGCCCCTCGGGGCGTTCAGCCTTCGGGAGTCGGCGCTGTTCGGCTTCGGGCAGCGCCTTCGACCCGGTGGTGTCGGGGCCCGGGAGCCGAAGTTCGACGGGGTCATGCGGTTGGCCTTCTGCGTCGACGGCGACTACGAGACGCAGGTCGGCGTCGAGGTCCGCCAGGACGACGACGGCGTCCACGGCGTGGTCCGCGGGGAGGCCGAGCTCTCGGTCGCGGAGCGGCAGACCGCCCGCGTCCTGTCGCTGGACCACGACGCCCGGGACTACGACCGGGTGGGCGAGCGAGACCCCGTCGTCAAGCGGCTCCAGTCAGTCGCGCCAGGGCTGCGGCCACCCTTGTTCTACTCGCCGTACGAGGCAGCGGTGTGGGCCGTGCTGAGCGCGCGGAGGCCGAGCTGGCAGATGGACAGGGTGCGCTCCCAGCTGGCCCAGGCTCACGGTCGGGTGTTCCAGCTCGCCGGTATGCCGTTGGCTGCGCTGCCGACCCCGTCCGCGCTGCTGCGGGTGACCCGTTTCGACGGCATCGACGAGGCAAGGCTGTCTCGGCTCCATGGCGTCGCCCGAGCGGCCGCCGACGGGCTGCTCGACGCGGCAACCCTGCGCGCGATGGACCCCCAGGAGGCGATGACCGCGCTCCAGCAGCTCAAGGGCATCGGACCGTTCTATGCCGCCCTGGTCGTCATCCGCGCCACGGGAGCGACCGATGTCCTGCCGACGAACGAGCCGAAGGCTCTCGAGCTGGCCGGCCGGCTGTACGGGGACGGCACCCCACTGAGCGTCGAGAGGTTCCGCGAGGTCGCAGAGGCGTGGCGGCCTTGGCGCACCTGGTGCACGGTGCTGCTCCGATCAGCGGGATCGCGCCTGTCGCCGGAGACTGCCTTTGGCTGACTATGTAGGGCCCGGTTGCAGGGGCGGCTGAGCCGTGCTCCAGGGGGTCGCACCGGCGAAGTCGCTGGCGACTTGGAGAGTGAGCGCGTCAGCCCACCGCGGCCCGATGACCTGGAGCCCCACCGGCCGTCCTCCGGCGCCGAACCCGGCCGGTACCACCGTGGCGGGCATCCCCGTGAGGTTCGCGGGTAGGCAGATGGTGCACCAGTCGTCGAAAAACGGGTCGACGGGCTGCCCTTCGATCTCGTCCGGTGTCTGCAGTCCGACCGGGAACGCGGTCAGCTGCATGGCCGGGGTGACGAGAACGTCGTACTGCTCGAAGAACTCGGCCCACACGCGGGTGTAGGCGGCTCGCTCGTGCAGCGCGTCGACGTACTGGCCAGCAGTAATCCCTTGCCCTGCCTCGATGATCTCGGCGATCCCCGGTGACATCAGCTCGCGCGACGACAGATACGGACCCTCGGAGGAGTAGCCCTCGGCCAGGGCGATCTGGTTCCACAGTTCGGTGGGATGTCCGGTGGCGGGCGCGGCCTCGACCAGCTCGCCGCCCAGCGCGGCCAGGACGCGCAGCGCCTCGGCGAAGACCGCACGGACGTCGGGGTCGACCGGCAGCATGCCAAGGTCCGCGGACCAGGCCACCCGAAGCCCGCTCAGGTCAGGCGGGCGCGCGACGGCGTCCAGATAACTTTCGTTGGGTGGGCCCGGGTACGTCAGGTCGTCCGCCGCCGAAGGGCCAGCGATCACCGAGAGCATCAGGGCCGCGTCGCGCACGGATCGAGCCAGCGGCCCGTCGACCGAGAGGGTCTTCCAGCCTTTGAACCCAGGCTCCTTGGGCACCAGGCCGAACGTCGGCTTGTGGCCGACCACCCCGCAGAACGATGCCGGGATCCGGATGGACCCGCCGCCGTCGGTACCCAGCGCGATCGGGGTCATCCCCGCGGCCACTGACGCACCCGCGCCACCGCTCGAGCCGCCAGGGGTCCGACGAAGGTCCCACGGGTTGCGGGTCAGGCCGAAGACCCTGTTGTCGGTGAAGCCGCGGTAGCAGAACTCGGGATTGTTGGTCTTGCCCACGATGACCGCTCCGGCCGCGCGCAGCCGGGCAACCGGGACGGCGTCGACGGGGGGCACGAACTCACGCAGGATGAGCGAGCCATTCGTTGCCGGGGCGTCGGCCATCCAGATGTGGTCTTTCACGGATACCGGTATGCCGTGCAGGGCCCCCAGCGCACCGCCCTGGCGCACCGCCTCGTCGGCCTCGCGTGCCGAGGCCAGGGCCGACTCGTCGAGGACCACGGTGAAGGCGTTGAGGTCCGGTTGCAGCTCGTGGATGCGGTCCAATGCCCGCGTGACCAGCTCGACTGAGGTGACGCTGCCAGTGCGGACATCCTCAGCCGACTGCCACGCGTCCGCTAAGCCGTCCGCCGATGGCAGCGGGGCGGTCACGCCGGTCGCTGGTGGTGCATCGCCACCTTCTCCAGCTCCGCCTGTTCGGTCTTGGCGATCGCGGTCTCGGCGTCCACATCGATCGACTTCGCGAACAGGAAATACAGGAATCCAGCGACGGGAAGGCCGACGAACATCGAGATGTCAGCTCCCTTGAGGTCATGGGCGACGAATCCGGTGTACTTGCTGGTGCTGAGGAACGGCAGCATCGCCGCGAACCCCAACAGGTAGGCAGCAATCCCGCGCCAGCCCCACCTGCCGTAGAGACCGCGGGGGTTGAAGATCTCCGCGATGGCGTAGTGCCCACGCCGCACGATGTAGTAGTCGACCAGGTTCACGGCCGTCCACGGGATGAAGAGGTAGAGCACCAGGAGCAGGAAGTCCTGGAAGTTGGTGAGGAAGTCGGCCCCGATGAGCAGGGCAGGCACCAGCGACAGCACCGCGGTCACCGCGATCGTGACGATCCGCACCGTCGCGGTGGGGCGCACCTTCGAGAACGAGTCGATGGCGCTGATGAGGGTGAGCGATCCGCCATACATGTTCAGCGCGGTGACCGAGATCAGTCCCAACGTGGAGAAGACCAGGGCAATGGCACCGAAGCTGGTGAAAACGTGGTCGCCGGCGGAGTTGAGCGAAGCGATCGTGTCGAACTTCGAGCCGGCCCACGCGGCCAGGGCGGCGCCCAGGCACATCAGCCAAATGGCGCCGAGCGCGGAGCCCCAGTAGGTCCAGAAGAAGGTCTTGCGGACGGTGACATTCGGGGGCAGGTAGCGCGAGTAGTCCGAGACGTAGATGGCCCAGCTGATCTGGTAGCCGGCCACGGCGCCGAACTGGATCAGGAACGGGGTCCACTTGAACCCCCCAAGGTCAAAGGACCCGGCCGGGTAGCCCAGCGTGAAGACGGCGATCGTCAGAACCCCGAAGATGACCAGGAAGCCCAGGGTCAGCCAGCGCTCGACGCCATGGATGAGGTCATAGCCCACCAGCGCGACGACGGCTGCGAGCACCGTGGCCGCGACGATCCAGACCTTGCTCGGACCGTGGATGGTCGCGTGCAGCGCGTCGCCCGCGAGGATGGTGTTGAAGATGTTGAAGCCCGCGTACTGCAGGTACGCGAACGCCCAGACCAGCAGTGCCCCCATATAGCCGAACTGGGGGCGTGACTGGATCATCTGCGGCAGACCCAGCTGCGGCCCCTGCGCGGAGTGGAAAGCCATGAAGAACGTTCCGAACAGGGCCCCGCCGATGATGGCTATCAGGGACCACAGGAGGTTGCCTCCCCCGGTGATGGAGAACGTGCCGACCGCCAAGGTGGCGATCTGCGCGTTGCTCATGAACCACAGTGGGCCTTGGCTCCAGACCTTGCCGTGCCGCTCGTTCAAGGGGACGTAGTCGATGGATCGGACCTCCACTCCCCCGATCCGAGCGGATCCCACGGGTGGTGACTCAACGGTCATGTTGGCTCCTTGGTCGGCAGGTCATGACGGACAACAGCTCGTATGCCACGTGCGAAGCGGCGATGCCGGTCACCTCGGCGTGGTCGTAGGCGGGCGCGACCTCGACGATGTCGGCGGCGACCACGTCGAGGTCCGCGAGCGCGCGGAGCATCACGAGGAGCTCGCGCGACGTCATACCGCCGGCTTCCGGCGTGCCCGTGCCCGGGGCGTGGGCCGGGTCGAGGACGTCGATGTCGACCGAAACATAGACCGGCCCGACCCCCAGCCGGCCTCGCATCCGGTCGACGGCGGCCCCCAAGCCCTGCAGCTCGATCTCTTCGCACGTGAGCGTGGCGAAGCCTAGTCGGGCGGTGTCGGGCAGGTCGCTGACCGAGTACAGCGGGCCGCGGATCCCGACATGCATCGAGTGCTCGAGGTCGACCAACCCTTCCTCGGACGCGCGGCGGAACGGCGTGCCATGGGTGTACGGGGATCCGAAGTAGGTGTCCCAGGTGTCCAGGTGCGCATCGAAGTGCAGCACGGCCAGAGGTCCATGGCGCGCGGCCATGACGCGCAGCAGGGGCAACGCGATGGTGTGGTCGCCGCCGAGGGTGAGCAGCCGCCCGACCGATGAGGTCAGGGCGCCGGCACCGGCCTCGATCTGACCGATCGCCGCGGCGATGTCGAAGGGGTTGCAGGCGATGTCTCCGGCATCGACGACCTGCTGGGCGCCGAACGGCTCGACCTCGAGCGCGGGGTTGTACGGCCGCAACAGCCGGGACGCCTGCCGGATGTGCGCA
>DASYGI010000202.1:0-4171 GCA_035999925.1 Pedococcus sp.
CGGCACCCGAGCCGACCGGGGTCGTCGGTGTGCTGGCGCCGCAGACGTCCTCGCTGCTGGGGCTCGTCTCGGTGCTGGCGCCGGTCATCGTCTCGGGCAACACCGCGGTCGTCCTGGCCAGCGAACACCGTCCGCTGCCCGCCGTCACCCTCTCCGAAGCGCTGGCGACCTCAGACGTGCCGGGCGGGGTGGTCAACATCATCACCGGCCGCACCGCCGAGGTGGCACCGTGGATCGCCTCGCATCGCGACGTCAACGCCATCGACCTCGCCGGTGCGGCGGGCTCCGACGGCCTGGCCTGGGGGGACCTGGAGCTGGCCGCGGCCGAGAACCTCAAGCGGGTCCTGCGCCCCGCAGGCGACGGCCCCGCAGCGGTGGAGTCGGACTGGACCCGCCCGCCTGACCTGTCACGGGTCACCGCGTTCCTCGAGACCAAGACGGTCTGGCACCCCAAGGGTCGCTGACCTCGTTGTCGCTGACCTCGCTGACCTCGTTGTCGCTGACCTCGCTGACCTCGCAGACGACGTGTCCGCGTTGACCCGGGCTCGCGTCGTGGTCCTTGCCGGCCCCAGCGGGGCCGGCAAGTCGCGTCTGGCGGCCCGGCTGCACCAGGCCCACGGCTGGCCGATCGTGCGGCTGGACGACTTCTACCGCGACCAGGACGACCCGCTCCTCCCGCGCAGCACTGAGCTCGGCATCGTCGACTGGGACCACCCGGACTCCTGGAACCGAGAGGCCGCCGCGAGCGCGCTGGAGACCTTGGTGGACTGCGGGACTGTCGACACCCCGGTCTACGACATCGCCCTGAGCAAAGGGGTCGACAGGACCACGGTGGTCGCCGGACCGCACGACCTCATCCTGGCCGAGGGCATCTTCGCCGCCGAGATCATCGACGACCTTCGAACCCGCGGCGTGCTCGCCGGAGCTTACTGCGTGCATCACCATCGCCTGCTGACGTTCGTCTGGCGACTGGCACGGGATCTCTCCGAACGGCGCAAGCCCCCCTGGACGTTGTTGCGGCGAGGCATCGCCTTGCTGCGGGACGAGCCACGGGTGGTCGCCCGGCAGGAGGAGCTGGGCGCGGTTTCATCGCGGGCTCGCGACCTGGAGGCGCGGTTGTCCGGGCTCGCGCGCTGAGCGGACAAAACGACCCGCGGCTCGTGCACAGTTGGTAGGTTCACCCCACAACAGGGGGACGTCGGTGGCCGACGTGACCCACGGGACCCAGAGTGAACAAGGGTGACCGGAGTGGACCTAGGGTGGACACGGAGGCTCGCGCATCATGACCGACACGCCAAGCGCACCGGCGCCCGTACCAGGGCAGGCACCACAGCACCTCGCAGGACAGGTGCCGCTGACCGCACCGTCCTCTGGACAGTCCCCGACTGCCGACCCCTCGGCATACGTGCCGCCGCAGCCGATCGGGGCTCCCCAGCCGCACTGGTCGAGCTCGCTGACGGCGCACAAGCCCGGCATCGTCCCGCTGGCCCCGCTGAAGTTCGGTGACTTCATCGACGGCGGGTTCGGCGCGATTCGGCGCAACCCACGCACGATGGTCGGGCTGGCACTGCTGACAGCCCTGCTCCTGGGGACCCTCGGCGCAGCCATGGTCGCGCTCGGCTACTTGCTGGGCACCCAGCTGGCCAGCACAGGAGCTCCTAACAGCCTCCTCGTCGCGGGTGGGTTTGGTGGTCTGACTCTGCTCTATCTGGGCGTCATCATCACCACGTCGGCGCTGACCGGCATGCTCGCCTTCCCGGTCGGGGAGGCGGTGCTCGGCCGCAAGCCGACCCTGGGCGAGACCTGGACGCGCACCCGGCGCATGATCCCTCGGCTCGCCTGCCTCTGCCTGGTGCTGGTCGTGCCGATCCTGCTGACCTTTGGTGCCCTCGTCGGGTTGGCGATCTGGGGCTTCTCGAGCAACGCCCCCGTGGGCGGCGTGCTGGCCATCGTCGCGATGGCCGCCGGCGCGTTGGCAGCGTTTTGGGCCTCCATCCGGTTGTCCTTCGCGCCGTCGTCCCTCGTCCTGGAGGACCTCGGGGTGTTCGCCGCCCTCCGGCGTTCGTGGAAGCTCACTTTTGGCAGGTTCTGGCGCACCCTGGGGGTCCTGATCGTCGCCGGCCTGATCGCCAGCGTCGCCCAGCAGGCCATCAGCATCGGCTTCCAGCTGGTGGGGGCGCTGCTCGGCGTCGGTGTCGCGTCGACCACGAGCGGGTCAGCCGCCCAGCTGACCCTCATGATCACGACCCTAGGCATGTCCCTGGCGGGTTCGCTCGTCGCAGGGCTGCTCACCCAGCCCTTCATGGCCGCCGTCACGACCCTGCTCTACACCGACGCCCGGATTCGCAGCGAGGGCTTCGACCTGGCCCTGGTGCGTGCTGTGACGGGCGCTCAGCAGGGCAGGGTGGCGACCGGGTGAGCTTCCCCGGCCGGGTGGGCATGCCCACCCGCCTCGACCCGAGCAACGACCAGGCCCGCTCGTGGCTGCTACACGAGCTCGCCAAGCCGCCGTACCGCGACACCCGCGACCCGTTCACCCGCGCCCTCCAGGCTCTGGAGCAGTGGCTGATCAACCTCCTGAGCGGCAGCCACGTCCACGTGACCCCGCTCCCCACCATCGTCGCGATTCTGCTGGCGGCCCTGCTGGTCGTCCTGGTCGTCTACTTGATGCGGTTCGTGCGTCGCACGGCACGTGGCCCCCGGGCCACGTCGACCGCGGTCCTCGGCGACGAACGGCTCACCGCCGACCAGTACCGCTTCCGGGCTCGTCACGACTTCGACGAGCAGCGGTATGCCGAGTGCGTCCTCGACGTCCTGCGTGCCATCGCACAGGGGGCGATGGAGCGCACCCTGCTTGAGGATGCACCGTCCCTGACCGCGCACGAGATCGGCGGCCGCCTCGCCCGCGTCTTTCCGGAGGCGTCCGCCGAGCTGAAGTGGGCGGCAGACCGGTTCGACTCAGTGGCCTACGGCCACGAGCGGGCCACCCGAGATGACGCCAGTCGCCTGCTGGAGCTCGACCGAACGCTGGCCGATCGGCGTCCCGCCCGGCTGCTCCCCTCACCAAGAGTCGAGGACGACGTCACCTCCGGGGTGCCTGCGAAGGTCGGCTCATGACTCTCGACGTCTGGGAGCGGACGAAAAGCCGCACGACCCCGGCCGGCCCGACCGAGCCGTCCGCGCGAAAAGTGGTGCGCCCCAAGCTTTTCTGGACCCTGGTCGGAGGCATCGTCGTGGCCCTCGTGGTCGCGGCGGTGTGGACGGCTGTGAGCAACGCGGCATACCGCGGGGTGCCGATGGACCCGGGCAACCCGGGAGGCGAAGGCGCCCAGGCGCTGGCCCGGGTGTTGGACGACCATGGCGTGGCGGTCACGGTGACCCGGGACCAGCAGGCCCTGCTCGACGCTGCCGCCCTCGACACCACCAACCGCAACGGCACGGGCACGACGGTGGTCGTGACGGGGACCGATGCGCTGTCCGCGCAGAATGCCCGGACCATGCTGGACCGGGTCCGGGGCGCGGACCGTCTCGTGCTGGTCGAGCCGAGCCGCTTCCTGCTGTCCGCGTTGGGGCTCGCTGCCGACTCGACCAAGGACCTCTCCCCCGCCGACGCGGTAACCGCGAACTGCACCTTGGGCGGCCTTTCCCCGTCGGACACCATCAGTCCCGGCGACCTCACCTACACCGCGCACGGCCCCGGCGCGGTCACCTGCTTCGGTTTCGGCGACGGCTTCCAGCTGGTGGCGTTGCCGGCTCAGCCCGGTCGCCCGGAGGTCGTGGTGCTCGGCGACGGCCAGATCCTTCGGAACAGCCAGATCGGACGGCTGGACAACGCCGGGGTCGCGGTCCGGCTGCTCGGGCAGGGCAGCCGGCTGGTCTGGTACGTCCCGTCCCCGCTCGACATCGCCTCGACCGACACCACCCCCACCTCCGAGGTGCCCCGCGCTGTCGGGCCGTTGGTCCTGCTCGCCCTACTCGCCCTGGTGGCGCTCATGGTCTGGCGAGGGCGGCGCTTCGGTCCGCTGGTCAACGAACCTCTCCCCGTCGTGGTCAAGGCCATCGAGACGACCCAGAGCCGGGGCCGGCTGTACCGCAAGGCTCGCGACACCGACCGCGCGGCGGAGGTGCTGCGGGCTCGGGCGACGCGCCGGCTGGCCAGCTACCTGGGGCT
>DASYGI010000203.1:0-5869 GCA_035999925.1 Pedococcus sp.
CATGAGCACGCAGCCCACCGGCCTGTCCCGGTCACGCGCCGTCCTGTCGTTGGAGTACCCCATGTCGCTGGGACGCTTCGACACCTACGACAAGGCGCAGAAGGCAGTCGACTACCTCTCGGACCACGAGTTCCCGGTGCAGAACGTGCTCATCGTCGGCACCGACCTCAAGCAGCTCGAGCGGGTCACCGGCCGGCTGACCCGGGGCAGGGTCGCGATCGGTGGCCTCATCTCGGGGGCCTGGCTGGGCCTGTTCGTCGGGCTGATCTTCTCGCTGCTCGACACCTCGAGCGCCGCGGGTTACGGCGGCGTGCTGGTCACGGTCGTCTTCGGGGCGTTGTTCGGCCTGGTGTGGGCGATGATCGGGTACGCGATCACCGGCGGGAACCGCGACTTCACCTCGGTGACCCAGGTGGTGGCCACCCAGTACGAGGTCCTGGTGGAGCACCGGTTCGCCCAAAAGGCCCGCGAGCTGCTCACGACGATGGACCCGATGGCCGCGGCGCAGGCGCAGGTAGAGGCCGCGCGGGAGGCCGAGCGCCAGCGGATGGCGGGGCAGGGCGAGCAGCCGCCCGCCCCGCCCGCCTAGAGGTCGTTCAGCGGGACTGAACCTCGCGGATCCAGGCCTCCACCTCGGTGCTGCTGCGCGGCATGGCAGCGGAGAGGTTCTCACAGCCATCCGCCGTAACCAGCACGTCGTCCTCGATGCGCACCCCGATGCCCCGGAACCGCTCCGGCGCCTTGAGGTCGTCGGCCTTGAAGTACAACCCGGGCTCCACGGTCAGGATCATTCCTGGGCGCAGCTCGCCGTCCATGTACTCGGCCCGCGTGGCGAGCGCGCAGTCGTGGACGTCGATCCCGAGATGGTGGCTCGTGCCGTGCACCATCCACCGTCGGTGGTACTGGCCGTGCTCCTTGTCCAAGGTGTCCTCGACGTCGACGCCGTCGGGCAGCAGCCCCCAGGCGTGCAGGTGCTCGGCGATGACTCTGATGGCCGCGGCGTGCACGTCGCTGAACCGGTTGCCCGGCTTGACCGCCGCGATGCCGGCCTGCTGCGCGGCATACACCGCGTCGTAGACCTCGCGCTGGGCGTCGGTGAACGTGCCACTGGCCGGCAGCGTACGGGTGATGTCGGCGGTGAACAACGAGTCGACCTCGACCCCGGCATCGAGCAGGATGAGGTCGCCTGACTTCAGGTCGCCGGTGTTCTTGATCCAGTGCAGCGTCGTGGCGTGGTCACCGGCCGCGCAGATCGAGTCGTAGCCGACGCCGTTGCCCTCGTGCCTCGCGGTGAGCCCGAAGACGCCTTCGACCCAGCGCTCGCCGCGACCCTTGGCCACTGCCTGGGGAAGGTCGGCGATCACGGCCTCGAACCCGTGGTGGGTCGCCGCGACAGCCTTGCGCATCTCGTCGACCTCCCACTCGTCCTTGACCAGTCGCAGGGTCGACAGCAGGTGCGCGAGCTCGTCGTCGCTCTCGGCCAGGTCGTGCGCATCGGTGGTCTCGGAGGCCCTGGCCGCGTCGAGCTCGCGGGTCAGCTCGCGGTCGGCGTCGCGCACCACGCGCACGGTGACCTCGCCCGCGTCCTTGACCGCGGCGTCGGCGAACTCGTCGATGTGCCGCCCGGTCAGTCCGAGCTCGGCCTCGAGCTCCTCGATGCTGGGGCGAGCGCCTACCCAGAACTCCCCGTACCGGGTGTCGGCGAAGAACTCGTCGGTGTCGCGGCCGGCCAGCGGGCGGAAGTAGAGGATGGCCTCGTGCGTGCCGTCGTCGCGCGGCTCCATGAGCAGCACGGCGTCCGGCTCGCGGTCGCCGCCCAGTCCGGTGAGGTGGACGAAGGCACTGTGCGGCCGGAAGACGTAGTCGGTGTCGTTGCTGCGCACCTTGAACCCGCCGGCGGGGATGACGAGGCGCTCACCGGGGAACGCGGCGCTGACCGCGGCACGCCGGTCCGCGGCATAACGGGCGGCGTCGGTGAGGCCGGTCCGGGCGGGTGCTCGTGGCGCCCAGTCCTCGGCGATGAAGGCCCGTAGCTCGTCGGTGGTGGGACGGCCCCGGTTGTCTGACTTGGTCTGTTCTTCGCTCACGAGCACATCGTCGCATGCCCGTATGCCCGGCTGCCGCCCAGTTGGAGCGTGCACCGCGCTCTCAGAGCGTGCCGTCGGGTCCGCGGCGACGAGCCTCGTCGGCCGAGGCGTCGTCGACCATGGTCTGGCTGACGCGCTCGGCATCGACCCGGCCGAGATAGATCTCGACCTCGGCCTTGATGCGGTCCTGGTCCCAGCCCAGCACGGGAGCCATGAGCTCGGCGGCGCCGGGAGCCGCTGAAACCCCCCGGTCCCAGGCCTCGATGGAGATCCGGGTTCGCCGGGTCAGCACGTCGGTCAGGTGCAGGGCACCCTCGTGCGACGCGGCATACACCACCTCCGCCTTGAGGTGGTCCTCCGCGCCCTCGAGCGGCTCGCCCAGCTCGGGTCGCTCAGCGACCAGGTCGAGCAGCTCCTGGGTCAGCACGCCATAGCGGCGCAGGAGGTGCTCCACCCGAGCCACGTGGAGGCCGGCCTGCCGGGCGAGGGTATGCCGCTGGTTCCAGGTCGCGTGGAAGCCGACGGCCCCCAGCAACGGCACCGTCTCGGTCGTCGAGGCAGCCACCCGGCCCGGAAAGGCTTGCGATGCCTCGTCGACGGCGTCCTTGGCCATCACGCGGTAGGTCGTGTACTTACCTCCGGCGACCACGACCAGGCCTGGAGCCGAATGCGCCACGACATGCTCGCGCGACAGCGTGCTGGTCGACTCGGACTCGCCGGCCAGCAGCGGGCGCAGACCGGCGTAGACGCCCTCGACGTCCTCGTGGCTCAACGGGGTCGACAGCACCCGGTTCACGTGGTCGAGCAGGTAGTCGATGTCGGTGCGGGTGGCCGCGGGGTGGGCCTTGTCGAGGGACCAGTCCGTATCGGTGGTCCCGATGATCCAGTGCCGACCCCAGGGGATGACGAAGAGCACTGACGTCTCGGTACGCAGGATCAGGCCGGTCGAGGAGTGGATCCGGTCCTTGGGCACGACGAGGTGGATGCCCTTGGACGCCCGCACGTGGAACTGCCCGCGTTCGCCGACCATGGCTTGGGTGTCGTCGGTCCAGACGCCGGTCGCGTTGACGATCTGGCGGGCGTGGATCTCGAACTCACGGTCGGTCAGCTTGTCGATCGCGCGAACGCCGGTCACGCGCTCGCCTTGGCGCAAGAACCCCACGGCCGCAACCCGGTTGGCCACGTGGGCGCCGTAGTTGGCGGCGGTGCGGGCGAGCTCCATGGTATGCCGCGCGTCGTCGACCTGAGCGTCGTAGTACTGCACAGCGCCGGTGAGCGCGGAGGCCTTGAGGCTCGGCATGAGCCGTAGCGCCTGCTTGCGGGTGAGGTGGCGGTGCCGGGGGAGCCCTGCGCTGTGGCCGGACCCGGTGGCCATGGCGTCGTAGAGGGCGATCCCCGACCCGACGTAGGCGCGCTCCCAGACGTGATGGGACAGCGGGTAGAGGAACGGAACCGGTCGGACCAGGTGAGGTGCCAGCCGGGTCAGCAGCAGGCCGCGCTCGCGCAGGGCCTCGCGGACCAGGGCGAAGTCGAGCATCTCCAGGTACCGCAGCCCGCCGTGGATGAGCTTGCTGGACCGCGACGAGGTGCCGCTGGCGAAGTCGCGTTGTTCGATCAGACCCGTGGACAGGCCGCGGGTCACGGCGTCCAGGGCGGTGCCGGAGCCGACCACGCCACCGCCGATGACGAGCAGGTCCAGCCCCTCGCCGCTGGAGAGCGCCTCAATGGCCTGCGCTCGCCCCAGGGGCGAAAGCTGGTGACTCATCGTCCTACTCCTCGTCGACATCGACCCAGTCGAGGGTGCGCTCCACGGCCTTGCGCCATCCGGCATACCCATCGCGGCGCTGCGCCTCGGTCCAGGTGGGGTTCCACCGTCGCGACTCCTGCCAGTTGGCGCGTAGCTCCTGGGTGTCTGACCAGAAACCGGTCGCCAGGCCAGCAGCGTAGGCGGCGCCCAGTGCGGTGGTTTCGGCGACCACGGGTCGGGACACCGGGACGCCGAGGATGTCCGACTGCAGCTGCATGCACAGGCTGTTGGCGGTGACGCCGCCGTCGACCTTGAGGACCTCGAGCTGCACGCCGCTGTCCGTGGTCATCGCATCCGAGACGTCGCGGGTCTGGTAGCAGATGGCCTCCAGGGTGGCCCGCGCCAGATGGGCGTTGGTGTTGAACCTGCTCATACCGACGATCGCCCCCCGAGCGTCCGGTCGCCAGTAGGGTGCGAACAGCCCGGAGAAGGCCGGTACGAAGTACAGCCCGCCGGTGTCCTCGACCTGGCTGGCGAGCGGCTCGATGTCGGCCGCTCCGGAGATGATGCCGAGCTGGTCGCGCAGCCACTGGACGGCCGAGCCGGTGACGGCGATGGACCCCTCGAGGGCGTAGGTGGGGGCGTCGTCGCCCAGCTGGTAGCACACGGTGGTCAGCAGCCCGGACTCGCTACGCACGAGCTCGGTACCGGTGTTGAGGATCATGAAGTTGCCTGTGCCGTAGGTGTTCTTGCCCTCGCCGGGGGAGAAGCACACCTGGCCGACGGTGGCCGCCTGCTGGTCACCGAGAGCGCCGGTAAGAGGCACCTCGCCGCCCAGGGGGCCACCCGCCCGGGTGACCCCGTAGGAGCGGGGATCCGAGCTAGGGCGGATCTGCGGGAGCACTGACCGCGGGATGTCGAAGAATCCCAGGAGCTCCTCATCCCAGTCGAGGGTGCGCAGGTCCATCAGCATCGTGCGGCTGGCGTTCGTGACGTCGGTGACGTGGACGCCCCCGTCGGTTCCCCCGGTGAGGTTCCACAGCAGCCACGTGTCGATCGTGCCGAACGCGAGGTCGCCCCGGTCCGCGAGGGCCCGGGCGCCGTCGACCTCCTGCAGGATCCACTGCAGCTTGCCCGCTGAGAAGTAGGCCGCGGGTGGGATGCCGGCCCGCTCGCGGATGACCTCGCCGGCACCGGACTGCTGGAGGGCGCGGGCGATCCGGTCGGTCCGGGTGTCCTGCCACACGATGGCGTTGTGCACCGGTCGCCCGGTGCGACGGTTCCAGGCGACCGTGGTCTCGCGCTGGTTGGTGATCCCCAGGGCCGACAGGTCGCCCGCCTGGAGGTTGAGCTGGGCCAGCGTCGAGCCGATGACCGTCTGGGTGCGCTCCCAGATCTCCAGCGGGTTGTGCTCGACCCACCCGGCCCTCGGCAGGATCTGCTCGTGCTCGAGCTGGTGGCGGCCGACCTCCGCGCCGTCATGGTCGAACACCATGAACCGCGTACTCGTCGTGCCCTGGTCGACTGCTCCGACGAAGTCCGCCATGGTCAGACCCTAACGGCGAGTCGCTCGCCGGTCCGGTCCCTAGGCCTTCGGCGCGGGCTCGGTCAGCTCGGGTCGGGCTGGCTGCTCACCGCCGCGAGCGTCGAGGTAGGACTGCTTGGGCACCATCACCTTGCGGCGGAACACGCAGACGAGCGTGCCGTCCTGGTTGTAGCCCTTGGTCTCGACATAGACCACCCCCCGATCGTCCTTGGAGGTCGACTCCCACTTGTCGAGGACCTCGGTCTGCCCGTACAGGGTGTCGCCGTGGAAGGTGGGGGCGACGTGGCGCAGCGACTCGATCTCCAGGTTGGCGATGGCCTTGCCGGACACGTCGGGCACCGACATGCCCAACAGCAGCGAGTAGATGTAGTTGCCGACGACGACGTTGCGCCCGAACTGGGTGGTGTTCTCGGCGTAGTTCGCGTCGAGGTGCAGCGGGTGGTGGTTCATGGTGATCAGGCAGAACAGGTGGTCGTCGTACTCGGTGAC
>DASYGI010000204.1:0-12885 GCA_035999925.1 Pedococcus sp.
GGCGCTGGCGGTGGCGTGCCACCGGGCAACGGGAGGCTGGTCGTCGTCGGGGTGGGCACGAGGCCGGTGACCTGGCCCAGGAGGCCGGTCGTCCCGCCGCTGGTGCCACCGCCGGTACCGCTGCCACTGCCGGTACCGCCGCCTGATCCAACCGAGCCAACCGAGCCGCTTCCCGGCGCTCCGGCGGCTGTGCCGCCCGACCCGGACTGCTTAGCGCCGCTGGCACCCGGCTTCCCGCTCTTGGATGCGGGCTGCGCGGCGAGCACAGGGTTGTAGGTCTGCATGGTCTGCGGGTCACCCGAGGGCAGGTACGGGGTGCCGTTGCGCTGGGCGGCGGTCAGCCCGGAGTCGGGGACGACGGTGTAGCCACCGCGATAGGCGGCCGCGATCGCCATGACCTCGTCGACGTACGCCTGGCTCTGGTTGTAGCGCATCACGGCGTTCCGGGCGCCGGCGTCGGTGTTCAGCTGGCCGGGACCCGAGCAGAGGTACACCGCGGCGGCGGCCGCAGCGTCATACATGTTCTGGGGGTCCTTGGTCCCGCTCCCCGTGGCGTCCACGCCGACGGAGCGCCAGGTTCCCGGGATGAACTGCATGGGTCCGACGGCGCGGTCCCACACGGGGTCGTGGTCGAGCACCCCGTGGTCGGTGTCGCGGATGACCGCGGTGTTGTTGGCACCGTTGAGCGGGATGCCGAAGATGCCCGGCAGGACGGTGCCGTCGCTGCCGATGCCGTTTCCGCCATACCGGCCATGGTCGGACTCCACCTTGCCGATGGCGCCGATCAGTGCCCAGTCGATCTGGCACTGGGCGTCTGCGGCATCGACGAGCCGGGCGGCGCGCTGGTAGGCGGCAAGGGCCACTGCCGGGATGCCGTTGGCGGTCATGACCGACGGCACGCTGCTCGACTGGCTGGACTGGTCGGACGACCCGAAGGTGGTCGGTGCCTGCTCAGCCGGGGCAGGAAGGGTCGGCAGCGGCGGGACGTTCATCGGTGCCAGTGCCGTCTTGGGCACCGTGATGAGCGGGGACGAGTTGGCCACAATGTGCGTGGCCGGGTAGCCGCCGGTGGTGGCAAGGGCTACGCCGGCTCCGACCAGGGCTACCGCTGGCAGTGCAGCGGCAATAGTTCGCCATGGTAGTCGCGTTGGGCGTGTCATCGTCGGCTCCTCGACAATCGTCTGTCCCACCCGGCGGGGGAGTCACCGGGCTTAACGAACAGGTGGACTCGAGGTTACGCGCGCGTGCTCAACCTCGCGACGTGTCAGCCGACGACGTGCTCAATGCACGCAATCAGCGCAGACACGTCCTCGGGGTCGACCGCGGGGAACGTGGCCACCCTCAGCTGGTTGCGACCCAGCTTGCGGTAGGGCTCGACATCGACCACGCCGTTGGCGCGCAGGGTCTTGGCTATGGCCGAGGCGTCCACGTCGTCGTCGAAGTCGATCGTCGCCACGACCTGCGATCGTGCTGTTGGGTCTCCGACATACGGGGTCGTGTATGCCGTGCGCTCGGCCCACTCGTACAGCCGACCCGAGGAGTCGGCGGTCCGCTTGACGGCCCAGTCGAGGCCACCCTGGCCGTTGATCCAGTCGACCTGGGCACGCATCAGGGCCAACGTGCTGAGCGCCGGGGTGTTGTAGGTCTGGTTGAGGCGGCTGTTCGAGACGGCAGTCGGCAAGCTGAAGAAGTCCGGGACCCAGCGGTCAGTGGCCGCGATCTCTTCGACGCGCGCCAGGGCTGTGGGAGAGAACGCGGCGAGCCAGAGACCTCCGTCCGCCGCGAAGCACTTCTGCGGACCGAAGTAGTAGACGTCGGTCTCGGAGATGTCGACGGGCAGACCACCGGCACCTGAGGTGGCGTCGATCAGCACAAGAGCCCCGTCATCGGCTCCCTCCACCCGGCGAACCGGTGCCATGACACCGGTCGAGGTCTCGTTGTGCGGCCAGGCGTAGACGTCCACGCCGTCCTCGGCATGCGGCTGGGCGAGAGTGCCCGGCTCGGCCTTGACGATGGTCGAGTCACCGAGGAAGGGCGCGTTGTTGGTGACCGCGGCGAACTTGCTGGAGAACTCCCCGAAGGCCAGGTGCTGGGCGCGGGCACGAACCAGGCCGAAGGCGGCGATGTCCCAGAAGGCAGTCGAGCCGCCGTTACCGAGGATGATCTCGTAGCCGTCGGGGAGGCTGAACAGCTCGGCAAGCCCCTCCCGGACCGCGCCGACGAGGTTCCGGACCGGCGCCTGACGGTGCGAGGTGCCCAGCAGGGAGGTACCGAGGCTGGCGAGGTACTCAACCTGCTCGGGCCGGACCTTCGAGGGGCCGGAGCCGAACCGCCCGTCCTTGGGGAGGAGGTCGGCGGGGATGGTCTGCGTGGCAGCGGTCTCAGTCACGCGCGCCAGTCTGTCATCCAGTCCCGAAGGGTGGGACGTGAGGTCCACCACCCGGAACTCGACCCCCGTCACCCGCCCTTGCGAGCACCCCCGGTGTCGAGGCAGCAACCTCTGCTTGCAGGGGTTACTGCAGGCGACCCATGGTGCTACCTACCCGTGCTGCACGACCCTCCGCTGGGTGGCGACCCTGACCTCAGGCGGAGCGTCGTCTGAGGGATCGCCCGATCGCGTCGTCGATCCGGGCCCGGACGAGGATCGCGTCGTCAGCCTCACGCCAGATGAAGCGCACCACCTCACGCCCGGTGTCCCGCAGACGCTCTTCACGCCACTTCTCGCGGGCCAGCGCCTGTCGCAGCTGGTCGGGGGTGGGATTCGTTAGCCCACCGCCGTACTTGGCGAGTCCGTCGAACTCGATCGCGACCGGGTGGTCGTCCAGCTCGAAGTCAACTCTCCATCGTTGTCCACCGAAGGCCACCAGGACCTGTGGGGTGAACCGGTACCCAAGCACCCGCAGGGTGTGCGCCAGCCGGGTCTCGCCCACAGATTCGTGGCGCCCATCTGCATGTCTGATAAGGCTTCGAACACCAGGTATGCCGGGTGTGCCGGCATGCGCCTGGACCGCCTCGGCTAGCTGCTCGACCGTGACCAGTCCCTGATGGAGGGCATTGTCGGCGGCGACCAGGCTCTCCACGGGAAACGGCCGGGCGCCGCGAGACGGAGGCCGAAGGCCGACCTGGATCACGGCCACCGCGATAGGCACAGTCCGCAGGCCGGTCGGTGCCACGACCGGGGCAAGGCCCACCGAGGGGTGGAGCATGGCCGAAGGGCGGTGTCGCGAGTGGTCGTCCTCGGCTCTACACAGCTGAGCGATGCCGAGATCGGATCGCCACAGCTCCACATCGTGCAGGACCAAAGCCGAATGGTGGCTGGCAAGGGCACGGCCGCCGAAGGATCGCAGCAGAGCCGCGACGAGAAGTCGATGCTGAAGCCGAGCCGACTCGAAGCGGTCCTCGCCCTCCCACGGTGGCCGAACCGCCCCCGGCGGGCACACGGCATACCACCCTCTGATCAGGCGGCGTGCCGCGCCCGACTTGACCAGGCGACGAAGGTCGGACGGACCCATGCCGAGGGAGGTTGCGTCGGCGGTCGACACCACACCGTGCTGGGCCAATTCGTGCAGTTCCACTGCTGAAGCGTGCCCAAGTGGGACGAGTCCGCGCTGACGCCCTGTGGACAAGTCGCCCGGACCCGGGTTCCAGCAGAGGTTGCTGCAGCAGGGGTATGCAGCAACCTGCGCCCGGTGCAGCAACCTCTGCAAGCAGAGGTTGCTGCACGAAAGCGAGGTGGGGCGGGGTTAGGCGCGGTAGCCGGTGACGGACTCGAGACCGCGGGGGGCCTCGCCGATGTACCGGGCGCTCGGGCGGATCAGGCGCCCAGTCTTCTTCTGCTCCAGGATGTGAGCCGACCAGCCGGCGCTGCGTGCAGCGGCGAACAGTGGCGTCATCATCGTGCCGGGGACCTCGGCGAAGTCCAGCAGCACCGCCGCCCAGTAGTCGACGTTGGTCTCGAGCACGCGGTCCGGCTGGCGCTCGCGCAGCTCGGCGAGGGCGGCCTGCTCGAGCTCGAGGGCCACCTGGAACCGCGGGGCGCCGAGGCGCTCACAGGTGTCGCGCAGCACCGCGGCGCGCGGGTCATAGGCGCGGTAGACGCGGTGGCCGAAGCCCATCAGCCGCTCGCCGCGGTCGAGGACGTCCTTGACGTAGGCGCGGGCGTCGCCGCTGCGCTCTACGCCCTCGATCATGTGCTGGGCGCGCGACGGGGCCCCGCCGTGCAGCGGCCCGGACAGCGCGCCGATGGCGCCGGACAGGCACGCGGCCACATCGGCACCGGTCGAGGCGATGACGCGGGCGGTGAAGGTCGAGGCATTCATGCCGTGCTCGGCAGCGGAGATGAAGTAGGCGTCGATGGCCTCGACGTGCTTGGGGTCGGGCTCTCCGCGCCAGCGGATCATGAACCGCTCGACGATGGTCTTGCCCTCGTCGACGCGGCGCTGCGGCACCATCGGCGAGTCCTGGCCGTGGGCGGACTGGGCGATGAACGACAGGGCCATGACCGACGCGCGGGCCAAGTCGTCTCGGGCCTGCTCGGCGTCGATGTCAAGCAGCGGCTTGAACCCCCACAGCGGCGCGAGCTGGGCGAGGGCGGACTGCACGTCGACGCGGATGTCGCCGGAGTGCACCGGCAGCGGGAACGGCTCGGCCGGCGGCAGGCCGGGGTCGAACTCGTTGTCGACCAGCAGTCCCCAGACCTGCCCGAAGCTGACCTTGCCGACCAAGTCCTTGAGGTCCACGCCGCGATAGCGCAGCGAGCCGCCCTCCTTGTCGGGTTCGGCGATCTCTGATTCGAAGGCGATGACGCCCTCGAGTCCGGGCTTGAAGTCGGTGTCGGACATCGGTGTCCTCTCGGCCTGGTCGTGAAGGTTGGGCTGGTGCCCGTGGTCCTACTGGCGGGTTCATTCTGCCCTGTCCGGTCGATACGTCACTATGGCCGGGTGCTCAAGGCCCAGACGGACTACGACGCGCAGGTCCTCACCGGCGACCTTTCGGGGCAGTCGGCGGAGGGTGCGCGGTTCCTGGAATGCACCTTCCAGCGGTGCGATCTGTCACAGGCGCGGCTGGCGCAGAGCCGCTTCGCAGACACCGGCATGTATGCCGTGCACGGCGCCCCGGTCGACCTCGCCGAGTCGACCTGGCTGGACTGCGTGGTGCAGGGCGCTCGGCTGGGTGCGGTCCAGCTCTATGGCGCCGAGCTACGGCGGGTGCGGTTCGAGGGATGCAAGATCGAGTACCTCAACCTGCGCGGCGCCACCCTGGTCGACTGCCAGCTCGTCGACTGCCAGCTGGTCGAACCCGACTTCGCCGAGGCCACCATGACCCGGGTCTCCTTCGAGGGGTCGCGGCTCGCCACGCCTGACTTCACGCACGCCCGGTTGAGCGAGGTCGACCTGTCGGCTGCCGAGCTCATGGCTCCCCGCGGTCTGTCCGGCCTGCGGGGGGCCACCATCTCGGGCGTGCAGCTGCTCGACCTCGCACCGGCCTTCGCGGCGGAGCTCGGAGTCGTCGTCGCCGAGTGAGCGGCGCCGGGTGGCCACTGCGGGGCGCTCGCCGCCGAGCGGCGTCAGCGGCCCCGACTGTCCCGACGCTTGTCCCGCACCGCGAGGGCCGGCGAGCCCTCGTCCTTCATGGTGAACAGGTCGGTCGCCGCGAGCAGCTTGCTCAGGGACGAGTAGCCATAGTTGCGAGAGTCGAAGCTCGACTGGTTGGCGATGTGGGTGCCGACGGTGCCGACCAGGGCCCATCCCTCGTCGTCCGCCGCTCCCTGGACCGCGTTGCGGAGCAGCTTGACCAGGGCGGCGTCCTGGCGCAGCTTCGCGGTCGTCCACCGAAGGCGGGCAGTCTGAGGCGTGTCGCCGGTCGTCGGCTTGTCGTCGTCATCGGGGGTGGAGAGCTGGTCGAGGACCAGGAACCGTGAGCAGGCGCTCTGGAACGGCGCCGGCGTCTTCTTGTCGCCGAACCCGTACACGGCGGCACCCTTCTCCCGCAGGTGCATCACCAGCGGGGTGAAGTCCGCATCCGAGGAGACGACGGCGAACGCGTCCGGCCGGTCGGTGTAGAGCATCGCCATGGCGTCGACGACCATCGCGATGTCGCTGGCGTTCTTGCCACGGGTGATGTCGTACTGCTGCATCGGCCGGATGGCGTTCTCGTGGAGGACGTCTGCCCAGCCCTTGAGCTCGGGCTTGGTCCAGTTGCCGTAGGCCCGCCGGATGGTCGTCTCGCCGAAACCGGCCAGCTCGTTGAGGATGAGGTCGATCTTCTTGGCTGACGAGTTGTCGGCGTCGATGAGCAGGGCGATGCGCGGCTTGGACTCCATGCGGCTCACCGTAAGGGACAGGGCCTAGGGTCGCCCTTGTGCCGCTGCTCCTGGACCTGACTCCGTTGCGGACCAACGCGGCATACCGCCGGTTGTATGCCGGGTTCACCCTGTCCAACGTGGGGTCGCAGCTCGCGGTGGTGGCCATCGGCCTGCAGGTCTACGACCTGACGAGATCGACTGCGGCCGTAGGGATCGTGGGGCTGTGTGCGCTGGTGCCCTTGGTGGTCATGGGGTTGTACGGCGGGACGTTGATCGACCACTTCGACCGCCGCACGGTGGGACTGGTGGCCCAGAGCGTCGCCTTCGTGTCGAGCGTCCTGTGTGCGACCCAGGCGTGGCTGGGAAACACGCACGTCTGGGTGCTGTACGCGCTGGTGGCCTTGTGGAACGGCGCGTATGCCGTGTCCTCACCGGCCCGGACCTCGATCTATCCGCGGATCCTGGACCGGGAGCTCCTGCCCGCGGCCAACGCCCTGTCGGTGTTCGCGATGAACTCGGCGATGACTGTGGGGCCGCTGCTGGCTGGCGTGCTCGTCGACTGGGGCGGCTTCCGCGCGGCGTACAGCACGGATGCGGTGATCACGACCGCGGCCCTGTGGGGGCTCGCCCGACTTCAGCCGCTGCCTCCCGAGCCGGCCGAGGAAGGGGCGGCGCCCAGCAAGCCCGGGCTGCGCTCGGTCCTCGACGGCTTCGCGTTCCTGGCCACCCGGCCTAACGTGCGCATGACGTTCGTGGCGGACATCTGCGCGATGTTGCTCGCCCAGCCGAGGGTGCTGTTCCCCGCTGCGGGCGCGGTGATCTTCGGCGGGGGTGCCAAGACCGTCGGGGCGCTGAGTGCGGCTGCGGCAGTCGGTGGGATCACCGCGATGTTCTTCTCCGGGCGGCTGGGACACGTCCGACGGCAAGGGCGCGCGATCCTCGTCTCCATCGTCGGATGGGGTGCGGCGATCAGCGGGTTCGGCGTGGCGATGCTCGCTGCTGGCGGGACGCTGACCAAGGCCGAGGCGCTGTGGGCTGGTCTCGTCGCGATGGCGGTGGCCGGCGGGTCGGACTCGGTGAGCGCAGTGTTCCGCACGACGATCCTGCAGGCGGCCACCCCGGACCATCTCCGCGGTCGGCTGCAAGGGGTGTTCATCGTGGTCGTGGCGGGTGGGCCGCGCCTCGGCGAGCTCGCCGGGGGATTCCTGGCCAGCGGGATCGGCGAGGCACTGACCGCCGTCGTCGGTGGGCTGGCGTGCATCATCGCCATCGCGGTGCTGGCGCGGGCACAGCCGGGATTCCTGCGGTACGACGCCCGCCACCCCACGCCCTGACCGTCATCGTCCGCCCTAGCCAGCCTTAGTCTCTGGGCATGGCTGACGTGCTGCGCGTGGACTACATCGGTGAGGGTCTCTCGGAGGCCGAGGTGGCTCCCACGCCCTACCAGCAGGTGTCGCGGTGGCTGTCCGATGCAGTCGAGCGCTCGCAGGTGCTCGCTGACGTTCCCGAGCCGCTTGCCCTGTCGGTGGCCACGGTCGACGCGCTCGGGCGACCGAACGTGCGGACCGTGCTGATGCGGTTCTTCGACGAGCGCGGACCGGGTTTCGTGACGAATACCGAGTCCATCAAGGGGACCGAGATCGCCGCGTCCGGTGGGATGGCGGCGGCGTTGACCTGGCCGGCGCTGTACCGCGCCATCCGGTTCCGCGGCACTGCGCAGGCGCTCGGCCGCGACGAGGTGACCGCGTACTTCGGGTCGCGGCCCTGGGGTTCGCGGATCTCGGCGTGGGCGTCGCACCAGTCCCAGCCGGTGCGCGGGCGCGCCGAGCTCGAGGCGGCGTTCGAGCGGTATGCCGCGCAGTGGCCCGACCATGGGCGGCCCGACGACGTGCCGGTTCCGCAGTTCTGGGGCGGGTACCGGCTGGTGTGCGACGAGGTCGAGTTCTGGGGTGGCCGACAGAACCGCCTGCACGACCGGCTGGTGTTCAGCCGGGTCGCGCCGGGGTCGCTGGACGAGCCGGCCGCCTGGGCGCTGTCCCGGCTCCAGCCGTAGCGATCCCGCCTACTGGTCCGTATGGCGGGACGGCCATTGCCGAATGCTGGGACGTCCGCACACTTGTGAACGGAATCACAACGCGCACGCCAGCGACGTCGTTCGCGCGGTCCCCCGTCCCGACCGCCGCACGTCCAGGAGCCCCATGGCGCCCATCGTCCACCCCGTCGTCGCCGACGTCACCGCCCGACTGCGCGACCGCAGCCGAGCCAGCCGCGCGGCATACCTTCAACAACTCTCGCGCGCGGCCTCCGAGCTGAGCCTGCGCCCGGCCCGCACCGACCTCGGCTGTTCCAACCTCGCGCACGCCGTCGCGGCCTGCGGTGGGTCCGACCGCGAGGTGATGTCGGCGGACACCGGGGTGAGCCTGGGGATCGTCACCTCGTACAACGACATGCTCTCGGCGCACGCGCCGTTCGAGCACTACCCGGCCGCGATCAAGCAGACCGCCCGCGAGGTCGGGGCGGTGGCCCGGGTGGCCGGGGGAGTGCCCGCCATGTGTGACGGCATCACCCAGGGCCGCCCCGGCATGGAGCTCAGCCTCTTCAGCCGCGACGTCATCGCCATGTCCACGGCCATCGCCCTGTCGCACGACGTGTTCGACGGCGTCCTGCTGCTCGGTGTCTGCGACAAGATCGTGCCCGGGCTCGTCGCAGGGGCGCTGAGCTTCGGCCATCTCCCCGCCGCCCTGGTGCCGGCGGGTCCGATGGCCAGCGGCCGCTCGAACGCCGAGAAGGCCGAGACCCGCAAGGCCTTTGCCGCCGGAGAGCTGGGTCGCGACGAGCTGCTGGCCAGCGAGGTGGCGTCGTACCACTCGCCGGGCACCTGCACGTTCTATGGCACGGCGAACTCCAACCAGATGCTGATGGACGTGATGGGGCTGCACCTGCCCGGAGCCGCCTTCGTTCACCCCGACGACCCGCTGCGAGCGGCTCTCACCTCCGCCACGACCCGGCGGGTGGCGCAGATCGCCGCGTCGCCGACGCCGTATGGCATCGGGCAGGTCGTCGACGAGAAGGCCATCGTCAACGGCGTCGTAGCGCTGCTGGCCACCGGCGGCTCGACCAACCACACGATGCACCTGATCTCGATGGCTGCTGCCGCCGGGATCGACCTGACCTGGGAGGACTTCGACGACCTGTCGTCGGCCGTCCCCCTGGTCGCCCGCATCTACCCCAACGGCCCGGCCGACGTGAACCACTTCCACCAGGCCGGTGGGACGCCGTTCCTGGTGCAGACCCTTCTCGACGCGGGCCTCGTCCACGAGGACGTGCAGACCCTGGCCGGGCCAGGGCTGCACCGGTACGCCCAGCGCCCGGTCGTCTCCGACGACGGAGTCCTCGAGTTCGTCGACGTTGCCTCCGAATCGCTCGACCCCTCGGTCCTGCGGCCGGCTTCCGACCCGTTCGCCGCCGACGGTGGCCTGCGCGTCCTGCGCGGCACCCTGGGCCACGCGGTCATCAAGACCTCGGCGGTGGCCCCCGAGCACCGCGTCATCGAGGCTCCCGCTCGGGTGTTCACCGACCAGGTGGGCTTCCTCCAGGCGTTCTCGCGCCGTGAGCTCGACCGGGACGTGGTCGTCGTCATCCGCGAGCAGGGACCCAGTGCGAACGGCATGCCCGAGCTGCACGCCCTCACCCCCTCGCTCGGAGTGCTCCAGAAGCGTGGGTATGCCGTGGCGCTGGTGACCGATGGCCGGATGAGTGGGGCGTCCGGCGCTATTCCGGCGGCCATCCACGTGACGCCCGAGTCGGTCCATGCCGGCCCCATCTCGAAGATCCGGGATGGTGACGTCGTCCGGGTCGACTCCCTGACGGGCCGACTCGATGTCGTCGGTGACGAGCAGGAGTTCGCCGGTCGCCTGCCATCGCCGCGGATCACCGAGGACGGGTCCGGCACCGGCCGTGAGCTGTTCGCCGCCATGCGGGCGACAGTGGGGCGGGCAGACGAGGGCGCCCACGTGTTCTCGACGCAGAGCCGCGCTCATCTCGCCGGGGTCCACGGTGGATCCGAACTCGAGGACGCGTACCGCCAGTCCCTGCCTCAGGAGGAGGACATCCGATGACCAGCTCGACGAGCAGTGCGATGAGCAATCTTGGGACCCGGACCTCAGTTGCGACCCACCCGCTGCGCAGCGAGGCCGACATCCTCGACCTCTCCCCGGTGATCCCCGTGGTGGTGGTCGACTCCGTCGAGCAGGCGGTACCGCTGGCGCGGGCCCTGCTGCGCGGCGGCATACCGGTGATCGAGCTGACCCTGCGCAGCGCCGCGGGTCTTGGCGCGATCGAGGCGGTCGCCTCCGAGGTCGAGGGGATGGTGGTCGGCGCAGGCACGGTGGTGACGCCCGAGCAGGTGCGGCAGGTGCAGGACGCCGGGGCGCAGTTCCTCGTCACGCCCGGCTCCCCGCCACGACTGCTACAGGCGGCGCTGGACAGCGGGCTGCCCCTGCTGGCCGGTGCAGGCACGCTGACCGAGATGCTCACGCTGGCCGAGGCTGGACTGGAGGCGATGAAGTTCTTCCCCGCCGAGGCGAGCGGGGGCCGGCCGTACCTGTCTTCGATCAGTGGGCCGTGTCCTGGGCTGAGGTTCTGCCCCACTGGCGGCATCACCCCGCAGTCGGCGGCGTCCTGGCTGGCGCTGCCCAACGTGGGCTGCGTGGGTGGGTCGTGGCTCACGCCCAAGGACGCGGTGGCTCAGGGAGACTGGGCCCGCATCGAGGAGCTGGCCGCGCAGGCTGTCGCGCTGCGTCCCTGACGGGACCGGTGCACGTCTCGGGGCGTGGAACAGCCCGCGGGCTTGCCGGTCACGCGAGTGGCTCGGCGTTGCACGGGGGACGACCCATGCGGCCCGCGGGCTGCGGTGAACTGCTTGGGATTGCGCCGATCGACGTCACCTCGAGCAGTCGAGGTGCGCTAGCGCGCAGTCACCTCACGCGTCCAATGAGAATTCACTACCTGGACCACCTCCCTTCCGTGTAGCTCGACGCTAAACGGAGAGGTCGCGCTCTGCAACGGTTTATGCGGAGCTACTTGTCCCGGTGGACCTTGTGGGGGGCGGCCTGCACCCGGGGCTTGATGACGAGCAGGTCGATGTTCACGTGCGCCGGGCGCTGCACCATCCACACGATGGCCTCGGCAATGTCCTGTGCCACCAAGGGTTCGGAGACCCCGGCATACACCGCATCGGCCCGCTCCTGGTCGCCGCCGAACCGGGTGAGCGCGAACTCGTCGGTGCGCACCATGCCAGGCGCGATCTCCTCGATGCGCACCGGCTGGTCGACTAGCTCGAGGCGCAGCGTCTGGGTCAGCGCCGAGACCGCGTGCTTGGCGGCGACGTAGCCAGACCCGCCCTCGTATGCCGTGTGCCCGGCGATGGAGCCCACGTTGACGATGGTGCCCGCTCCCGAGGCGACCAGGGCCGGCAGCAGGGCCTGGGTGACCTGCAGGGTGCCGATGACGTTGGACTCGAACATCCCCCGCCAGTCCGCGACGTCGGTCGAGGCGGCAGGGGCCAGTCCAAGGGCGCCGCCGGCATTGTTGACCAGGACGTCGAGACGGTCGCCGACCTCACTGGCCAGCCGCTTGACGTCGTCCGCGTTGGACACGTCGCAGGCCACGGCCCGACCGCCGATCTCGCGAGCCACCGTCTCGACGCGGTCGGAGCGGCGGGCCGCGCAGATCACCTCAAAGCCGGCGGCGGCGAGCTGCCGGGCCGTTTCCGCGCCGATCCCGCTACTGGCTCCGGTGACGACGGCGACGCGAGTCATGGGGTTCCTCCCAGGGGTCGAATGGTGTCCGGGTCGACGGCGATCCAGGTCGCCTCGGCGTGGGCCAGCAGGCGGCCGTCCGCGGCGTACAGGGCTGTGCCGCTGAGATGCTTGCGCCCGCTCGAGCCGCGCTGCCAGGCCACCACGACGTGGGGGTGCCCGGCCATCGGCATGGCGTGCACCCGAGCGGTCATGGTGCCCAGCACCATCGGCCGGCCGGCGATCCCGCTGGCCCAGCCGCCCGGGCAGTCGAGCGCCGCCCACACGGTCTCGAGGTCGACCCCAGGCGCGGGCGTCCAGGGGCAGGCGTACTCACCCGAACCGCCGGGGACCCGTCCTGGCCGCAGCCGCAGCCCGTCGCCTGGGGCCCTCGCCGGGCCGCACGAGAAGCAGGTGGGGAAGGGGTGGTCGGTGCCGCCCTCGTAGCCGTCGGCTGCCGCCTGGGCGTCCGCCCACGACACCGGACCGGGTATGCCGTCGACGGCAAGCGTCGCCCCTGGGGTCGAGTCGAGGGCCGCCTCGAGGACGAGGTGGTCGCCGTCGAGAACGCTGAGCGCGTCCCCGGACCTGCTGACGGTCATCGGGCGCTCGAGGGGTGGGGGAGTGCGCAACCGGACCGTGACGGCCCGGTCTGGGCCTGGTGCCAGCAGTGCGGCCGCATGCCCGCTGACCCAGCCGCCGTTGCCTGACTCGGGCGGCCCACAGAACCGCGTGGGCACCAGGAAGGTCATGGCGAGAACGTAGCCGACGGGTCGGACGTCC
>DASYGI010000205.1:0-5216 GCA_035999925.1 Pedococcus sp.
CGACACCACGCGCGCCAGCGGGGTCAGGCCAAGCTCCTTGGCCTTGGTGTCGCTCATGACCACGAGCGCGGCGGCGCCGTCGTTCAGCGGGCAGCAGTTGCCGGCCGTGATGGTGCCCTGCTCGCGGAACACCGGGTTCAGCCCCTTGAGGGCATCCAGGGTGACTCCAGCGCGGGGACCGTCGTCCTTGCTCACGACTGTGCCGTCGGCAAGTGTCACGGGGGCGATCTCACGCTCGAAGAAGCCGTCGGCGATGGCCTTCTCAGCGCGGTTCTGGCTCGTCACACCCCATTCGTCCTGGCGCTCGCGCGAGATGCCGCGCAAGGTGGCGACGTTCTCGGCGGTCTGGCCCATCGTCAGGTAGACGTCGGGCAGCAGACCGTCCGCACGGGGGTCGGTCCAGGTCTGGTTGGTCTTGGCGGTCTCGACGCTGCGGGCCTGCGCGGGCGCGAACAACGGGTTCTGGTCGTCGCCGTCAGACCCGCCCGCACCCGCCCAGTTGGTGTACTGCGAGACGCACTCCACGCCACCGGAGATGAAGATGTCGCCCTCGCCGGCCTTGATCGCGTGGAACGCCATCCGCGTGGTCTGCACCGACGAGGCGCAGAACCGGTTGATCGTCGAGCCAGGCAGCCCGTCGAACCCTGCGAGGACGGCGATGACTCGGGCCAGGTTGGAACCCTGGCGTCCCGAGGGCTCGGCGCAGCCCCAGTACAGGTCCTCGACCAAGGTGGGATCCAGAGCGGGGATCTTGGCCAGCGCCGCGGCGATGACCTGCACCGACAGGTCGTCGGGCCGCATCTCCTTCAGCGAGCCCTTGAACGCCCGTCCGATCGGGGTGCGGGCAGTGGAGACGATGACGGCTTCGGTCACGGGGTTCCTCCTCGTCGAGGGGCCGCCAGATAAGCGGCCGCTTAGTCAGCCTCGATGGTATGCCGTGGGGCTGGGTCCGCGGGTGTGGCCTTGCTCTCGCTCTCGATGGTCGTGGCGATGCCGTCGGCCGCGACGACCCCGTCGACCCCGTCGAACCCGTCGACCCCGTCGATCGGCGCCGCGCCGGTGGCGACCGGGACCTCGTCCTGCCGGTCGGGCACAGCCCGGTGCGGGCGTCGCAACAAGACGGCCCACCGGCCCCGGGGGCCGCGGCTCTGGCCGGCGATCTCAGTCGCGCTGACCTCGGTGCCCGGGTCCCGAACGGCATACTCCGCGGCGATGGCGACCGGGCCCACGCCCTCGCCGCGCCGGGTGTCGGGCAGGCGTTCCTCTGCGGTCGCGCCCTCCCAGACGCCGAGGGCGGCATACACGCTGGGCAGCAGCGCGGCGGCGGCGCGGGCATAGCCGGCCGGCGAGGGGTGGAACCGGTCCGCGCTGAACATCTCGTGCGGTCGCTCCGCGAACTCAGGACCGAGCAGGTCGCCGAGGGAGACAGTGCGTCCGCCGGCTTCGACCACGGCCACGGTCTGCGCTGCCGCCATGTCGCGCGACCAGCGCCGCCCGATCAGCCGCAACGGCTGGGGGATCGGCTGGATGGTGCCGAGGTCGGGGCAGGTCCCGACGACGACCTCGGTGCCCAGGTCGCGCAGCCGTCGCACGGTGTCCCCGAGGTGGCGCACGGCGATCGACTTGTCGATGCGGTGGGTGACGTCGTTGGCGCCGATCATGATGACCGCGACGTGCGGGTGCGGAACCTGGTCCAGGGCATTGGCCAGCTGCAGCTCCAGCCCGGAGGACTCCGCACCGACCACCGCGCAGTTGGTCAGGTGGACCGGACGTCCGGTCAGGGCGGAGACGCCGTTGGCGATGATGGCTCCGACGGTCTGGTACCGGTGGTCGGCGCCCATCCCGGCCGCCGACGAGTCGCCCAGGACCACCAGCTGCACCGGTTCGCCGATGCCTGCCCCATAGGTGCCGTCGTCGTCGGGCGCCCCGTCGAAAGGTTGGCCGACGATGCGTCTGGCAACCTTCGCCTCCGCCTTGAGCAGGCCGTACCCGAGCATTCCCAGGGCCCCGATGCCCGCCGCCAGGCCGCCGCCACCGTAGGCCGCTGTCGCAGCGATCTTGCGTGCGCGTCGCGCCCTGCCCATGGGGAAGCCCTTCCGCTCGCTCGTGTCAGTGACGCCAACGGCTACGACAGCCATGTGGTGCCTCCCCCCAGGATGCCTGTACCTCCACATCGATGGTGCGCCGGGGCGTGCCCGAGCGGCTCGGCCGTCTGCGGGAGGACTGTCCACCATCTGAGAGGATGGCCGGGTGAAGTATGCAGAGCACATCGCCGACCTCGTGGGGAACACCCCACTCGTCAAGCTGACCTCCGTCACCGAGGGGGTGGCCGCGACCGTCCTCGCGAAGGTGGAGTACCTCAACCCGGGGGGCTCGGTCAAAGACCGGATCGCCCTGAAGATGATCGAGGCCGCGGAGGAGTCGGGCGAGCTGAAGCCCGGCGGCACGATCGTCGAGCCGACCTCGGGCAACACCGGCGTCGGGCTGGCCCTGGTGGCCCAGCGCAAGGGCTACTCCTGCGTCTTCGTCTGCCCCGACAAGGTGAGCCAGGACAAGCGCGACGTCCTCAAGGCCTACGGTGCCGAGGTCGTGGTGTGTCCGACCGCGGTCGCACCCGACCACCCCGACTCCTACTACTCGGTCTCGGACCGGCTGGTGAAGGAGATCGAGGGAGCCTGGAAGCCGAACCAGTACGCGAACCAGAACGGACCGGCCTCCCACTACGAGAGCACGGGCCCGGAGATCTGGAACGACACCGACGGCCGGGTCACGCACTTCGTCGCCGGCGTCGGCACCGGTGGCACCATCACCGGCACCGGTCGCTACCTGCGCGAGGTGTCCGCTGAGCGCGAGGGCGGGCGCGTGCAGGTCATCGGAGCCGACCCGGAAGGCTCGGTCTACTCGGGCGGGACGGGCCGCCCGTACCTCGTCGAGGGCGTGGGCGAGGACTTCTGGCCCACCGCCTACGACCCCAAGGTGGTCGACGACGTCATCGCGGTCAGCGATGCGGACTCGTTCGAGATGACCCGACGCCTCGCCAAGGAGGAGGGCCTGCTCGTCGGTGGCTCGTGCGGGATGGCCGTGGTGGCGGCGCTGCGGGCGGCCAAGGACCTACCGGCGGATGCCGTGGTGGTGGTCCTGCTGCCGGACAGTGGTCGCGGCTACATGTCGAAGATCTTCAATGACGACTGGATGAGCTCGTACGGGTTCATGAAGTCCGTCGACCAGGCGACCGTCGGCGAGGTGCTACACCGCAAGGCCGGCGACCTGCCCGCGCTGGTGCACACGCACCCGACCGAGACGGTCCGCGACGCCATCGAGATCCTGCATGAGTACTCCGTCTCGCAGATGCCCGTCGTCGGGGCCGAGCCGCCCGTCATGGCCGGCGAGGTCGCCGGGTCCGTCAGCGAGCGAGCCCTGCTCGAGGCCCTGTTCAACGGCAGTGCTCACCTGACCGATCCGGTCGGCAAGCACATGGAGCCGTCGCTGCCGTTGGTCGGCGCAGGGGAGCCGGTCGCGTCCGCACGGGCCGAGCTGGAGAAGAACGACGCGATCATGGTCGTCGAGGACGGCAAGCCGGTCGGGGTTCTGACCCGCGCGGACCTGCTCATCGCGTTGGTGAACTGACCGCAGAACGCGTCAGGCCAGCCGGTAACCACGGCTCATCGCAGCCGCCGGGCCATCATCGGGCTCGGCGGCTGCGCCGCATCCGGATGCAGGATCCCGGCGAGCGCCTCGACGCCGTCGACCAACCGTGGCCCGGGCCGCGCGAAGCTGGCATTCGCGTCCACCGCCCACACCGGCATGCCGGGTGGTAGCTCGCCGCTGGCGAGCAGCTTCTCGCCCAGGGTCGCCGACCCCTCGAGGTCATAGCCGCACGGGGCGCAGACCACCACGTCGGCGCGGCACCCGCGCACGTCGTCCCACCCGACCCTGACCGACTTCTCGCCGGCCCGGCCCAAGGCGCTGGCTCCGCCGGCGGCTGTGACCATCTCGGGCACCCAGTGGCCGGGCGCGAACGGCGGGTCGGTCCACTCCAACACCAGAGCCCGCGGTCTGGGCCGCTCGCGCACGGCGCGCTCCACGGCATACAGGCGGGCGGTCAGGGACTCCACGAGCGCTGCCGCGGCCGGCTCCGTTCCACTGGCCCGGCCGAGCCGGATGACCGAGTCCAGCACGTCGGCCAGCGTGTGCGGGTCGATGGTCAGGACGTCGGCCCGGCAGCCTAGATAGTCCAGCGCTTCGTCCACCACGGAGACGTCGACCGCGCACACGGCACAGAGGTCCTGGGTGACGACCAGGTCTGCCTCGAGCCGGACGAGCGCGTCGCGGTCGAGGTGGTACAGGTCCTCGCCGGCAGCCATGGCCGCGCTCACGAAAGCATCGATCTCGGGTGAGCTCAGCCCGTCGGGAATCGCCGTGGTCGAGACGATGGATCGCTCTCTGGCCTCCGCCGGGGTGTCGCACTCGATGGTCACCCCGACAACCTGGTCGCCGGCGCCGATGGCGAACAGGATCTCGGTGGTGGAGGGGAGCAGCGACACGATCCGCATGGCAGGGACTCTACGGGGGTAGTCACCGGGCGTAGGGCGGCCTGTTGGGGTGGTGGCCCCCTGACCTGCAAGGATGCTCGACGCGCGAATCCGGCAAAGCGGGCGTACCTTCCCAGAAGGCGCTGGCCGACGAGGGCCCGAACGACCAAGAGGAGTGTCGATGACGACAGCAGCAGCAGACAGCGGCGGGGGGCTGCGCAGCCTCGTGCCCGCGCGACTGGACCGACTGCCTTGGGCGAAGTTCCACTGGATGGTGGTCGTCGGGTTGGGGGTGTCCTGGATCCTGGATGGCCTGGAGATCCAGCTGGTGTCCACGGCCGGCTTCCAGAAGAGCCTGGGCATGTCCTCGACCGAGGTCGGGCTGGCCGGAACGGTCTACCTCATCGGCCAGGTGGTCGGTGCGCTCACCTTCGGACGGCTCACGGACCGCTGGGGTCGCAAGAAGCTGTTCATCATCACGCTGGCGATCTATCTGGTCGGCAGTGGCGTCGCCGGGCTCGCCTGGACGCCGTGGTTCCTCTACGTGTGGCGCTTCGTCGCCGGTCTGGGCATCGGTGGCGAGTACACGGCGATCAACAGCGCCATCGACGAGCTGATCCCCGCCAAGTACCGGGGCAGGGTCGACATCGCCGTCAACGGCACGTACTGGGCTGGCGCGCTGCT
>DASYGI010000206.1:0-6520 GCA_035999925.1 Pedococcus sp.
GAACTCACCCGACTTCGCCGCGCAGCGGGCCACCAGATCGGCCTCGCCGTCGCCGCCGAACTCCAGGACGACCAGGTCCGGGGCGCTCGCGTCGCGCACCTCGAGCAGGTCCGCGGCATACCGGTGGTCGGTGATGGCCACGACCGGTCTCGCGGCGCTGACCAGCGGCGTGATCTCCATGGCTCGCAGCGCGGCCATGGTCGTCACGACCACGCCACCGGCCTTGAGGACCCCGAACCAGCAGGCCACCACCCAGGGGTTGTTGGGGGATCGCAGCAGGACGCGTTGCCCAGGCACCAAAGCCAGGTCCTCGGTCAGCACCTGGGCGACCTGGTTGGCCGTGCGCAGCACGTCGCCGTACGTCCAGACCGCGCCCTGCGGAGTGCGCAGCGCGGGTCGATCCGCGCCCAGCCGCGCAACCGTCTCGTCGAGCAGCCAGGAGCCCGCGTTGAGACGGTCGGGGAACTGCAGCTCCGGGAGGGTGAACTCCATCGTCGGCCACAGGTCCGCCGGCGGGAGGCTGTCGCGGGTGAACGTGTCCTCGTGGGCCGAGGGGCTCAGTTCCATGGGCTCGCCTTTCATCGTCACTGGCCTGCGCGGATCATGCCCTCTTGGGCAACGGTCGCGACGTGCTCCCCGTCGCGGGTGAAGAAGCGACCCAGACCAAGACCTCGGCCGGCGTGCGCATGGGCGGCTTCTTGGCAGTACAGCAGCCAGTCGTCGAGCGGTGCCGGGCGGTGGAACCACATGGCGTGGTCCAGGCTGGCCGTGACCAGCCCCGGTTGGGCCCACGGGAGGCCGAGCACCCGGAGCACCGGCTCGAGAATCGTGTAGTCGCAGACATAGGCCAGCGCCGCCCGCGACAGCTGGTCCGAGGTGAGGCCGGGAACCGCAGCCAGGGTGTCGAAGGGCTTCACCCACAGGGCCTGGGTGGCCGTTCGTGCGCCGTCGACCCGGACGTACACCGGCCCGGGCACGTGTCGCATATCGAAGCTGCGACCGTGCGACCAGTAGTCGCGGGAGTCTGCGGTCATGGTGCCCGCCTCGGGGGACCCCGGCTCGACCCCATCGAGGTATGCCGCGCTGCTGGGCAGCGACTCCGGTGCAGGTACGTCCAGTGGTGCCGGCGCGGCATACTCGCCGCCGTCCTCGGGAACGTGGAAGGACGCCATCGCGGCATACACCGGCTTGCCGCCTTGGAAGGCGCGGACCTGGCGCGTGGAGTAGCCGCGCCCGTCGCGCAGCCGCTCGACCTCGTACCGGACCTGAGCACCGATGTCGACCGGACGCATGAAGTAGCTGTGCATCGAGTGCAGCGCCCGGTCGGCCTCCACCGAGCGCATCGCTGCCGCGGCTGCCTGAGCCACCATGTCGCCGCCATAGGCCTTGGGCCACGGACAGTACTGGGTGGTCGCGACGTATGCCTCGTCGAACACCTGCGCCTCGACCGGCTCAAGAACCAGGGCGTCGGTCAGGCGCTGGGAGGTCAGGGTGGTGCTCATGCGCGGCGGAAGCCTTCCAGCGTCGAGTCCTCGACGTCCGCCAGGTTGACGACGATGTTGTCAGGGGTCCGCGTGGTGAGCCAGACAAGGTCCTCGGTGGTCGACATGTTGCACTCGACGTGGGGCATGAACGGCGGGACGAAGACCCAGTCACCGGTCTCGAGGTCGACGTAGTCCCCGAACCGCTCGCCGTAATAGATCCGCGCCTTGCCGGACAGCACGTAGCCCCCGGTCTCCGCTTCGCCGTGGTGGTGTGACACCGAGCGGAAGCCCGGCGCGTTGGACACGCGGCCGTACCAGAGCCGCTGGGCGGGGGTGTGCTGGTTGCTCACGCCGGAGACTCGGACGGCACCGCCCGAGTCCATCGTCTGCACGTCCTCCAAGCCGCCACGGGTCACGACCGGGGCGATGCGTCCGTCGGGCAGGGCCCACGGGGTCGGGTCGCCTTCGAGGGCGTAGTCGTCGAAGTTCATGAGGTCTCCTCTGGCGGGGTACGGGTCAGTCGGATGGTGTTCTCGAGCGCGCCGATGCCCTCGACGTGAGTGCGCACGACGTCGCCGTCGCACAGGAACCGTGGGGGAGTCATGCCCATCCCCACGCCGCCGGGAGTCCCGGTGAGCACCAGGTCGCCGGGACGCAGGGTCGTGAACTGGGAGATGTACGCGACCAACGCGGCCGGCCCGAACACCAGGGTGCGGGTGTTTCCCCTTTGCACGGTGGAGCCGTTGACCTCGCAGGTGACCTCGAGGCCGGCCTCGGGGTCCACCTCGTCGACGGTGACCATCACCGGACCCACGGGGGTGGTGGCGTCCCAGGCCTTGCCCTGGAGCCACTGGAGCGTGCGGTTCTGCCAGTCGCGGACGGAGATGTCATTGGCGACGGTGTACCCGGCGATGGCCTCGAGTGCAGTGGCCTCGTCCGCCCGGTGCACCGTGCGCCCCACCACGACCGCCAGCTCGCCCTCCCAGTCGAGGTCGACGTCGGCCGGCACCTCGATCTGGTCGGTCGGCCCCGTCAGCGTGTCAGCGAACTTGGCGAACAGGGTGGGGAACCGGGGCAGCTCCCGCCCCATCTCGGTGATGTGATCGGCGTAGTTCAGGCCGCAGCAGACCACCTTGGCCGGCCGAGGAAGGGGTGTGCCCGGCCTGGCGTCCTCCAGTGGGCCGCCTAGGAGCTCGAGCAGGTCGAGCTCGGCCAACGAGCGGGCCCGGAGGATCCGCTCGTCAGCGGTCAGCAGCTGGCCCAGGTTCGCGGCGGGAAGGGCGCGCCAGGTCCCGGCATCCTCGACAGCTGCCGAGGTCCTGCCATCCGCGGTCCTCACCGTGGCCAGTCGCATCCATGCGCCCTTCGTTGGTGTGTATAGCGACAATTTCACGACCGTCACGTATAGTCAATAGCGAAACCCATCGAAGGAGCATCCATGACCGCCGTCGCAATCAACCCCTCCTCGCTGCCCACGCCGAGCGGCTACTCCCACGGGACGCTGCACGGCAACACGCTCTATCTGGGCGGGCAGACGGCGCTCGACGCGGACATGCGGATCGTGCCGGGCGGGATCGTCGAGCAGTTCCGTCAGGCCTTCGGCAACGTGCTCACGACGCTGCGCGAGGCGGGTGGAGTCCCCGAGGACCTCGTGAGCATCACCATCTATCTCACCGATATCCCCGACTACCAGGCCCATGGTCGCGAGATCGGGGCTGCCTGGCGCGAGCTGGCCGGTCCGGTCTATCCGGCAATGGCGGGCATCGGTTGCACGGCGCTGTGGCAGCCGGAGGCCATGATCGAGATCCTGGGCGTTGCCGTGGTGCCGGACGAGCGGCTTCGCAGACCGGCCAGCTGATGGGTGTCAGCTGATGATGGTCGCCGCATGCCGGGCCGCGGCAGGCGCAAGGCACCCGTGCAGCTCGGTGAACAGGGCGGAGGCGGAAGTTCCGGCCCAGTCGGGCGGCAGGTATTCCGCCGGCAGCCCCGGGTCGAGATAGGGCAGGCGTCGCCAGGCGGTCAGAACGCGGATGTCATCGGCGAACGCGTGCACGTCCACTTCCGGGTCGGATTCGGCGCCGGGTGCGTCCGGTCCCGTGGCGCGCCACCGGGCCAGGACTGGCTCGAACTCCGCCGAGAACCCGGCATACAGCTCGGTCAGGGCGCCCAGGTCCCACCAGTCGCCGATCCGGTCGGCCACCTGCTCGCCGAGCAGGTCTGCGGCGAACAGCTCGACGTACTCGAGCAGGCCGGCTCGCTCCAGCTCGCGCCGCAGGTGCTCGTAGACGAACTCGGGGGCGATCCACAGACCGGGCCCGACGGTGCCGAACCCGCGCCCAGCCAGGACGCGCCGGATCTGGTGACGGAGGTGTCGTTGCGACTCCGGCACGGAGAAGGCCGCGAGCAGCCACCGGTCCCCAGGTTGGGCGCGGCGCGGCGAGAAGATCCGCTCGTCGCCCTCCGCGAAGACATCTTCCATGGCGGGGTTGAGCTGGTATGCCGCGCTGCTCCCCTTGCGTGTGCTGAGTAGTACGCCGCGCTTCTTGAGCCGCGACAGGGCCGACCGTGCTGCCGCCTCGTCCACTTCCAGAGCGTCCAGAAGCCGGATCAGCTCGGCCACGGCCAGCGGTGGTCTGTCCGCTCGGGCATGCAAGGCGCAGATGGTGACGATCAGCTGTTGGAGGCGCGGCCCCGCCCCCGTACGCGACTCTGCCCCCACACCTGACGACCCCGCGCCCGACCCCCTCGTCGCGGCGTCATCCTCGAGTGGCTCGTCTGCCGACGAGGGCAGGTTCGGGGGCTGGCTCGACACGGACCAAGCCTAGTCAGGAGGCTCCCTCATCAGCCTCGTCCTCAGGGCCCGTCGTTCGGCCGTCATCAAGCCGCCATCCTCGCGACCCCCGGGTGACGCGTGGGATTCCTGCCCGTTTTGTCCTGAAACGTCACGCGTGTCCCCCCAAATTTGTATGGATTGGGCCGCAAGAGCCTCCGCGCCGTTGACTTTACTGTTTCTTTACTGTTTCTTTAACAGAACCAGACCTTCGGCCGTGGTGCCGACTTCGGAGCAGGGAGTTGATCATGTCTTGGTTGGAGCGCTCGCGCGCACACATCGTCACCGGCACCAGCTCTTCCCGCGACAGCGCCTCGGCTGAGGTGCAGGATCCGCCCAAGTCGGAATCGGTGACTACGCTGCCGTCCACCCCCTCCACGGAACCCAAGGCTCGCACTGTGACCGAGTCACCCGAGCGTGTAGGCGACGGCAGTCCGACGGCGGATGCTGATCTGCTGCGCTACCTCCCCACCATCACTCCGGGTCGAGCGGGTCGCTACAGCGTGACCGACGAGACTGGCGAGCAGGTCGGCGTCATCTATGGGGACTACGTCATTGGCTTCACCGTCTCGTGCTGGAGTCTGCACAGCAGGTTTGCCGATATGGACGCAGTCCTGATGGCGCTCGCCCACGAAGCCCGGGCGCGCGCCGCGGCCGGTCTCGCCAACGCCTCCTGAGGGGCGACGCTTCGTAGCGACTCCTGAGGCGGGCGAGCCCAGACCACGATGGCTTTGGGGTCGCGCGGTCAGGCGGTGGGTTCCTTGGCGCCTGCGATGTTGACCATCCAGGCGACGCCGAACTGGTCGACGCACATGCCGAACTCGTCGCCCCACATCTGCTTCTCCAGGGGCATGGTCACCGAGCCGCTGCCCGACAGCTTGTCCCAGTAGTCGTGGAGCCCGGCGTCGTCACCGCTGAGACTGACCGTGATGGCGCTGCCCTCACGGCGCTCCATGCTCGGCGGGGTGTCAGCGCCCATCAGCGTGAACCCGTCGGTGGTTTCGAGCTGTCCGTGCATGATCAAGTCCCCGCCGTCGGCCTGACCGAACTCGGCGAAGGTGCTCATCGTCAGCTCACCACCGAAGACGTCGCGGTAGAACTCCAGTGCCTGACGAGCGTTGTCGGAGAAGCTGATGTACGGGTTGAGTCGAGAGGTCATCGAGTGCTCCTAGGTCGTGGTGATGTCGGTCTTCGCAGACTATGCCGAAGGGGTGACAGCGCGTGGGCGCAAGCAAGGCCCCGCAGGTCGTCGCTGCGATGAAATCTGGGTGACCACCAGCCCGTCAGGGCCGGTCGGCACCGGAACGTCCTCGATCTCCGGACCTGGCGCGTAGATTTGACGCCGTGTCCTGGGCACCCAGCACGGTCGAGGAGTACCTCGCTTCCTTCCCTAAGGAGACGCGTGTGGTCCTCGAACAAGTGCGGGCCACCATCCGCACGGTCCTGCCCGACGCGACGGAGGTCATCAGCTACGGCATACCCACGTTCGAGCTGGACGGCCACCCGGTCGTCTACTTCGCCGGGTGGAAGCACCACATCAGCCTCTACCCGGTACCCGCTGGCGACGCCGCCTACGGTGAAGCCGCGGCCAGCTACCTCTCCGGCAAGGGGACGCTGCGCTTCCCGCTCGCTAGGGCGATCCCGTTCGACCTAGTCGCGCGCACCGCGCAGCTGCAGGCGGCGCTCACTGCGCGCGGAGCTTCTCCAGCCGACTGAGCAGGGCCTGCTCACGGTGGCCGTTGCCGTGCAGGCCGACGTACCGGCTGCCGAACACCGCCAGCAGCGCGTCGTCGAGCCGCCGGACCGCGCCCGCTGGGTAGCGGTAAGCCATCCGGGCGTTGATGCCCTGCGCGTCGATGGAGGACAGCAGGCCGCCGAGCTCCTCCAGGGAGGTGATCCCCAGCTCGAGGAGCAGGCCCGAGATCCAGGCGTAGTGGTCGGTGCGCGACCAACCCGCATCCTGGAACCGTCCCCCGAGGAAGGTCGCCAGATCGGTGGCGCTGATCCGCGGGTCCGTCTCATCGACAGGGAGCTCCTGGGCGCCCATGGTCGCCTGCAGCCGGTCGCGAATCGCCGAGAACTCGCGGTCGGCCAGCTCAAGGAGTCCGGCGGCGAGGGTGAAGCGCCGGTCCAGGTCGGGGACATGCTCCTGGGGGACCGATCCCTTGTACCGCACGTCGTGCTCGAACTCGGCCCAGGCGTGCTG
>DASYGI010000207.1:0-1629 GCA_035999925.1 Pedococcus sp.
GGGCAGCACGCCCAGGCACGGCATACCGGTGCGGTCGGTGATGGTGGCGAGGCCGGGCGCCAACACGTCCGGGTCGCCCCGGAACTTGTTGATGACAAAGGCTTTCAGCAACGCCCGGTCGTCCCGGTCGAGGAGCGCCCAAGTGCCGAAGAGCGCGGCCAGCACGCCGCCGCGGTCGATGTCGCCGACGAGGACCACCGGCAGGTCGAACCGCCGGGCCAGCCCCAGGTTGACGTAGTCGCCGTCGCGCAGGTTCACCTCGGCGGGCGACCCCGCACCTTCGCTCACCACCAGGTCCGTGGTTGCTGCCAGCTCCTGGTATGCCGCGAACGCGGCTTCCGCTAGATGGCTGCGCCCTGTCGCGTACTCACCGGCTGCGAGCTCACCGGCAGGCTTGCCACGGACCACGACGAACGCGCGGCGATCGCTGCCGGGCTTGAGCAGGACGGGGTTGTGCACCGAGGACGCTTCGACGCCGGCAGCCTGGCACTGAAGGTACTGGGCCCGGCCGATCTCGGAGCCGTCGCGACAGACCATCGAGTTGTTCGACATGTTCTGGGCCTTGAACGGCGCCACGTCGATCCCTCGGCGGGCGAAGGCGCGGCACAGTGCGGTGACGACGAGCGACTTCCCGGCGTCCGAGCTCGTTCCGGTCACCAGGAGGCCAGCCACGATGCGGGAGTCTACGGTGGCAGTCAGAAAGCACCTGGCGGGAGAGCATCGCCGGGGTGGACGAAGGAGCACCATGCGCAGGGGAGTCAGCAGCGGGGCCGGACTTGCGTTGAGCCTGGCGGTCGCGACGACCGCGTTCGGCGCATGCGGTCTGCTGCCGTCCAGCCAGCCCAGCGCCCAGCCCCGCAGTGGGCAGGCAACCGTGGCCAGTGGTGCGCCAACCCCGACGACAGGGCCGGGCACGAGCACGCAGTCCCCGACGCAGACGCATCCAGCCACGCTGAAGCCATCAGCCACCCCTCGCCCCAGCTCCACCTCATCACCCTCACCCTCGCCCACGCCGTCACCCACGCCCACCGTCAAGAAGCCCGGCGACACCCTTCAGACCGGGGACAGTGGCGCCTATGTCCGAACCGTCCAGCAGCGGCTCTCCGATCTCGGCTACTGGAACGGCGCTCCCGATGGCAGCTTCGGGCAGCTGACCGAACAGGCGGTGATGGCCCTGCAGAAGGCCGCTGGCCTCGGGCGCGATGGTGTCTTCGGTCCGTCGACACGCCGGGCCCTCGACGCCGGCGTGCGCCCTTCGTCCCAGGTCGGTGGTGACGGCGTCGAGATCGACAAGGCGCGCCAGCTGCTGCTCGTCGTGCGCGGTGGCCGGGTGGCGATGGTGCTCAACACCAGCACTGGCAGTGGCCAGCACTACTCGTACCAGGGCAACGACGCGGTCGCGCTCACCCCGTCGGGCGCCTTCTCGGTGTTCCGTACCGTCGACCATCTCGACAAGGGACCGTTGGGGGACCTGTGGCGCCCGCGGTACTTCAACGGTGGGATCGCGGTCCACGGGGCCGCGGCGATCCCGGGCTACCCGGCCTCGCATGGCTGTGCGCGGGTCAGTGATGCCGCTATGGACATGATCTGGGCGCAGGGCCTGATGCCGGTCGGCAGCCGGGTCGTCGT
>DASYGI010000208.1:0-5288 GCA_035999925.1 Pedococcus sp.
TGGCGCGCCGACCACGGCGTCGCCGGCTCGGTCGGCTGGACCGTGAACACCGCCGACACCGGAGTCGTCGTGAACGGCGACGACGTCACCGCCACCGGCCTGTTCGTCGAGCACTACCAGAAGTACAACGTGATCTGGAACGGAGAACGCGGCCGCACCGTGTTCTTCCAGAACGAACTTCCCTACGACGCCCCCAACCAAGCGGCGTGGCAGCACCAAGGCGTCAACGGCTACGCCGCCTACAAGGTGGCCGACACCGTCCAGACCCACGAAGCGTGGGGCCTGGGCAGCTACATCTTCACCAACGTCGACCCCACCCTCCACGCGACCCAGTCCTTCGAAGTCCCCAACACACCCGGCGTGGTGATGCACGACCTCACCACGATCGCGCTGAACGCGAACGCGGGCACGATCGACCACGTCATCAACGGGCAGGGCCCTGCCGCGACCACCGCCACCAAAGACCAGCCGCAGACCGTGACGACCTACACCAACGGCACCGCCAACTACTAAGCCGTGTGGCGCTTTGGGGGGTTCTCGGGCGAGGTGCGCGGCGGAGGTCCGCGTGGCGCGTAGGTGCCCGCGCATCAGTTGCGGTCGGCGATGACACCGTCGCGCTGACACCGACCGCCTTGGGGCGACGTCGATCCGTGTGTGCCGCCGAGCACCCGCCGCCTGTGGGTCGCCGGGTAGTCGTCCAGCGCCTGCCCGACGTGGGCCGCCCTCAGGGTCGGCAGCCGAGGGGACGGCGGCTCCTCGACGATCCGGCGGCCGCCCGCATGCTCCCGGGTGAACCGTGGCAGGGCCCGGTCACTGGTGCGTTGGCGAGCCCGCTTGGCGGACCGTCTGATCTCCGCGCAGAAGGTTCTACGATCCAGCGATGGGTGGGGGGCGGCGCCACCGGGCCGAGCAGATGCGGGCCATGTATGCCGGGGGCCGACCGAACGACGAGGCGAGGGCGATCCACCGCCGTTACGTCAGCGGCCTCATCCCTCGGCTGCTTCCGATCGCGGCGGTCCTCGACGTGCCGGGAAGGGTGAGCGGGGAGACGATCCGCGTGCCGCTGGTGATCGTCCCGTTCCGGGCCCACTGGTACGTGGTGTCCATGCTTGGCGACCACGCGAACTGGGTCCGTAACGCTCGAGCCGCCGGAGGCAATGCCGTGCTCCTGCACGGCCGTCGACGGCACGTGCACCTGGTCGAGATCCCCGCCGCACAGCGCCCCCGCATTCTTCGCAGATACCTCCTCCTGGCCCTCGGCGCCCGGCCCCACCTGTCGGTCACCTGGCGCTCGCCGCTGCGGGAGGTGTCCGCGGCAGCGGCGCGCTATCCGGTCTTCCGGGTCGACCGCCGCCGTTAGAGGGGCTCTTCGCACCGGCAGGTTCGCTGGCGCTAACCGCCTGCTAGTCGGACGGTTCCTAGCCGCGTCCCTGCCGCGGCCATCGCCCGCGGATCGCCATTGCATGTACGTCGAGCGAGCGTAGCCCGCCCTCACCGCGGCAGAAGAGACGTCTGACTCGAGCTGCTGAGGTCTCCCAGGCCGCCACTTCGCGGCGAACAGACGCGGGCCGGGCCCGCATGGATCGCGGAGGCGCAGTTCACGCCAGTCGAGTGGGGCGTCTACTCGTCACCAGGTGGCCCTCGCGTGGCCGGCATGTGGCTGCTCACGGCCCGGCACCCCTGGTCGGCGGTCTAGGTCTCGGGCCCCATCGAGGATTAATGCGCGGCGTCGTACGCCTGCTGCACGGCGGCACTGATCCGGCCGCGGTCGCTGACCTGGTGTCCGTTGCTGTTGGCCCAGTCCCGCACCGCCGCCAGGTCGGTGCGGGCTTCGCGACGAGCGGTCCTCTTCACGGAGGCGGCTGGACCGCGGCGTCCCTGTTTGGTGGCCTTCGCGATATACGGCTTCAACGCCTTCTCCAGCGCCGTCCGGTTCTTAGCGCTCATGTCGATGGTCCACGACTCCCCATTGAGGCTGAAGGTCACCTCCTTCGCGTTACCCGAACCGTCCAGGTCATCGGTCACCGTGACCGTCGTCTGCGTCGCTATGAACGCGATAATCACGCCTGCGGCCACCCGTTGTCCGATCCCGGATCGGCCGGCCACCAATCCACCGCCGGGCTGGGGGCCGGACGTCCGCGTTTGGTCCTGAGCTGCCCTGAGCCACGTCGCTGCCCGCAGTCCGGTCTCCCTGATCTTCAGGAGAGCCTCGACCGGCGGCACCGGAGGCCTGTTCCTCGCAGAGTGCGCGGAGCATCTTTGGACGACCGAGCGCTGCGGCGGGCGTTGATCGGCGGGATCCCGCGCGGACCGCCGACCGCGGTCCCTTATCGCCGAGTACGTGCGGCTGGCCAGCGTCCGGCTCGGATGTGGCGGGCCTTGGACCGGCTCGTTGTGGTCCGGGGTCCAGACACCAGTCGCCGGGTGGGTGAGCACGACGTGGCGAGGAGCTTGTGTGTCGTCTGGCGCTGCGATCGGGACCTTGTGGACCGCCCGCGCGGTGTGATGGCGGTGTAATGGCGGTGTGGCTCGGCTGCTGGTCATCCATCACTCGCCGACGCGGGCGGTGGCGGCCATCACCGAGTCGGTGCTCGCCGGCTGTCACGACGAGGCGATCGAGGATGTCGAGGTCGTCGCGTGCCGCGCCCTGGACTTCGCCACGGGGAGCGCGACGGCTGGGGACATTGTTGGGGCTGACGGCTACCTGCTGGGTACCACCGCGAACTTCGGCTACATGAGCGGGGCGCTGAAGCACGTCTTCGACTCGACGTTCCTGGCGATCGGGGGGAGCCTCGCGCCGGACGGGAGCGCGGCGCCGGCTGGCGGCAGCACCACCGGCCGGCCGTTCGGGCTCTATGTGCACGGCCGGTATGACACGACGGGCGCCGTCCGCTCCGTCATGTCGATCACGGCTGCCCTGGGCTGGCGCCAGGCGTTCGGCGTTCTCGAGGTGATGGGGGATGTGGGACAGGACGCGCTGGCGAGGGCCTACGAGCTGGGGGCGACCTTGGCGGCGGTGGTGGGGGATTCGAGGCAGGGTGAGGCGACTTGACCCTGGTTCGGACTTCCCTCTCGAAGCCATCCCGGCAGCGAACCCCTCTCGCCCGCGGCGATGGCCTCCACACCGACCCCCGGCCCCCGGGCGGCACCTGACCGCCTGGCATCGGAAACCCGCTGGCGTCGGGGGAGGCGCGGGGTCGCAGGCTGCCTTGTCTCCCCTGCCGGAGTGTGGTTGCGTGGCGATACCGTCCCCGCCGCTCGGCGAGGCGCCACGATGAGGTGGTATCGATGGGCTCTGCGTATGACTACGTGATCGTGGGGGCGGGGTCGGCGGGGGCTGTCATCGCCGCGCGGCTGAGCGAGGACCCGGATGTCCGGGTGTGCCTGCTCGAGGCTGGCGGCCCGCCACCCCCCGCGGAGCTGGTGCCGGCCGCGGTCGCGAGCCTGCAGAACGATCCGGCGACCGACTGGATGTACAACGGCGACCCCGGTGGGGTCGGAAGGGGGCTGGTCGGGGGGCAGATGATGGTGCCTCAGGGGAAGATGCTTGGCGGCTCGTCCGGCCTGAACTACATGGCGTACGTGCGGGGGCACCCCGGCGACTTCGACGCGTGGGCGGCCGGGGGCGCGGAGGGCTGGTCCTATGCCGAGGTCCTGCCCTACTTCCTGAAGGCCGAGGGCTTCGTGCCCAGCCCCGAGCTGCACCCTGACCTCGACATGCATGGCCACAACGGCCCGGTGGGGGTGTCGGTGCGTCAGCCGATCCTGCGCGCTTCGACTCAGTTCGTCGAGGCCGCGGCCGCCGCGGGCCTGAAGCAGGGCGACTACAACGGCCGCAACCGCCTCGAACCCCAGGGGGTGGCCTCGCTCTTCCAGACGACGACGAAGGACGGCCGGCGCAGCTCGACCTTCCACGCCTACCTCGAACCGGCGATGGACCGCGAGAACCTCACCGTGGTCACCGGCGCGCTCGTCGAGCGGGTCCTGCTCGAGGCGGACGAGGAGGGGGTTCGCGCCACCGGGGTCGCCTACCGCACCGAGCACGGCACCCACGAGGAGGTGGCCGCGGGCACCGAGGTGGTGCTGTGCGCGGGCGCCATTGGGTCGCCGCACATCCTGCTCCTTTCCGGGGTTGGAGCCCGCGACGAGCTGGCCGCCGTCGGGGTGGAATGCGTCGTCGACCTCCCGGACGTCGGGCGCCACCTCAAGGACCACCTCCACACGCCCTTGATGTTTGCCGCCGACGGCATCGGCGAGACGATGACCGAGGTCGCCATGTCCCTCGGGCCGGCCGCGCTCCGGGCGCCGGCCGGTCCGCTGCCGGCCGACCCCGCCGAGGACGTCAACCTCCCGGAGCCTCTTGCCGCTGCCAAGGCCGAGGCCGAGCGCCGCATCGGCAAGTGGTTCACCACCGGCCGCGGCCTGGCGTCATCCTCCCTCTACGACGCGGTCGCGTTCTTCTCGACCGGGCTCGGCGACGAGCACACCCACGATGGGCAGATTGGCTTCCTCGCGACCGGCTACACGCCGTCGATCTGGGAGGGCGTCTTCCGACTCCCACCGTCCGCGTTCTTCGAGGACCCGGTGGCCTTCCTCGACCCGACTCGCGGCCAGGTGGTCGTGCTGCCCAATCCCGTGCAACCCCACTCCGAGGGTTCGGTGACGCTGGCCAGCGCGGACCCCGCGGTCCAACCGCGGATCGCGTTCAACTACTTCGCCGACCCGCACGACGTGAAGGTCATGGTCGCCGTGATGCGCAGGGCCCTCGAGGTCGCCAAAGCCTGGCCCGGCGGTGGCCTCGGTGAGCCAGTCATCCCGCCTCACCTGGCGCGGGCCCACGGCCACGAGGCGGGCTCCGAGCCGAGCGACGCGCTGCTGGAGGACCTGGCCCGCCACTACGCGCTGACCGTCTACCACGCGACGTCGACCTGCCGGATCGGTGACGTCGTCGACCCGCGGCTGCGGGTGCACAGCATCGAGGCCCTGCGGGTGGCCGACGCGAGCGTGATGCCGAACATCGTCAGCGGCAACACGAACGCCGCGGCCATCATGATCGGCGAGAAGGCCGCCGAGCTGATCGCCACGGACCACGGCGTTCACCTACACGAACTGGTCGGCTGACAGCTTCGGGCGCCCGACGAAGGAACGAGCCGATCGGTATTGCCGCGGCAGCCCGGCGACCGGGCGTTGCGAGCCTCTGCTCGAACTCGACCGGGGCGAACGTGTTTTCGTTCGTGGCGACGGCCACGCCTCGGTTGACACCTCGCCAGTGGATGCGGTCGCACCGC
>DASYGI010000209.1:0-2971 GCA_035999925.1 Pedococcus sp.
CCACACGCGGCCATCGTCAGCGCAGTTGCCGACACCACCGCTGCAACCTTCATCGCATGACGCAAGGCTGTCTCCTGTTCGTTGGGTGCATATGACGCGCTTCGACGCGCCACCTAGGCCGTGAGGATAGCCCTCACCGCAGGAGCGAACCTGGCCGTCCGGCAGAGTGCCCGCAAACCGTTATCAACCCGCGACCGGTGAGCCCACCCGCAAGATTTTCGGCCTGTGACAATTCGCCCGCCATTTCGTCGCGAGCGGGGCCAAACATGGCAAAAGGACAGCTTTCGCCACCTCGGCGTGTCAATGCACAGTCAAGGGCGGATCAGAGCTGGGTCAAGGGCCGGTCAGGCGTGTCGGCAGACACCTTGACCACGCCGGCGAGCACCGCGCCCGCGAGCAGCCTGGCGCCCCACGCCACAGCGCTCTCGTCGATGACCAGGTCACCCTGGTGCAGGTCGTAGGTATGGCCACCGGGCGTCCGGGTGCCCAGCCGAGCCATCGCCCCGGGCACGTGGCGCAGGTACCAGGCGAAGTCCTCGCCGCCCAAGGACTGGACGGTTCCCACGGGACTCAGACCCATGCCGGCGGCCGCTGTCCGCAGCACCTCGACGGCCTCCGCGGTGTTGACCACCGGCGGCACACCCTGGATGTGCTCGAGGACTGCGGTCACGGCATACGGTGCGACGATCTGCTGGACGGCTTCGGCGAGCAGCGGGCCAACTGCACCCCAGGCGGCCGGGTCGAGCATGCGCAGCGTGCCCGCCGCGGTCCCGGTGGAGGGGATGACGTTCGCCGCCATCCCGGCGTGGACCTCGCCCCAGACCAGCGCGAGAGCGGTGCGTGGGTCGAGCCGGCGTGACAGCACCGTGGGGAGCTCGGTCACCACCTTGCCGAGCGCGTAGGTGAGGTCCTCGGTGAGGTGTGGGCGCGAAGTATGCCCACCGCGGCCTGCCAGGTGCACGGTGACGCGGTCAGCGGCCGCGGTGATCGCACCGTCGCGCAGCCCCACCGACCCCGCGTCCAGGCTGGGGTCGCAATGCACGGCATACACGACGTCGACGCCCGCCAGGCCGCCCTGGTCGATGACGTCCAAGGCTCCGCCCGGGATCACCTCCTCGGCCGGCTGGAACAGCAGGCGCACCCCGATCCCCCGCTCGCGCAGCAGCTCCTCGTGCTCCTTGAGCGCAAGGGCAGCCCCGAGCACGGCCGCGACGTGCACGTCATGGCCGCAGGCGTGGCAGATCCCCTCGGTCGTGGAGGCCCAGTCGAGCCCGGTCCGCTCCCCGACCGGGAGCGCGTCCAGGTCGGCGCGCAACGCCACCCGGTAGGCCGGTGACTCGGCGCCGAGGTCGGCGACCAGGCCGGTGACCTCGAGCTCGCGGACGGCGATCCCCGCCGACCGCAGCCGCTCGGCGACCAGCTCGGTCGTGCGCACCTCGCCGCGCGCGAGCTCGGGGTGTGCATGCAGGTCGCGGCGCAGCTCGATGAGCTCCGGAACCAGGGCGGTGATGCTGGTGGCCAGGCCGGCCAGCAGAGAGTCTTCTGTCATGTCAGGGCGCACTCTACCGAGGGGAACCCCGGCGCCCTGCTGTTTGGGACGTGCCTGTTAGAAGGTCTCGTGCGGGACGTACAGGCCCCAGACATCGCGCAAGGCGTGGCTGATCTCGCCGCCAGTGGCCCGCAGCCGAAGCGCCTCCTTCATGGGGTACAGCAGGTTATCCGTCCCCCGGGCCGCCTGACGGATCGCCTCGAGGGCCTGCTCCACGGCGACGTTGTCCCGCTCGACCCGCAGCGCGGCGAGGCGCTTCCTTTGGTCCACCTCGATCTGAGGGTCAACCCGCAGCGGCTCGTAGGGGTCCTCCTCGTCGAGAGTGAACCGGTTGACCCCCACGACGATGCGCTCGCCGTGGTCGATCTCCAGGGCGACGCGGTAGGCGGAGCGCTCGATCTCCGACTTCTGGAAGCCCTGCTCGATTGCGGCGACCGCACCACCGCGGTCCTCGACCGCCTGGATCAGGTCGTTCGCCGCCGCCTCGAGCTCGTCGGTCATCGATTCGACGACGTACGAACCGGCAAACGGGTCAACGGTTTTGGTCACGTCGGTCTCGTACGCGATGACCTGCTGGGTGCGCAGCGCCAGCCGGGCGGCCTTCTGGGTGGGCAGCGCGATGGCCTCGTCGAAGGAGTTGGTGTGCAGGCTCTGGGTGCCGCCGAGCACGGCACCGAGACCCTGCAGGGCGACCCGGACCAGGTTGACCTCAGGCTGCTGGGCCGTGAGCTGGACGCCAGCCGTCTGGGTGTGGAACCGCAGCATCTGGCTCTTGGGGTTGGTGGCACCGAACTCCTCGCGCATGATGCGGGCCCAGATGCGCCGAGCCGCCCGGAACTTGGCCACCTCCTCCAGCAGCGTCGTGCGGGCGACGAAGAAGAAGGACAACCGCGGTGCGAAGTCATCCACCTCGAGGCCGGCACCCAGCGCCGTCCGGACGTACTCCTTGGCGTTGGCCAGGGTGAAGGCGATCTCCTGCGCGGGTGTCGCCCCCGCCTCGGCCATGTGGTACCCGCTGATGGAGATGGTGTTCCACCGCGGAAGCTCCTTGTGGCAGTAGGAGAAGATGTCGCTGATCAGCCGCAGCGACTCCTTCGGCGGATAGATGTAGGTGCCGCGGGCGATGTACTCCTTGAGCACGTCGTTCTGGATGGTCCCCGCGAGACGGGTGGGATCGTCGCCGTTCTCCTCGGCCACCAGCTGGTACATCAGCAGCAACGTGGCGGCCGGGGCGTTGATCGTCATCGACGTCGAGATCTCCCCGAGCGGAAGGCCCCCCATCAGGGTGCGCATGTCGTCGATGGAGTCGATCGCCACGCCCACCTTGCCGACCTCGCCGTGCGAGATGGCCTCGTCGGAGTCGTAGCCCATCTGGGTCGGCAGGTCGAACGCGACCGACAGTCCGCCGGTGCCGTTGGCGAC
>DASYGI010000210.1:0-20902 GCA_035999925.1 Pedococcus sp.
GTCTTCGTCGTCGACGCTGCGCTCTCGTGCCACCCGTGCCAGCGTCGACCCCTCGATGCTCTCGCCGGTCAGGCGGATGTCGAGGATGGCATCCCCGTGCCAGAAGGTGATCAGTCGCGCGGTGAGGGTGGTGGCGCCGACGCGCAGCGTCGTCTCAGCGCGAGCGGCGAGTTCCTGTACCGCGTCACGTAGGTCCTCGGGGTCGAGGTCACCTGAGCTGTGCCGCTGCTGATCCTCGGCCCCGTCCGCCTCATGCCGACCCCGGAGGTCCTCGCGCTCTTCGTCGGTGGCTTGGCGGGCGCCACCTTCAACGCCTGGTCCGAAGGCCGCGCCCCCCCGAAAGGCGGGCCCTCGGGGCCTGCTTGGACCCTGCGACCGCATATAAGCCGAAGCAGGGTCGATGACCCACAGCAGTGCCTGCCCCAGTCGCATGACGACAGACTGCCGCACCCGACCGGCCACCGACGTTCGAAGCCCCTCATCGCGGCTATTTAGAGACTGGTCGCAGGATCGGTGTCTGGCCCAGACTGACTCGGTCCAGCGGTTCGGCGAGACGCTCTGATTTGCGGCTGTCCACCGGTGTCATTGGTGTGGCTCTGACATGGCATGCGTTCTCGTCGGGTACCGCGCGAGGAGGGGCTCGAAAGGGGTTTGTCCGGCTCGAAGTAGCAATGCCGTCCCCGCCTCACATCACCCGGCGAGTGAAGGACGACAGCATGAGCGTGATCATCGGGATGGACCCGCACAAGCGCTCGGCCACGATCGCGGTCATCGACCAGGTTGGGCGTGCGGTGGCGGTGGGACGGTTCGGGACCGACAAGGCCGGGTATGCCGAGCTGCTCGCCGCCGGACGCCGACACGAGGATCGGGTGTGGGCGGTGGAGGGCTGCAACGGCATCGGCAAGCACATCGCCCACCGGCTGGTCCACGACGGGGAGACGGTGGTGGATGTGCCGGCGAAGGTGCGCCGCACACGGGCTCAGGCTTGCGCTACGAGGGGGAGGCCCACGACGGGTCTGCCGTGGTCCCTCAAGTGGGGGAGAGGGCGCCACTCGGCCGCGCGTACGATGACAGCGTGCTGATGGCGCGCCGCACCAGGTGGCCCCGGCGCCGCAGCGGGCCGCCGCGGTCCGGCGGCGGTCGCTCGGATGGCCCGGGCGGCATCCCTACCGGTGGGGGCAACGGCGGGCGCGGTGCGGGCGGCAACGTCCGCGGCGAGGGTGTCGGCGCTGAGTACCCGGAGCACTCCCTCGTTCAGATGATCGTGGGCCTACTCATCCTTCCCATGTCACTACTGATGATCGGGATCCTCATCCTGGTCTTCGCCATGGCGTTCACGAGTGACTGACTTCACGGCCCCTGGGCAACGCTGGGACCCGGGCCAGCCCTTCACTTGAGATGGCCACCCTGGGTGAGGTGAAGAAGCCGAGGTTGGGGTCGGGCCGACCGAGGCGGCGTAGGCGTCCTTGATGACCAGATAGGAATGCGCCGTAGGCCGTTCGGGGTTTGCGGGCGCCCCCGAAGGTGGCGTTGCGTCGTGGGTGGCCGTCGAGGACGGTCATGCCGGGGGGTACCGGCGGGGCAGGTAGGCCGGGACCAGATAGTTCGAGGGCAGGAGCCCTCGGTGGTGGTGTCAGCGGACGTTGCGCTCGCACTCGGTAAGCCACCGGTGGAGCTCGGATCGCAGCGCGGGGGAGACCGGCAGGACGTCCGCAAGGTGCGGATGCGACCTAGTAGGCCAACACCTGCGTCGCGTCGCCGGCCGGGTCGACCCGCTGGCCGAGGATGTAGAGATGGTTGTGGACTGCGGCGATCGCGGTCGGTGCCGAGGGCTGGAACTCCGTGTCATACGCCCAGGGCGTGCGCCAACCTGACCAGTTCTGACCGTCCCCGCTGAAGTTCAAGCCCATCGCGGTCTTTGTCTGCCCGGAGTCCGTCCATTGCCAGCGCGCTGCGACATAGACCCGATCGTCGTGGACGGTTGCCGCGACGTCGAGAGGTTCGGCGGTGGGTTTGTCGACCGGTTTGAGGCCGGACTCGACCAGTTCCCAGGTGGTCCAGGTGAGCCCATCTTTGGTCGAGGTGTGAACGACGACATGAAGGCCCTCCTTGCGGGTGTCGTAAATGCCGAACAAGTGCAGCGTTCCATCCAGCGCCGCGGCGGCAACGGCTGACTGCGGCACGAGCCCGCCGGCGGCCACGTCTGCCCAGGGCTGCCAGATCCGAAGGTCGGAACTCGATGTGACCACTAGATGCTGTGTTGCCTGGTCGCGCGCAATCACGAACAGGCGTCCGTCGAATCCGACGGTTGCGACCGCCTGCGCAGTCTTCAGGGCCGGCGGCGAGCCGGTCTCGTCGTACCAGGACCCGCCGTCCTCGGTGTAGAGGAGCGCGGAAAGGTTCCGTTCGGCGTCGACGCCGAACAGATGCAGGCGGTCGTCGAAGCTGACCGCGCTGAGCGGCAGGTTTGTCGCGAGGACGAGGTCACCGATCGTGTCGACCGTCCAGCTGGCCCCCTTCAGCGTCACCGCGTGGGTGGCGTTCGCTCCCGCGGTGCCGACTCCGAAACAGTGAAGCATCCCGTTGTGTTCAGCCGCGGCGACCCCCGCGAGGGAGGTCATCTTGTAGTTCACATCCTCGACCGGCAGCCAGGTCCGGTTGCGACGCAGATACCAGGTGATGTCGTAGTTCGAGTTGCCGCACGGGCTCGGCATGTCGCCGCCGCGGTAGTTCTTCGTCACCCGCAGCTCGTGGGCGACGTTGTCGGCTTCCTGGTCGAGCCGGTAGCGCGGGCCTGCGACCTGGTCGACCCCTACCGGCCCGTCGCAGTCCGTCGAGAGCCACGCGTAGAGGTCGACGATGCCCTCAATGGCTACGCCGACGAAGAAGCCTGTAGAGGCGCCGATCCAGCCTGCGGTGAGCCCGGACAACTGGTCGGCGGTCGAGGTGGCCCTGCTGCTGAAGACTGAGTCGGCAACGTGGCCGTTGTTGGCGAGCTGGAAGATGAACTGGGTCGTCGCCTGCGGGTCGTTGATGACGACGGGCGGGTGGTTGCGGACCGCCGCCGTGGTGAAATACGTGCCGTTGTTGTAGTCGCCAAGCTTCTGCGACGTCCAGGTGTCGACCAGATCGTGGTCCACGAACGTCGAGATGTTCACATAGAGCGTGTCCTCGTGCGCTGAACGGGTGTCGTGGATCGTGAATGACTCGACAACCAGCGAGTAGAGGTCCATCTGCTACTAACCCCTTCTCATTGAATGGTTTGTATTCGGGTAGTCGTCTCAACGGCCAGATCGGGCATTTGGTCGTCCTACCGAACCCGCTTGGGCTGATGGCCCGAATCTCTTGTTGGGGTTGCGGTCGGTGCCGGCCAAACTCGGCACCCCGGCAATGTGACCAGGCTGCTCGATCTTGCGCCCCGCACTGGATTCCGGCTTTTGCCGCTCGCCCGGCTACTCGTGGATGGCCCCCTCGAGGCTGCTGGTGAGTTCACGGTCGTCTCCGCTCGAAAGTCGCTGGACATCCCGGGGCGAGGAAGCGGGCCAGGAGCCCCCTAGGCCCAATACCCAGCATGCGACCCTTCCGCCACGAGAAGCTACGTCAATCCGCGTAAACACGGCAGGACATGCACGCTGCCCAACTGGTGGAGCGCATCGACATTGAACACAGACCATGCGCAGGAACGAGTCGCACCGGCGTGGCGCTCTCGCTAGGTCGGCGGGGATCCTTGGCGCTTCCTCAGCCCAGACGCCGTGAGGCGACATCCCTCAATTTCGCGGTGACGCGCGACTCCCACGAGGCAGGGCGGGGATAATACGGCGGCCCCGCGAGCCCCGCAGGCGGTTGACGAAACGTTGACCAAATCACACCAAACGTATGGCTACTGCTTAAGCGAAACACCCGAAACCTGGGGCTATTCGACCCGGCCATCTGCGCCGGGTGCGAGCGTTAGCGGCACGCAACCAAGAGGTGGACGCGATGACGTCAGAGCTCACACGAGTCGAATCACTCCCGATCCGCAGGCCCGGGGCCGCGACGGACGAGCGCGCCCGCTCGTCGGCGCCGGTGCTGCGACTCACGTGTCCATCCTGCTCAGCCGAGCTGACGTCAATGGTCGATCACGCCATCGCCCCCGCTCAAGACGGCAAGGTCCCGCCGCTCACATGGACGACCGAAGCAGCAGTCGTGGCCGCGACCTTGAACGCGCTGCGTGCATCCGCCGCCATGACCCCGGTTGTCGAGGCGCCGACGCCGGGCGAGGACACAAACTCATCGCCCGAAACGCCGCACCTGCGTCTCGTTCCGCCGCCCCTTCCGGCCGTGAGGGCCGTCGAGGCTTCTCAGCCGAGGGTCGACCCGACAGGGCCCAAAAGGCCACGCTCGAACGAGCAGCCGGCTGGTCGGGTCGTCGATGCGGCAAAAGGTGATGCCACTACGGCGACCACCGACGACGCACCAGCCGCGAACCGGCCGCAGGAGCTCTCCACCCGCCGTCGCCGCCAGGGCTTCTTCTCACGCGTGCTCACGGTCCGAACGTTCCGGGTCGAGCGCGACGCCGCGCGAGGCGCGCGGGACCACGACGCCGCGGTGGCCTCCCTCCTCGATGGCGCAGCGAGCGATGCCCTGTCGCTACACCACCACCGGCTCCCGGGTCGGCGGGCAGACGTCGCCCACGTCGCCATCGGTGCGTCAGGCGTATTCGTCATCGACGGGAGGCGCCTCAAGCCGGCACCTCGTGACCTGGCTCCAGGGGGCGCCGGGACGCCGGGCGCTGACGGCCTCGAGGACGCCCTCGTGGCTGATGCGACCGCAACGGTCCGTGCGCAAGTGGCGGCACTTCGGTCGGTCCTGGCTGCCGCAGACCTGCCCGACGTACGCGTGCAGGGCCTCCTCTGCCCAGGCCGGAAGAATCGTGCCGCCCCTAGGACAAGCAGCGAGGCCGCGGGGGTTCGGGTGGTCCCGCTCGACGAGCTCATCAGTCTGGTCACCGCGGCGGGACCCCTAGCCAACGACGACCGAGTCACGCTCATGGAGCTTCTGAAGACGCACTTGACCCCCTCACGCTGATGTTCCGTTCACCAAACCTCCCGGTGGCCTTGCGGTTCCGATCCAGTGGCCTGAGGCCACGAAGACAGTGACATCGGGGTCCTAGGCGGCGGTGTTCCGAGGCAGCGAAGGCATCGCATACGTCGGGGCCAGTCCGACTCGATGCTCCGCGAGACGCTCAGATGCCGGTGCCCACGCCGCCCCGTCGAAGCCGTTCACCGCCGGGCTGTCGCTCGGTGACGCCCCTGCGGCGGCGGCCATCTGGTGGCGCTGTAGGGGCGCGACTCGCGAGCTGACTCAGACGAGCTGGGATGCGCCGCGGTGGTCGATCCGGGCACGGCCTGGCTCGGGGGTCCTCGTCGGCGCGAGCACGGACATCGCCTGTCGGGACATCCCAGCCAGCAGGATCACGCTGCTGACGAGGACGATGGCAACACTGCTGGCCGTGAAGCCGACTAGCTGGACGACGATGCCGACGGCGAAGAGCAGGGTGGCCCACGCCGGCGTGCGTCGAGTCCGCACCAGCCCAATGCTGAGCAGGATCGCGCCGAGGAGGAACCCCAGGCCACCGACGGCGAACACCACCGCGCTGCCGCTTGCGTTGTCGAAGCGGTCGATCAACGCCACCATCTGGCGCCTGTCCGCGCCCTGCCCGACCATTTGCCACACCATCAGCTGGGACATCGCGTCTCCGACCGCGACCAGCGTCCCTAGTCCGAGGACGGTGCCGCCGATCGCCGCGAGTCGAGGTGACCCGGCTGCTAGCCGCATCAACGCGAGCACGGCCGGCACGAATGCCATGGTGCCGAGGATGAGAAGCAGCGTGTACGCGTACCAGCGTTCGGGGTTCCGGCCGATGATGGCAAGCTGCTCGGAGGGGTCAGCCGCCAGTTTGGGAGACACCGCCTCAGCGGCCAGCCAGAGCAGCGGTGCGGCGAACAGTGCGGAGGCCTGGGCTAGCCGGCCGCCACGAAGGGGGCTGTTGTTCATGAGATCTCCTAGGTTGGTTGTGAATCCGACCTCGCGACGCTAGGCCTGCGGAGGCGCTGCTCGCTGCGGCCACAGGAACCCATCGGTTCATCCCTGAGGACGAATCCGTTTGGGGCTGCCGCCGGTACGATCCGGACTATGTCCGAGGGGCGTGACGAGGCTCTCTGGCGGCGTCCGCATTGGTTGGTGGACGTTGCAGTGGGCCTGGTCCTGATGGCCATGTTCGAGTCCCTCGCCTGGTCCCGCTTCGGGCCCGGCGAGCACATTGCTGGTCCTCAGTGGCTGACAGCCACGCTGCCACTGTTGATGATCGTGCCGCTGTGGTGGCGACGGCGGTATCCGCTGGCGACCTGGCTGCTGGTGCTTGTCGGCCTCGTCATCCAGTCGGTCACCAGCCAGAACTCCGCCGAAGGTCTCGAGATCCTCATCCCACTGGCGATCGGCAGCTACTCCGTGGCGGCTTACGGCGCGCGGCGGAGGGCCGTCGCCGGCCTGTTCGCGCTGCTCGCGGGCTACTCGGTTTTCGCGTTGGAGGACAGGAACTTCCGCAGCGGTACGGCGGACGCCTTGTGGGCCACGGCGTTCTTCGGTCTGGCCATGGTCGCCGCCTGGCTGATCGGTAGCTTTGCCAGCAGCCGGCGCGACGCGGCGCAGGCGGCAGCGAATGCCCGGCGAGCTGAGGAGCTGGCCCGAGAAGCCGCGCAGGCGGAGCGGAGCCGCGTGGCACGCGATCTGCACGACGTCGTGTCGCACAACCTCAGCGTGGTGGTCGTCCAGGCGGCTGGAGCCAGAGCGAGCAGCCAGGGGCAGCTGGCGGATGGGGCGCTGGAGAAGATCGAGACGAGCGCGCGAGAGGCTCTGGCCGAGATGCGTCAGCTACTCGGCGTGCTCCGTACCGACGACCACGCGCGCCTGCTCTCGCCACAGCCGGGACTCGGCGACCTTGACGCCTTGATCGAGAGGGTTCGCAGCGCTGGGCTACCAGTCGATCTCACGGTCGAAGACGGTCTCACCGGGCTGCCCGCGGTGGTCGGGCTGTCTGCATACAGGATCATCCAGGAAGCGCTGACGAACACCATCAAGCATGCGGGCCCTGCCAGGGCGCAGGTCCGCGTTGCTCGTCACGACGGCGCCGTCGTGCTCGAGGTGAGTGACGACGGGTGCGGGCTGATGCCTACTGATGAACCGGGCCATGGCCTCGCCGGGATGCGGGAACGAGCCACCCTTCTTGGTGGCGACCTGAGCGCCGAGGAGGGCCATGAAGGCGGCTTCGTCGTGCGGGCGAGACTGCCCCTGGCCGGGAGCACGACGTGACAGGCGTACTGCTGGCAGACGACCAGGCGCTGATCCGGGAAGGGCTGCGCATGATAGTGGAAGCCGAGCCCGACCTGCACGTTGTCGCCGAGGCCGACACAGGCGCAGCTGCAGTGACCCAGACACTTCGGCATCGTCCGGACGTTGTGCTAATGGACATCCGGATGCCGGGCCTCGACGGCATTGAGGCCACCAGACGGATCATCACGGCGGGCTCACCGGCACGGGTCCTGATACTGACCACGTTCGACCTCGACGAATACGTCTATTTGGCGCTGAAGGCAGGTGCGAGCGGCTTCCTGTTGAAGGACGCAGAACGGGCGCAGCTGGTCAACGCCATTCGGACAGTTCACGAGGGCGATCACCTGCTGGCGCCCGGCATCACTCGCCGGCTGATCGCCGACTTCTGTCGCGGCCCCCAGCCCGGCGAGTCCGGTGCCACCACGGCGGGGCTCAGCCCGCGGGAGGTCGACGTTATCCGACTCCTCGCCAGGGGCCTCGCCAATGCAGAGATAGCCGAAGAGTTGTTCCTCGGCGAGACAACCGTGAAAAGCCACATCGCGCGCATTCTGGCGAAGCTCGATCTACGCGATCGGCTCCAGGTGGTCGTCTTCGCCTACGAGAGCGGGATCGTCCGAGCCGGGGGGCATGAGTAGGCGTCGCTGCTGGATCTGCGCACATGGCAACCTTCGCCAGCCTGTCGGGACCCTCAGGTTCGCGCATGGTCCGCGCGCGTGATCTCCCGCAATCCGCCTGGGTGGTCGGATCGCTTGCGCCAAGCAAGACAGCGCGGGCAGACGCAGATCCGGATCCATTTCGCTCGACTCATTCAGGGCGGTAGGCGCCTGTCTCATCCCGACGGGGGACACCGGCTTTAGTGAAGATCTTCATTAACGCTGCTGCGGGCGCGCGCCCTCGAGGGAATTCGCGTCTGGGGCGAAGGGAACGCGTTCGGCAAGCCAGCGGCTGCAGCTGTCTGATCGGGCCGACAGACACCGACGGACGGGTGTGGGCCGTGGCGCGCCATCAGCAGTTGGCGACCGGCTCAAGCAGTTGCCATTGCTCGGCGGTCAGGTCATGACGGGCCGAGCTGGCAGTCAACCCGAGAACACCAACGGCCTGCTGCGCCATTACCTGCCCCGACGACTCGACTTCCGCACCGTCACCGGGGCCGACCTCGACTCCATCGCCCCAGAGCTCAACGCCCGCCCTCGACAGACCCTCGGCTTCAGGACACCATCACAAGCACTGGCAGAGGTGTTGGGTTGACCGCCTGAACCCGCAGGCATGTCCAGATGTGTCGAAGACGCTGGTACGCCAGCCGGCTCACGGCCTGAGAGGCGAGAACTCCGGCACGGTGGGAGCAATGGGTGCCGCCGAACTTCGAATTCGGACGTTCCGGATCCAGGGAGATGGCGACCCAGGTCATCGCTCCGTAGGTGCCGTCAGATTTGGGCGTTTGTACAGTTCAGAGAGTTTCAGCCACTCGCCACGAGGGGGAGCATGGTCAAAGTCTGCGCCTAGCCATGCAGCGGTCAGCGGAGCCGAGACAACAGCGAACAGGCCCCCGGGTCAGTTGCTGGCTCCGTCTTCAAGAGGCCAAGGCGGCCCCGGCGGGTCCCTGCGCAATGGGGCCAGCCAACGACCGGTTGCGAAGTGCCGACTGAGCCCCTGGCGCTGCTTCGGCCCTGCTTCGGCGCTACTCGCTGGGCCGAGTCGGTGGATCAGACCTAGCCCGTGCGGCCAACAGGCTTCGGAGGAGCACGAGGTTCAGCACTGCGGCTGCGATCAGCGCGAGGACTCCCGCGAGCTCAGTCGCGTGCGTGAACCAAGGCGCTGGATCTCCGGTCGACGATCCTTGACAACCCCCAGTCGGCGAACAGGAGCCGGACCCGCTGCTCTGCGACGGGTTCGCCCCAGGCATCTGTGCCAACGAACCGTACGCGAGGTAATAGGCGGGAACCGCTACCAGGCTCGAGGGCAACGTCATGGCAGCTGCAGTCAGAATGAGAGGTGCCGACCCGGTGGTGAACCCCACCGTTGCCAGCGCACCGACGACCACGGCATACGGCAGGGCAAACAGGCGTAAGCGCAGGTGCGGCAACCGACCCTTAATCCCCATCCGACCCACCCCCCGAGGCTAAGGCGCCGTCGTCCCCGAACGTCCGTAACGGTCGTCGAGCCGCACGACATCCTCTCTCCAACCGGAGAAGGCTGTGGAGACCTCTGCCAGGACGAGTTCCTCGTCGGCGATGAGGCGATGCAGAACCCCCGCAGGCAGGTGCACCGCGTCACCCGTTCCGAAGGCCGTGGACTCCAATGCGGCCGGGTCCGTGCCGAACTCCAAGCGGCCACGCCCAGAGATGACACAGATCGTCTCGGTCTTCTGGTTGTGAAGCTGCAAGCTGAGGGACTCGCCGGCATTGACGAAGAGGACCTTCCCCACGTACAGGTCGTCGATCTCGGCGAAGATCATCTCGCGCCCCCAGGGCTTCGAGACGAACGTGGCCGGGTACAAGTCGGCTGAGTCATTCGCGGTGCTCTGGTTCATGTAGTCCCCCCGGGTCGGCGTCGCAGCTCGCCGCGAGCTAGACGCGGCTTGTCACCGTATCGCTGCTGAGCCGCTGCGACAGCCAGACCGGCACGACCGCAAGGATGATGAGCGCCGCGGCAACGACATTCACCACCGGCGCCTGGTTCGGCCGGGACAGGTTCCCGAAGATCCACAGTTGCAACGTACGGACGGGAGGCGAGGAGGTGAAGTTGGTTACCACGATCTCGTCGAAGCTTAGTCCGAAGGCGAGCAGCGCGCCCGCCACCAAGCTCCCTCGCAGGCTCGGCAACGTGACCAGCCGGAAGGTCTGGGTCCCGGTCACGCCCAGGTCGCCGGACGCCTCGACCGTCACCTCGTAGAGGCTTCCGCGTCAGCGAAACGGCTCGAGTGCGCCTCGATAGCGCCTCATCCACCTGTAGCCGCCCAAGCCCTGCTCGATCGCGGCCGCCGCCGCGAAGGCGCAGACGATGGGTCACGCGCGGCGAGTCAGCCGCATGTCCTCGTTGAAGGTCCATGTTGCGCCGCCGTCGTGGGAGATCTCGGAGCGCCAGCGGAAGGAGTCGTCCGCAATCTCGGTGAAGCGCCACCGAAGCTGAGGATCGTCCTCGTCGCTGAGCAGGATGATCTCTCCATCGACCGGGCGACCGACGAAGCGTCGGACGTGGCCGTTGACCGGCTCGATCCAGGTCGAACGCCAGGCGCCGAGGGCGCGGTCAAAGAACCTGATGGTCGACCCGTGGAACGCCAACGGCGGCCGCCCCTGCCCGGGCTCGCCCGGCCCCGGGACGATCCAGACGTCTTGCACGGTGCGCCCGCCGAGGACCCAGCCGAAGTGCAGCTCGCCTCTGGCGGTCGCTAAGTCACCCTCCTCGTCCGCCCCGGTCCACGCGACGGCCCAGGACCCGACGAACCGGCCGAAGAGCATCAGCTCCTCGGCCCGACCAGTCGCTGGAGCGTCCGCGTGCAGGGCGTCGGCCAACCCTCGTCCACGGGGGTGGGTCTCGCCGGTCGCCGGGGCCGGTGTGCCAGCTGGGTGACCGTTCATGGACGGACACGATGCCACGGCGCACCGACAGTCCGGGGAAACGCCTCGGGGCAAAGGCGCACCTCGGTCGACCCCGCAACCGAATGCGGGTGGGCTACTTGGAGGGGAGTGACCGTGCGTAGGTGACGCCATGGTCGACCCACACCCGCAGGTCCGCGTCGGTGGCGACGACCTCAGCGTCGACGCGCAGCCACCCGTCCATGATGCGGCCGCGCATCTCGGCGCGGCGGACGTGTGGCTCGTCGACCAGGTCGTCGGCCCGGGCGGGGTCGATGTGCAGCATCAGACCTCCGTGGCCGCTCGCGCTGACCGCCATGTTGCCGTTGACCAGAAACGCCAGGCCGCCGAACATGCGCTGCTCGCGCACACCGCTCTCCTCGCTCAGCAGGTCCCGGATCCGGTCCGCGAGCTCACTGTCGTATGCCATCCGTGCAGTATCGCGGCCACCACCGACAGTTGGGTTTCGCGGCGGGGGCTTCGAGGTCCACCCCGTACGGATGAGGATTGCCCCACTACGGTCAGGCCATGGCGAAGCCAACCTCGCGACGTGGTTCTCGACGTGTCGGTCGACGGGCGATCTGGGGACTCGTCTGTTGGTTGGTCCAGCCGCTCTACATCGTCGTCGAGCTGCTCGTGGCGGCAGCCGCGTCGGCATACAGCCTGAGAGACGACACCATCAGTGCCCTGGGGGAGCTCACCTGCTCGCCGGGTCACTTCGGTTCTGTCGTGGCGTCGTGCTCTGGCGGCCACGTGGTCCTCAACGCAGCCTTCGTCCTCTTCGGGCTGTTGCGGGCGATCGGCGCCATTCTGTTGCGCGATCGGCTCGAGCCGACGCGATGGCGCGCCGTGGCGGTCATCCTCTGGGTGGCGTCGGGAACCTGCTCTGCCGCAGTGGGATTTGCACCCGTCGACCAGGTCCCCTCGGTGCACGCACTGGTCGCGGCGCCAGTCTTCTTGCTGCAGCCGGCTGCCGTGGTAGCCACCGCGATCGCGGTGCGCAGGACCGCGGGCCTGCGGGGTGACGTGAGCGCACCCGGACTCCTCGTGGCTGTCGTGACGGTCGTCGGGACCCTGGCGTTCGGGCTCCGCCTCGGGCAGCCGACCTGGGTCGGTGCAGCCGAGCGAGTCGCCTTGTGGCCGGCATACCTGTGGCTCGGTCTGGTCGCGGCCTTGCTCGCGCGGACGCGAATGTCAGCGGCGCGAACCGCGGCGCCGACTCCACTCGGGTAAATACTCGGGTGAATACTGCGGGCATGGCGGCATGCTGCGACCCGCGCGGGTGCGATGGCGTCTTCGGCGACCGATTCGCCCGGCACGAGGCCACGCGCTATCGCACCCGGGGGTTGAGCGGCACCGAGCAGCGGATAGTGGACTTCGCGCGTGGGCGTGGTGTGCAAGGGGCGACCGTCCTCGAGATCGGCGGCGGTGTCGGAGCACTCCAGCTCGAGCTGTTGCGGCACGGGGCCGTGCGCGCGACCAACCTCGAGCTCGTCGCCGCCTACGACGCCCTAGCCCACCAGCTGGCGAGCCGCGCAGGAGTCGCTGACCGCATCGAGCGCCTCATGGTGGATATTGCGACCGAGCCCGAGAAGGTTGCTCCGGCGGACATCGTGGTGCTGCACCGGGTGGTGTGTTGTTATCCCGACTTCGAGCGGTTGCTTGGCGCTGCCGCCGACCACGCCCAACGCCTCCTGGTGTTCAGCCACCCGCCGCGCAACGTCGTCAGCCGGGCGTTCCTGGGCGCGCAGAACACGGCGCTGCGGCTTGGTCGCAAGACGTTCCGCGGGTTTGCCCACCCACCCGAACGAATGCTCGCTGTGCTGGCCGAGCACGGTCTGAGCCCGGTCTACTCCCACCGTGGGCTGGCATGGCGGATCGTCGGCCTGGAACGAAACCCACCTGACCGGCTCATTGCCGATGAGTTGAGAGACATGCGGGTGCACGATGACAGGGTGAAGATCACCCTCGACCTGCACGACATCTACAACCGCAGCGCGGACATCGACCGTGCCTTGCGTGCCGTCATGGATGAGGCGGTCGAGAAGAAGGCTCCCCTCGTCGAGATCATCCCCGGCAAGGGTTCAGGAGCGCTGAAGAAGAGGGTCCTGCGCTTCCTTGACCAGAAGGAGAACCGTGCCCTGTACCACCGGGTCGAGAAGGACGTGGACAACCACGGTCGAATCTTCGTGCACTTCAGATGGAAGGGTCCGGCCCGACGTCGATGAGTGGTCGACTGGCCAACCTCGCCCTGTTGTTCGTGGTGCCGCTGGCGGCCGCCTCTGGCTTCGCGATGTTCCTGCTCGGCACCGGACCGGTATGGCCGGTCGCCCTCCTCCACGGAGTCATCGCCCTTCTCGTGGTCGTCCTCGTGCCATGGAAGGCGGTGGTCGTCCGCAGAGGGCTGCGACGACCGCGCCCGGGTCGGGTCGCCTCACTGGCCCTGGGACTCAGCGTGGTGCTGGCTCTGGTCACGGGCGTCGCCCACGTCGATGGCGCGCTGTTCGCCGGCTGGCCGGTGACGACACTGCAGCTGCACGTGGGCGCCGGCATCCTCGCCGCCGCACTCACGCTCGCGCACGCCCGTCAGCGACCGGTCCACTTCCGTCGGACCGACCTCACGCGTCGTTCGTTCGTTCGACTCGCAGTGCTCACCTCGGCCGCGGGCGCGCTGGAGGCAAGCATCCAGGCGACGGGCGCGTTCACCGTGCAGCGCGGCATACGTCGTCCGACTGGGTCGTTCCAGCTCACCTCGTCCTCGATCGCCGCGATCCCCGCCACCTCATGGCTCTTCGACCAGGTGCCTCGCCTCGACCCGACATCCTGGCGGCTGACCGTGGCCACCGACAGCTCCACCCGCGACTGGTCTCTCGAGCAGCTCGCCAGGTGGACCGACCGGAAGGTGGCGGTCCTGGACTGCACCGGCGGGTGGTGGACCGAGCACCAATGGTCAGGGGTGCGCGTGAGCAGGCTGCTGCCGGCCGGGGCCACAGGAACTGTCGAGGTCGCGAGCGCGACGGGATACTCACGGCGCCTGCCGCTCACAGACGACCTGCTCCTGGCCACCGCGATCGACGGCATCAGCCTGTCGCCGGGGCACGGGTCGCCTGCCCGCCTGGTGGTTCCCGGTCGACGCGGCTACCACTGGGTCAAGTGGGTCGTGCGGATCAGCCACGATGACCGCCCGTGGTGGGTCGAGCCGCCGTTACCACTGCACTAGCTCCAGTGCGCTGGGCCCGTTGCACTAGACCGGAGCGAGGGGCTGGTGAGGCTCAGCGGGCTCGGCAACCTCGATGGCCATGCCTGGACGTACCGTTCCGCCGCGCTCCACGACGGCCATGATCCCGGCCTTGCGGACAATCCCGACGCCATCCACAGACTCGGCGCCTCCCGTCGGGCCGAGCGCCACGTCTGAACCTGACGGCACCCCGTCCGCACGGGTCACGACCACCTTGAGCAGACCTGGGGAGAACTCGTTGATCTGTCGGCATGGGTTGCGCAGCCCTGTCACGCGTAGCACTGCGGGACCGATCACGAGACGTGTCCCGGCTGGCAGGCCGAGGAGGTCGATGTCGCGGGTGAGGATGTTCTCGCCAAGACTGCCGGGGCCGAGCTGGTGACCGGCGGTTCGCGCCTCCTCGAGCAGCTCGGCCTGGATGAGGTGGACCTGGCGAAGGTTCGGCTGGTTCGGGTCTTTCCGCACGCGCGACAGGTGCTGAACCAAGCTCCCAGCGTGGGCGTCTCCGGCAACGCCGATGCCCTCGACCAAGGTGACCGACTGGCACGGCACCTTGCTGAACCGGTGGGCATCGTCGCGGCTCACTGCGACCACCTGAGGCATCGGCATGGCCCGATCTTGGCACGACATGTGGTCGGTCGGGCTAGCCGTGCCAACGGTATTAGCGCGCGGGCTGACCGTGCGACGGCACTCGGCGAGGGCGTGGGAACCGTGGCGCTCGATGACTTGAGGCGGCCCAGGGTGGCGCGTCGTAGGGGGCGCCCTGACGCGGCGGCGGAGTGGTTTGCTCTGCCTGCAGTCGGTCCGCCAACAGCGTGTCGGACAGTTCTTGGATCGCCGACGTCAGCGGCGCGAGTAGCGACATCAGTGCCCGGTCGGTCGGGGCGGCCGGCGAGGTGTTCGCGGGCCTCGGGTCTGACGCGAAAGCGACGCGAGCCGCATAGGCCGTCTCGTCTGTCGCGACTGCCCCGCTGTCCGCCGGCCAGGCGACCACGATGACCGGCACGGTCAGCCCGTGCACCGGTGAACCTGGGGGAAAGTCTTGCGGCATCATCATCAACATCAACCCGTGTAGGCCCGTCCAGCATCCCGCAGATGCCGCCTGGGCGGAAGGGGCCCGAGCCCCCGCTGCGATCCCGGCATAGGTGGATGGCGGGCGCTCGGTCGGCCGTCCCCTCGGTACTCAGGTTCGCCTCAACCCCGAGATAGGACAATTCCGGTGACTTTGGGGGATGACGTCGGGGAGGGACGAGATGGGGCTTGATGCGAATCGGAGGGCGTCGCTCCCGCTCCGGGTCGCAGCCGCGGTTGTTCCTCTGTGCTGGGCCGTGGCTGGCTGCGGGGTACAGCAACCATCTCCTGCGGCAGACGCCACCACCGGTCGCTCAACGACAACCACCGCCGCCGCCGCTCCGACAGGAATCAAGGGATTCAAGGACCACTCGGCCGCCGTGTTGGCCGTTTTGGGCCCAGCGGGGCTGAGGTTGGTGTCGGCCAGCAGCAGCCCGTCTAGTCCTGCGGAGCAGGTCCTGACGTTGACCAGTCCCGGCGCTCGGGCCACGGTGACGTTTCAGGACGCGAGCACGGTCCTGCACGGCGGCCAGTTCGATGCCCCGAAGGCCTTGGCCGACGGCGCCCATTACGCCACCCAACACCCCGGGTATGGCGGGATTTCGGTCCTCGTCTACAAGAGTGGCCGCTCTGTCGTCCTCACCCTGATGCCGGTGGTCGCCAACGGGCCAGTTCCCCTCAGCGACGACACGGCGATCCGCAGCGCCGACTCTCTGCTCTCATCCGGCGGGTAGCACGACGGTGACCCGCCGGTTCCGCGCTTGCCCAGCTGGGTTGGCATTCGAGGCGACCGGCCCGCTCTCGCCGAAGCCTTGTGGTTGGAGCAGGACGGGCAGGCCAGCCAGTGCCTGCTGCAGCACTCGCGCTACGGCCAGGGCTCGCGCCATAGACAGGCGCGCGTTGCTGGCCATTGTCCCGGCGTTGTCGGTGTAACCGTTGATCTGGATGGTCCCGTGGACCGCGCCGTCGCGGATCTGCTGACCAAGGCGGTCAAGGGCAGTGGTCGCTACGCCGGTCAGGTCGGAGGAGTCGAGCGCGAAGAGCACGTCGGAGGCCAGGACGAGCTGCTTGCCGGACTGGACCTTCGGCACGCTCGCCGCGGCCGGCTTCGCAATGGCGGGCAGCACGGCCGCCCGCAGGGGTGGCGCCCCGATGGCGGTTTTCGGCGCAGCGCTGGCTGTCGACCGGGTAGCCGACGGGCGCTGCGCCACGGCGCTGGTGGCAATGGCTGTCGTGGTCGCGGGGGAGTGCCCCTTGACTCCCCACGCGGTGGCGGCCGCCGCGCCCACCACCAGGGCTGCCGTCAAGGCGGCCACCCCGGCCAGTTTTCGACGTGACCTTCCTGGAGCCGGCACCGCGGATGGGGCTGGTCGCGCAGCCGCGTCGATGTCGAAGATGCGCATCGGGGCGGCTTGGTTGTCGCGGGCAGTGGCGATCAGCGCCGTGGCCGTGCCCATCGCGTCCCGGGAGTCGGTGGTCTGCGCGAACAGGGCGCGGACATCCGGCTCCACGGTCAGACGGTCCAGGGTGCCGGACGGGCCAGCCGTGGCCACCAGCCTCACGTTGACGTGGACCCTTTGGCCGGTGGGCGGCGCGCCCGCAAAGGCGCCGGCGTGTCGCCCCGAGACGACCGTGTCCTGACGCACCACGGACCCAGAGACAGCCCGGGAAACCGGCCGAACCGCGAGATCCTCGAACCCCGAGAGAAGCGCATCAAGCGCCCGGCGCCGTTGAGCTCCTGCAATGGCCAGTGGCTCACCGTCGAGCACCAGGTCGAGGTGGGCGTCACCCACACACGCCAGGACCTTGTCGGCGCTGCCGGATTCCACGGCCGCGCCGAAGCTTTCGAGGACCTCGGCCATCTCGGTCATCACTCACCACCTCAACGGCAGCAGAGTCGCAGGTTCGCCGAGACCCGGTCCCGCCAAGCGACGACGTCTGGGCCGTTCGGCCGACCCCAAACGGGACGATCTGATCCCGCTCAGGCCCCCCTGCCCGAAATGACCCAACTGGGCTATGGCGGGTTCGCCGTAACTAGTGGACTCTTGAAGTCTCAAGGGATTCAGTACACGCGCAGGGCGGTGCTCCAGGAGGAGGCGCGGGCCCCGCGTTGGCCCCCGACCCGTGGGCGGATGAACGTGCGAGACGCGCCTGGACCCGCTGCGCGACGCCGTTCGTTCGGATGAAACCAGCGTTCGCGCCGAACTTGGGTTTGGTGCCGCTCGCTGGACCACGTCCGTTCGAGCGATAGGTCGGCCAATGGTCAGCGCCGAACCCCCATCAGAGCTGCAGGACGCTGCACTGGCGTCCGAGATCGAGCTCCTCTCCGACCTTATCGAGGCGGTGGCGCAGGCCGGTCGGCAGCTCAGTCCGGCCGAGATCGACGGCGCCCTCGGTGTTAGGCGCGCGTCGCGTCCGGCCTCCGCGGCGCACGCGGCGGCGTTGGTCTGCGCAACCTAAAGGTTGGTCTGCGCAACCTAAAGGCGTCGCAATCTCAGCTGTCGCCACCTCATCTGTCGGATCGTGGGCCTGATCGTGGGCCCGTTCCCGCCTTCAGTCGCGAACGGCCCACCTAGCGGTTGCGGCTGCTAGCGGTTACGGCCGCGGAGCGCCTCGACGCCGGGACCGGTGAGGTCGTCCACGTGCCTTCCTCGCCCGGTCATCGCCAAGACGAGCGAGAGCATGGGCCCCTCGACCAGGGGTCCCGTCCCGTGGGTCCACTCTTGGTCGGTGGCCTTCAGGGACAACCCGGCAATCCGGTTCTTTGCCCCGATCAGGGTGTTGGACCCCTGGTAGAAGTCCGCGGCGATCTGGAGCGCCTCCGGGTTGTAGGTATGCCGGATGCCCAGTGGGCGGCGAGCGTCCTCGGAATGGACGACCACCTCGCCGACCCAGGTCGGCTTGGGTCCGGGCGGGGAGGTCCTGGAGTTCTGCACTGCACGGAACGCCGCGAGCGTCTGCGTGGGCGAACCGCCCAGCTGCCTAGCCAGACCGGCGTTGGCGTACTTGTCGAAGTTGAACCCCGCCGTGGCGAACTGCACGAGGAACGCTCCCGGTCCGGTCGACGCGGCGGCCGTCATGTGAGCCACGATGTCGCGCACCGACCACCCCGGACACAGGGAAGGGGTGTTCCACTGCTCCTCCGTCAGCCCCGCGAGGTCGTCGGCGAAAGCGCCGCGCTCGGCGGCAACGAGCTGCCATAGGTCAGTCATGCTGCTCCTTGGTCAGTCCCCAGCTGATGACGCGGTCGGGGTGGATGCGAATGTGCGGCTCCGGCTCGCTCAGCGCCTCGGCGGCGCCACGGATCTCGATGCCACGAGGTCGCCATGGGTCGGTGGAGGCGAGGTCGTCGACGACGATGGCGGCCCGGCCGGTGGCGGCGACATCGCGGTACTTCTTCGAGGCGGCGAAGTTGCGCCCGGTGACCTCGACCCACGAGGCATCTGCAGCCAGGTGCCACATCCCTATCGGGGTGATGTGCGGGGTGCCATCGGTCCCCACCGTGGCCAGACGAGCCAGGCGCCGCTCTCCCAGGTAAGCCCGCTCGTCATCGGTGAACTGTGCCATCGGGACCTCCCTTCCCAGGGTTCCGCGTCTTACCACTCTAGGGACGAAGGCTCTGGCGGTAACGGCAGCGGCGGTAGCGGCAGCGGCAGTCCGGGCAGGCCGTCGATGCTGGTCGCGACGTGCTCCTTCTTCGCGAAATACTGGCTGAGCGACTCGTCGTCGTCGCGGGCGAACCGCGCCGCATGCAAGGGCCGGTCCTCGTTGTAGGTCATGAACGGGACGGCATACCCGCAGGTGTCCCGAACCACCTCCGCGGACACGACGATGATGGCTCGCAACCCATGCTGTCTGGCGTCGATGTTCGGGAAGTGCGACATGAGCCCGTCCCAGCGAGGGTCGTCGCGAAACACCGGCTCGCCCCAGCCATGCACCCGCACGATGTTGGGCGGTCCGTCAAAAGCGCACCACATCACCGTGATTCGGCCATTTTCGCGCAGATGCGCGATCGTCTCGGCGTTGCTGCCGGCGAAGTCGAGGTAGGCCACCGTGAGCTCGTCGATCACTGCGAACGAGCCCGCGAGCCCCTTCGGGGACAGGTTGATGGTGCCCTCGCCGGCCAACGGAGCCGTTGCCACGAAAAAGACCGGTTGCGTCTCGATGAAGGTCCGGAGCCTGCCATCGATCCGCTCATAGGTTTTGCCCACGGCCACACACTATTCACCCGGCCAGCTTCACCCCGCCAGATGGACCCGGACAGGGGATCACGTGGCTGCGCTTCTCGCGCGTGACAATCGCGAACCGATGACTTCTCGCAGCCTCGGGAGTCCTCTTGGGGACCACACTCCTGACCCCTAAGGACCTGTCCGTGTCTCGCATCGTGCTTTACATCTTGTCTTCCCTGGATGGGGCGGCCGAAGACCCGCACCGCTACTTCCCCGAGACTGGCCGCGCGAACGGCGCACCCGTCTTCGACGCGGAGCTCGCCCGGCTCGAAGCTGAGATGATCGGCCGCCAGCAGGCGGTCCTGCTCGGGCGCCACACCTACGACCAGTGGTCGCGCTACTGGCCGACTTCCGACGAGCAGCCGTTCGCGGACTTCATCAACGGCGTGCGCAAGTACGTCCTCACCTCCACGCCACTGGGCGGCGACTGGGCCCATGCCGAGGCGGTCCAGGGGCCAGCGGCGCAGGTGGTCGCCGACCTCAAGGCCCGCACCACCGGCGACGTCGGCGTGCATGCGAGCATCACCCTCGCCCAGTCACTTCTCGCGGAGGGGCTCGTCGACGAGCTGTGCCTCGCAGTGGGACGGGTTCTGGATCCGGTTGGGCCTCGGTGGTTCACCGGCCTTGCCGAGCGCCGGGTCATGCGCCTGGTGGCAGCGGTCCCGACGCCGAGCGGGAGCCTGTGGCTGCGCTACCGACTCGGGTCGCTACTTTCCCAGCCCGGCGACCAGGTTGATGGTGACGGCGATGATGCCGACTCCGAGGAGGTAGGACAGCAAGGCGTGGCGTAGCGCTGTCGCGCGGATCACCTTGGTCTTCAGGTTGGTGTCGGAGACCTGGTAGGTCATCCCGATGGTGAACGCGAGATAGGCGAAGTCGCTGTAGCGGGGTGGGTCGTCCTCGTTGAAGTCGACCCCTCCGGCAGGGGACTGGTAGAAGAGGCGCGCGTATCTGGTCGTGAAAAGCGTGTGCACGGTCGCCCACGCTGCAGCCACACCGGCAACGCTCAGTGCGGCCTGAATGTCTTTGCCTGAACCGCCTTTCGCGCCACTGATAAGGAACAGGACGACCGCGCCCAGGCCGGCCACGGCGGCGGCGAGGATGACGATGTCGGCGACGGCCCGACCGGCGTCCTCGCGCGCCGCATGGGACCGGGTGGCGGCCGAGTCCATCGGCCAGATCGTGGCCCACGTCCATGCGACGAACACGCTCGCAGAGGCGACCCAGCCCACAAGGAGGCCGTCCTGCCATGACCCTGGCACTGCAACCACGCCGCCCAGAACCACTCCGGTGAGCCCGCACAGCGGCAGGCGCGCCCAGCCGGGAATCTTCTCGCGTCGGTAGGCGGTGGGGGAAGGCGCGGTGGGGTGCGACATAGCCCTGAGGCTATGTCAGGAAAGTCGCGACATCCGGGCGCC
>DASYGI010000211.1:0-11912 GCA_035999925.1 Pedococcus sp.
TGTCGAGGTGGAGACGGGATTTGAACCCGTGTACGCGGCTTTGCAGGCCGCTGCCTCGCCTCTCGGCCACTCCACCGTGAAGGCGGTCAAACCCTCCGAGCGGATGACCGGGCTCGAACCGGCGACCTCAACCTTGGCAAGGTTGCGCTCTACCAACTGAGCTACATCCGCATTTCACGCGCTATTGGTGTCGAGCGGATTTTCACCCGCTGCGCGTGCGGACAGACAGTATCTGATCTTGCTCGCCCTCTTCAAATTGGCTCTTCTCGAGCGGCCCCGGCAACGGTGTGAGCGGCTTGCGGGCCTCGTCGCGAAGTCCCCTGACCGACTCCCCCAGACCTACCTCCGAGCCGGCCAGATCCCTCTCCGCCGCAACCAGCGGCACGTCCGAGTCCTCCGGTACCTCGCGTCTGGGCTCAGGGTCCGGGCCGTAGCCGGTTGAGCCACTCAACTCCAACCCGAGTGCGCTCACGGCCCGCGCGGCACGACGAGACGCCAGCCGCTCCTTGACGTACACGACCCCCTGCGCCCGAAGTGATGGACGCTCCTCGACCGGCCAGAGCGTCCGGATAGCAGCGTTGAGCGCGGCGCCGATGAGAACCGCGATGGCCAGGGCGTACAGCCAGATCAGCAGAACGATGGGCGTCGACAGCGGCCCGTAGATGGAGGTGCCGCCCCCGATGGAGGCAGTCAGCGTGCCCCGCAGGACGAACGAGGCCAGCGCCCAGATCAGCAGCGTCAGCACCGATCCCGGGACGTCACGCAGCCACGGCGTCCGTCGGGGCGTCGAGATATGGAACAGCGTCGCCACGCTCGCGACAGCCACCACGGTGACCACCGGCCAGTAGAGCAGGGTGAGGAAGCGCAGGCCTTGCGGCAGCAGCTGGCCCAGCCAGGCGGGCCCGATGACCACCAGCGGAATCACGACTATCCCCACGACGAGCGAGAGGAAATACAGCGTCAGCGACAAGGCCCTGGTCCGGACGATCCCCCGCACCCCGGACTGTCCGTACATGATCGAAATGGTGTCGACGAACACATTGAGCGCCCGCGAGCCCGACCACACGGAGAGCAGGAAGCCGACCGAGATGAGGTCGAACCTGCCGTTCTTGAACACGTCGTTGACGGTCGGCACGATGGTGTCCTCGACCACGCCCTGCAGGACGTACTGCTCGGCGAACTTCTGGATCCCCTTGACCAGCTGGTCGACGATGTCGTGACCGAGCCAGCTGCCCAGGTAGCCGACCCCGCCGAACAGCCCGAGCAGCAACGGCGGCAGGGACAGGAGCATGAAGAACCCTGCCTCCGACGCGAGTCCCGTCACGCGGTAGCGCAGACAGATCCGGATGGTCTCCAGAGTCAGTCGTGCGAGCGGCAGCGCGCCTGGGATGCGCAGCAGCTCGCGACGTAGCCGACCCCTGACACTCACCCGTCCACGGTATCCCGGCATAGTGGGGGCCGTGTCCACCCACGCCGTGACCAACCAGGTGCCCCCACTAGCCGACTACAACACGGTGGAGAGCCAACCTGCGCTGCGAGAGGGTCTACGACGCTGGCTCGCGCCGACGGCATACGACGAGGTGTCGGCCCTGGGGGCCCGCGCCGGCTCGCTTCAGGCTCGCGGATGGGCCGTCCAGGCGAACGAGCACGAGCCCGTGCTGCGCACCCACTCCCCTACCGGTGAGCGCCTTGACGAGGTCGAGTTCCATCCCGCGTGGCACTCCCTCATGGAAGTCGCCGTCGGCGCCGGCCTCACCGCCGAGCCCTGGACCCAGCCGACCGGGACGGGCGCGCACGTGCGCCGCGCGGGCGGCTTCATCGCGTGGTCCGAGAACGAGCAGGGTCACCTCTGTCCGGTCTCCATGACGTATGCCGCCGCGGCGGCCCTCGCGGCCAACCCTGCGCTGGCGCAGCGCTGGGTGCCCGCGCTGGCCTCCCGCTCCTACGACTTCGGCCTGCGGGCTGTCGCCGACAAGAGCGGGGCGATCGCGGGCATGGGCATGACAGAGAAACAGGGCGGCTCCGACGTCCGCGCCAACACGACGATCGCCGTGGCGAGTCCGGGTGGTCCGCTGGAGGGCGGCGACACCTACCAGCTCACGGGGCACAAGTGGTTCTGCTCGGCGCCGATGAGCGACGCCTTCCTTGTCCTGGCCCAGACCGACGCCGGCGTGGGCTGCTTCCTGGTCCCCAGAGTGCTGGACGACGGCAGACGCAATCCGTTTGCCCTGCAGCGGCTGAAGGACAAGCTGGGTAACCGGTCCAACGCCTCCTCCGAAGTCGAGTTCGACGGGACCTGGGGGGTGCGCGTGGGCGACGAAGGCCGCGGCATCCGCACGATTCTGGACATGGTCGCGGCCACCCGCCTGGACTGCATCCTGGGCTCGGCCTCGACTATGCGTGCGGCGCTGGTGCGCGCCGTCCACCACGCCCGACACCGTTCGGCCTTCGGCGCACTACTGGTCGACCAGCCCCTCATGCAGAACGTGCTGGCCGACCTCGCGCTGGAGTCCGAGGCCGCCACGACCCTCGGTCTGCGCCTGGCGCACGCCGTCGACGAGGGCGACACCGCCCTGTCGCGCCTCGGGGTCGCGGTGGGCAAGTACTGGGTGTGCAAGCGCACCTCGCCCATGGTGGCCGAAGCCCTGGAATGCCTGGGGGGTAACGGATACGTCGAAGAGAACGGCCTGGCGCGCCTGTACCGGGAGGCCCCGCTCAACTCGATCTGGGAGGGCTCCGGCAACGTCAATGCCCTCGACGTGCTGCGCGCCGTCAGCCGCGAGCCCGCCTCCGTCGAGGCGTTCGTCACCGAGGTCAGCAAGGCCTCCGGACACTCCTCCGCGCTCGACACCGCCATCGACCGCCTACCGCGACTGGTGACCTCGGCCGCCGAGGCCGGCGCTCAGGCCGGTGCCCGACGCATCGTCGAGCAGCTTGCGCTCACCCTGCAGGCGGCCCTGCTGGTCCAGCTCGCACCGGCTGAGGTCGCGGACGCCTTCGTTGCGAGCCGCCTCGGCGGGGGCCACGGGTCCACCTTCGGCACGCTCGACTCGGGACTGTCCGAGCGCCATGCGCGCGCCCTGGTCGACCGGGCTGTCAGCCTCTGAGGACCACCCCCCAGAGGACCCACCCCTGAGGCGCTAGCTCTCGGCCAGACGCCGCTGTTCCGCCGTCACGTCGAAGTCGACCGCAGGCCACTGCGGGTCCATGGCCTCCAGATGCTCGAGGACCAGACTCTGGACGGCTAGCCGTGCGTACCACTTGCGGTCGGCTGGCACGACGTACCACGGCGCCAGGTCCGTTGAGGTCTTGTCCAACACGTCCTGGTAGGCGGCCTGGTACTGCGGCCACAGCAGGCGCTCGTCGACGTCGGTCGGGTTGTACTTCCACTGCTTGTCCGGCCGCTGGAGCCGACGCGTCAGCCGCGACTTCTGCTCATCTGGGGAGAGGTGCAACATGACCTTGACGATCGTGGTGCCCTGTTCGACAGCCTTGGCCTCGAAGTCGTTGATCTGGCTGTACCGCCGGGACCAGGTCGCTTTGGGGACCAGATCGTGGACCCGCACCACCAGGACGTCCTCGTAGTGCGACCGGTCAAAGACCCCGATCTGGCCGGGCTCCGGGAGGGCGTTGCGGATGCGCCAGAGGAACGGGTGCTGGCCTTCCTGAGGGGTGGGCTGCTTGAAAGCGGTGTACCGAACGCCCTGGGGGTCCATCTGACCGACGACGTGACGCATGATGCCGCCTTTGCCCGAGGTGTCCATGCCCTGGACCACGAGCAGCAACGAGCGCTGTCCGTCCACCTTGGACTCGGCATACAACCGCTCCTGGAATTCACCGATCTCGCCGGCCCGATCCGCGAGCGCCGCTACGCCTGCCTTCTTGTGGCCATCAAAGGCCGGGGTCGCGCGAGTGTCGTCCTCGGCGAGGACGAACCCGGCTCCGGCCCTCAACGCATCGCTGAAGCGAACCGGCGCCAGCGAGGTCGCCTCCGCGGAGGTCGACTCAGGATGCTTCTTCGCCTTGGCCTGCGTTTCAGCGTTTGCGCCCATCTGGGCATCCTGTCACCGCAGGTCAGCGCGCGCGAGGGCAGTGAGCCGAGACAGCGCCCGGAAGTACTTCTTGCGGTATCCCCCGCTGAGCATCTCCGCCGAGAAGATCTCGCCGATGGGCGTGCCACTGGCGAAGACCGGGATGTCGGCGTCGTACAGCCGGTCCGCCAGGACGACGAGCCGAAGCGCGATGGCTTGGTCCGTCACCTGTCGAACGTGCGTCCAGCCAACCGCGCCGACGCCGTCGAGCATGGCCCGATAGCGGCTGGGATGCACGGTGGCCAGGTGTCGGGTCACGTCGACGAAGTGGTCGAACACGCCACCGGCTCGGTCCACCGACGCGGCGACCTCGTCCTCGGTCAACGGGGCGGGGCTGTCGACGGAGTCGCGATGGCGGTAGTCGGGACCGCCGACGGTCACCACGTCGAACCGCTCGGACAGCGCCTGGATCTCACGAAGGAAGTCCTCGGCCGCGAATCGACCCTGCCCCAAGGCGTCAGGCAGGGTGTTGGATGTCGCAGCCAGGCTGACCCCAGACCCGGCCAGCCGCCCCAGGAGGGTGGCCATCAGTACGGTGTCACCCGGGTCATCGAGCTCGAACTCGTCGATGCAGACCAGTCGGTGCCCGCTCAGCGCCTCGACGGTCGCCTGGAATCCCAGGGCCCCGACCAGGTTCGTGTACTCGACGAACGTCCCAAAGGCCTTGGGCCCCTCGGCCTCGTGCCACAGCGAGGCGAGCAGGTGGGTCTTGCCGACGCCGAAGCCACCGTCGAGATAGATCCCCCGCCCGGTGGCCGGCTTCCTGCGAGGGAACCAGCCGCGAGGAGCACCATCGAGCCCGGCGGCATACGCGCGAAGACGCTCGACAGCCCCACCCTGGCTGGGCTCCGCCGGGTCGGGCCGGTAGGTGGAGAACCGCTCGGTGTCGAAGCGGGGCGGCGGCACCAGCTCGCGGACGAGGCGGCCGCGGTCCAGCTGCGGGGAACGGTCGAGCAGCGAGCCAGGCACGCAGGCAGCGTAGCCACGGTGGCACACTCGGGGTCATGCGCCTCCTGCTCGACCACACCGGCACGTACGCTCCCGGAACCGTCCTGAGCGCCGACCAGGTGGCCGACCTCTACGCGCCCGAGGCGCGGCGCTGGCTGCGGGTCAACTTCGTCTCGACCATCGACGGCGCGGCGACAGGCAGCGACCAACGGTCCGGCAGCATCAACACCGACGCGGACCAGGTCGTCTTCGCGCTCCTTCGGCGGCTGAGCGACATCGTGGTGGTCGGCGCGGGCACGGTGCGGGCGGAGGGTTACCCATCACTGCAGGCCGACGATCCTCGTGCGCCCCGACTGGTGGTGGTCAGCCATTCCGGAGAGGTACCGCAGTCCGTGTGCGGCGGCCCGGAGGGGTCAGTGTTGTTCGTGACCCGCGAGAACGCCGACCCCCGAAACCTGGAGCGCTCCCGAGAGCTGCTCGGACCTGACTTCGTCCTCACCGCAGGACGCGAAAGCGTCGACCTGTTGGCGATGAGACACATGTTGGAGGACAAGGGCTTTCGCCAGATCCTCTGTGAGGGGGGTCCAGCGTTGTTCGGCAGCATGCTCGACGCTGGGGTGGTCGACGAGCTCGCGCTCACCTGGTCCCCCAGGCTGGTCGCCGGCAGCCACAAGAGCATCCTGTCGGGCACGCCTCGCGACGTCGCGATGACACCCCTGCTGCTGCTCGAGGAAGGCGGCTCCGTCCTCGGCCGCTGGCGCATCAACCCCTGACGAAGTCCGAGACGGAGCGCTCCCACCGCTGAGGGTCCACGTTCCACTCCTTGGTATGCCGCGCGGTGTCCCAGCGCTCCATCGTGACGAGGTCCGGCCGCGCTGCCGCGAGACGTTCGGAAGGCCCGGAAGGCACGAACTCGTCGTCGACAGAATGGATGACGAGCATCGGATGCGTGAGCTCGTCGGCTCGCTCCACCCAGTTCGTCTTGGCAACGTCCAGCGGACTATGGACACCCACGAGACGCCTGGTGGCGCGGCGCCCCATCAGCGAGCGGCTCAGGCCGTCGATCGGAGGTGGGACCTTGTGTTCCCGGGCGTGGTGGGCCAGGACGTCTCCCCAGTCGATGACCGGTCCGTCGAGCACCACCTGGCTCACGTGGTCGGCGACCCAGCTCTGGCTGAGCGTCTGCAGGACGATGGCCCCGCCCATGGACCAGCCGACCAGGATGAGCTCACGAGCGCCACGTTGCAGCGCGACCAGGGCCGCGTCCTCGACATCGCGCCATTCGGACAGCCCGAGGTTGTACCGTCCGTCCGGACCACTGCGCGCCCCCAGGTCGTTCCGATAACTGGGGATCAACACGTTGACGTCGTTGTCACGCAACGGTTTCACCGCGCGCAGGGCTTCGTCGCGCCGGGCTCCTCGCCCGTGCACGAGGATGGCCCAGCGGTCGGAACGAGGTTCGGCCTGGATCAACCAGGCGGGCATGGTGCCCAGCTCGGTCGGCACCTCGAGGTACTCGGTCCGGACCCCCAGCGCGCGGTCCGGCGGACCGGCGAAGTAGTACTGGTTCCACCGAGCGAAGCCTGGCGTGAGATGTCCGTAGTCGACGCCGTGGAGCCTTCGCCGGACCCGCCCTCGTTCCTGGTCGACGTCCAGCACCTCGCCGAGCCGGGCATGACCCCGTGAGCCGTCGAGCCACAGGCCGTACCGCCCTGGCAAAACCGTGTCGACGGTCAGGTCGAGGGTGACCGCGGTGGTGTCGACAGCAAGGATCTGGGTGTCGTCGGGGCGCTGGCGGTCGGGAGTGAGGACCTTCCGGGCGAAGTAGGCGGCGGCTCCCACCGAGGTGAGCGCACCGCCGAGCGCCACGGACCCGCCAGCTACGGCCGCGCCCAGGACCGTCTTGCGCGCAGCCGGGCCCAGCTGGGCCACTGCTACGCCTCCCCGAGCACGTCAGCCAGGTCGAAGCTCACCGGCTCTTCGAGCTGTTCATACGTGCACGACGACGGCTCGCGGTCCGGGCGCCAGCGAACGAACTGCGCGGTATGCCGAAAGCGCGCACCCTCCATGTGGTCATAGCGGACCTCGACCACCCGCTCGGGCCGCAGCGGGGTGAACGACAGGTCCTTGCCGGCATTCCACCGGCTGGTCGCGCCGCCAGTCGGGGTCCGGGTGCTCATCTCCTCCCCCGCCCAGGCCCAGGGGTGGTCCTCGAACGTCGTGACCAGCGGTTGCAGCTCCACGAACAGCTCACGCCGTCGGGCCATCGGAAACGCGCCGATCACTCCGACGCTCATCAGCGCCCCCTCGCCGGTGTAGAGGCCCAGCAGCAGGGACCCGACCAGGTCGTCACCCGTCTTGTGCGTGCGATAGCCGGCGACCACGCAGTCCGCCGTCCGTTCGTGCTTGATCTTGAGCATGACCCGCTTGTCCTGCTGGTAGGTCCCGTCCAGCGGCTTGGCGATCACGCCGTCGAGGCCGGCGCCCTCGAACTGGTGGAACCACTCCTGCGCCACCTGCGGGTCACGGGTCGCGCGGGTGAGGTGGATCGGCGCCTCGACCCCGGCCAACGCCTTCTCCAGCAACGCGCGACGCTCGTGCATGGGCCGACCTGTGAGATCGTCCTCGCCCAGGGCCAGCAGGTCGAACGCCACGAAGCTGGCAGGGGTCTGGGCGGCGAGCTTGGTGACCCGGCTGGCCGCGGGGTGGATCCGCTGTTGGAGAGCGTCGAAGTCGAGCCGGTCTCCCGATGCGCCGACCAGGACGATCTCGCCATCCACGACACACTTCTCGGGCAGGTTCGCCAGAACAGCCTCGACCACCTCGGGGAAGTACCGGGTCATCGGCTTTTCGTTCCGGCTCCCGATCTCCACCCGGTCCCCGGAGCGGAAGATGACCGATCGAAACCCGTCCCACTTGGGCTCGAACAGGTACTCGCCCTTCGGGATGCCCTTGACGGGCTTGGCGAGCATCGGCGCCACCGGAGGGATCACGGCAAGTCCCCAAGCCGCGTCCCGCTCGGCCTTGGGCGCGAGGTACTCCTCGTCCGAGCGGTCCTTGCGACGCTTGCTCGGCTGCACCCGAGGCGGCTCGCCCGGCATCTTCGGGTAGTCGGGAGGAAAGTTCAGCTCGCCCAACCCGCGTTCGGCGATGTCCCTGTCCCACCACGCGATCGCGGTCGACAGGTCCCCGACCGCCTCGTCGATCCCGGCCCAGGCGTCGCCGTCCGCTGCCACGATCCCCGGCACGGTACGCACCGTGAAGTCCCCGGGCCGCACCTGCGACAGCGCTTCCCAGGCCACCGGCATACTCACGGGCGCACCGGGCAGCGGTCGCGGGCTGTAGGCCGACGCGATCGTGCGGTCACGGCAGGCCTGGTTGAAGTCGACGAACACCCGCTCGCCTCGCTCCTCCTTCCACCAGGAGGTCGTGACCAGGTCAGGCAGCCGTCTCTCCAGCTCGCGCGCGATGGCGATCACGCCGTGACGCACGTCGAGGAACTCGTAAGCCGGCGCCACCCGCACGAACACGTGCACCCCACGGTTGCCCGAGGTCTTCGCCCATCCGGTGAGGCCCAGCTCGGACAACACCTCCCGAAGCACGAGGGCCGCCTCGACCGCATCCTCGTACCCACGCCCCGGCTGAGGGTCGAGGTCGATCCGGAGCTCGTCGGGGTTGTCGACGTTGCTGGTGCGCACCGGCCACGGGTGGAACGTCACGGTGTTCATCTGCATGGCCCAGACGGCGGCGGCGGGCTCGTCCACGACGACCTGCAGGTGCTTGCGTCCCGAGGGGTACGTGCACATCACGGGGGTGATGAAGTCGGGCATGCCCTTTGGCGGGTTCTTCGTCCAGAACTCCTCGCCGGTGATGCCATCAGGGAAACGCTGCAACGTGACCGGCCGGTTGCCCAGCGCTCGCATGAGGCCGTCCGACACGTCGACCGCGTACTGCGCCAGGTCCAGCTTGGTGATCCCGTCGTCGGGCCAGATCAGCCGTTCGGGGCTGGAGATCCGGACCCGTCGCGAGCCGTCGGGTCCACCAGGGACCTCGAGCTCGGTTGCCTGCGCCGCCATGTCCGGCAGCCTAGTCGGGAACCAATGGGTCCCCGGTGGTGTTGATCTGGGCATGAGGAGCAGCGACAAGACCTACCCCGTGGCCAAGACCGACGAGCAGTGGCGGCAGGAGCTGAGCAGCGACGAGTACAACGTGCTGCGCAAGGCGGGCACCGAGCGACCGTTCGTCGGCGAGTACACCGACACCACCACCGAGGGCGTATATGCCTGCCGGGCGTGTGGCGCCGAGCTGTTCACCTCCGACACCAAGTTCGAGAGCCACTGCGGCTGGCCCTCCTTCTACGCGCCCCTCGCCGGCGACAGCGTCGAGTACATCGAGGACCGCGCCATGGGGATGAAGCGTGTCGAGGTTCGCTGCGCCACCTGCGGCAGCCACCTCGGCCACGTCTTCGAGGGCGAGGGCTACGGGACGCCGACCGACCAGCGGTACTGCATCAACAGCATCTCGATGACGCTGCGCCCCAAAGCCTGAGGCGTCTAGCGCAGGCTTGCCAGGAGCTCGCCCACCTCGACCCGGCGGCCGGTGTGGAACGGGAGCTCCTCGCGGACATGCAGCCGGGCCCGCGAGGCGCGCAGGTCGCGCATCAGGTCGACGATGCGGTGCAGCTCGTCCGCCTCGAACGCCAGGACCCACTCGTAGTCGTTGAGGGCGAACGAGGCGATCGTGTTGGCCCGCACGTCGGGGTAGTCACGGGCGAGTTGGCCGTGCTCGCGCAGCATGTCGCGCCGCTCCCCGTCCTCCAGCAGGTACCAGTCATAGGACCGCACGAACGGATAGACGCAGATGAACGCCTTGGGGTCTTCGTCGGCCAGGAACGCCGGGATGTGGCTCTTGTTGAACTCGGCGGGGCGATGCAGCGCGGCCGCCGACCAGGTCGGCTCCAGCAGGTGGCCGAGGTCAGTGCGCAGGAACGCGCGGTAGGCCGCCTGGATGTCCTCGATGCGCTCGGCGTGCCACCAGACCATGAAGTCTGCCTCCGGCCGCAGCCCTGCGATGTCGTAGACGCCGCGCGTCACCACCCCCTCGGACTCGAGTCGCTCGAACAGCGTCTCGACCTCCTTGGCCATCACGTCACGGTCGTCGCCCAGCGGCGAGGTCACGGAGAAGACCGACCACATCGCGTAGCGCAGGGATGCGTTGATCTCACGGATGCGGGAGGGCGAAGGCTTGCCAGTCATGAGGTCATTCTCCCGCGCCCCCTGGGCGCGAACGCACGTGGGTCATCACCAGCTGCGCGGCGGCGCGTCCACTGGCGATACAGGCCGGCACACCAACCCCGTCGTATGCCGCGCCGGCCAAGGCGAGCCCGGCCAGGTCCTTGGTGGCGGCGCGGATGCGCGCCACCCGGGCCAGGTGGCCCACGGCGTACTGGGGCAGGGCCCCACCCCAGCGTTGGACGTGGGCGTCCACGAGCGGCGGTAGCTGGTGGCCTAGTGCCTCGCTGACCTCCGCGACGGCGAGCGCGACGAGCTCGTCGTCCGGGCGCTGCAGGTCCGAGGTCTCGCCATGACGGCCGACAGAGGCGCGCAGGAACGAGAGGTCCTCGGCCGCCTGCGCCGCCCAGCGCCACTTCGTGGACGTGAACGTGCTCGCCTTGATGGTGCGCCCCTCCACCGGCGGAACGAGAAATCCCGAGCCACGCAGGGGCGGCCGGTCTGGGCCGCGGCCGCTCGATACCACGGCGAGGGTCACAATCGCCATAGAGGCGTACTGGATCCCAGCCAGCTCGCGAGCGCCTTGGGGGCTGTGCGGGGCGAGCAGACGGCCCGCCGGGGTCGCCGGGACAGCCACCACGACCGCATCCGCGTGGACTCGGCTCGGCTGGGCCCGCGACCCCACGACGACCGACCATCCTGCGCCGCTGCTGTCTGGTTCGCGATGCAGCTCCCGGGCAATCGTGCCGCTGCGGATCGTCACCCCACGGCGGCGCAGCTGCTCGGAGAGGACCTCTGCCAGGCGCCCCACACCGCCGGCCAGCCCGGCGAAGACCGGAGCAGGCGCACCGGCGGCCTCGTCGTTCGAGGCTGCCGAGCGGGCCGCGGCCGCGGTGAGCGACTCGCCCCGGCACACCGCGTCGAACAGCGTCGGCACGCAGGCACGCAACGACAGTGATCGTGACTGCCCGGCATAGACGCCTCCGAGCAGCGGCTCGACCAGGCGGTCGACTACGGCGTCTCCCAACCGGGTCGCCACGTAGTCGCCCAACGACACATCATCGAACTGCCCACCCGGCCACGGCTCCTCGTGTTCCGCCCTGGCTACCTCACTGGCCGACAGGATGCCCAAGGCGGCCGACGGCTGCGAGGGGATCCCCAGCAGCGTGCCCTTGGGTAGCGGGTGCAGGTCACCGCGCGACCAGATCGATGCCGAGGTGGTCGCCGGGTTCTCGATGTCGCCGGCCAGCCCCACCTCGTTCATCAGCGTCAACGCCTCCGGTCGGCGTGCCAGCACCGCCTCCGCCCCGACGTCGACCGCCACCCCCGCGACGGGCTCTCGGCGCAGCTTCCCGCCGGGGCGGTCCGCCGCGTCCAGCACCGTGATCCGAGCCTGCGGCAATGCCGTGGAGATCTCCCAGGCCGCGGCGAGACCGGCAATACCCCCACCGACGATGACGATGCGTGTCCCGACCATGGCCACACCCTTTCAAGATCGTGACTGTTTCGACACCACCGGGGTGGAACCGGCGGCTCGGGTCCGGGGGTCGAAGTGGTGTTCCTGATCCACCCGAGTGACACGACCGACCAGGGGGTCGCCATGTTCCGTGATCGTCATCGCAGCACGCAGTTCGCGACAGGT
>DASYGI010000212.1:0-5575 GCA_035999925.1 Pedococcus sp.
ATGGCCTGAGGCTCGTCTTCTTCGCCCCCTCGCCAGGTGGCTCGAGGCGTGTCTACTCGAGTACCTGAAGTGAGCTGAATATCTGTGCCTAAGAACCTGCGATCCGACGCGCCCAAAAAGGCCCGTTGGACCCCCGACAAGAAGGCTGCCGCGAAGAAGGGCCCCAAGAAGCCCCACCGCGGTCAGGCCGGTACGTCCGCCCCGCGCGGCGACTCCACGCCGTATGCCGCCCGCCCAGCGCGCGACGGTGAGCGTCCGGCGCGTCGTGAGTTCAGCCGTGACGAGCGTCCGGCGCGTCGTGAATTCAACCGGGACGAGCGTCCGGCCCGCCGTGAGTTCAGCCGGGACGAGCGTCCGGCCCGCCGTGAGTTCAACCGGGACGAGCGACCGGCGCGCCGTGAGTTCAGCCGCGATGAGCGTCCGGCCCGCCGTGAGTTCAGCCGCGACGAGCGTCCGGCCCGCCGTGAGTTCAGCCGCGATGAGCGTCCGGCCCGTCGTGAGTTCAGCCGTGACGAGCGCCCCGCGCGTCGCGAGTTCAGCCGTGACGAGCGTCCGGCCCGTCGCGAGTTCAACCGTGACGACTCCCGCGGCTCGGCTCGCTTCGAGCGGACCAACCGTTTCGACCGGTCACGTTCCGAGGACCAGGTCGACCCCGAGACCGAGCGCATGGCCGCCGACACCTGGGTGAAGGCGACCCGTAAGAGCGTCGACGGTCCGGTCACCGTGGAGTCCGACAACGGCTTCGCCCAGCTCGGCCTGGCCGACCGCATCGTCGAGCGACTGGCTCGCGACGGCATCACCACGCCGTTCCCGATCCAGACGGCGACCATCCCCGACGCGCTCGCTGGCAAGGACGTGCTCGGCCGCGGCCAGACCGGGTCCGGCAAGACCCTGGCCTTCGGGCTGCCCCTGCTGACCAGGCTGGCGGAGGGTGGCAAGTCGGCTCCGCGTCGGCCGCGCGCCCTGATCATGGTGCCCACCCGCGAGCTCGCCATGCAGGTGTCCGACGCGCTGGAGCCGCTCGTGCACGTCCTCGGTCTGCGCCACAAGCTGGTCGCCGGTGGGCTGTCTTACACGACCCAGATCAACGCCCTCAACCGTGGCGTCGACCTGCTCATCGCGACCCCTGGCCGTCTCAAGGACCTCGTCGACCGTGAGGCCGTCCAGCTGGGCGACATCGAGATCACCGTGCTCGACGAGGCCGACCACATGGCCGACATGGGCTTCCTGCCGGAGGTCACCGCGATCCTCGACCAGATGCCCACGGGCGGCCAGCGCATGATGTTCTCGGCCACGCTGGACAAGGGCATCGACCAGCTCGTCGCGCGCTATCTCACCGACCCGGTGACGCATTCGACGAACGACGCGAAGGCGTCCGTCACCACGATGGAGCACCATGTGCTGCTCATCGACCCGATGCACAAGAAGACGATCACCGCCGAGGTCGCCAACCGGGCCGGGCGCACCGTCGTGTTCGTGCGGACCAAGCTCGGCGCCGACCGGGTTGCCCTCCAGCTGCGCGAGCAGGGCGTCTTTGCCGCCGCGTTGCACGGTGGTCTGGCCCAGGGTGCTCGGAACCGGGTCCTCGGCGCCTTCCGCGACGGCACCCTTCCGGTGCTGGTCGCGACCGACGTCGCCGCCCGAGGCATCCACGTTGACGACGTGTCGGTGGTGCTTCAGGTCGACCCGCCCGCCGACCACAAGGACTACCTGCACCGTTCCGGCCGCACCGCTCGGGCCGGCGACAAGGGGACCGTGGTCACCTTGGCTCTGCCGCACCAGCGACGCACCATGGAGCGCATGGCGCGCGAGGCAGGCATCGACGCCCTGCCGACCAAGGCCATCCCGGGAGACGACCGGCTTGCTGCCACGGGTGCCTCGTCGCCGAGTGGGATTCCCGTGCCCGAGGACCAGGTGCGTCGGGTCCTCGAAGGCGAGAAGCGTGGCGGCCGCCGCCCCGGCGGCCCGTCGGGCCCTCGTGGCGGAGGCCCGCGTGGTGGCGGTCCGCGTGGTCCGCGTCAGGGTGGTCGCTCCTTCGGTGGCGACCGGCCCGACCGCGGGTACTCCCGTGGATCGCGCGACTGACCCCACGAGCACGACGCGTGACGGGGCGTGCCGAGCACTACGGGCGGCATACCCCATCGGCTGAACAGTCAAAGCCCCGGGCCGACGGTCCGGGGCTTTGACGTGCCCGGGCACAATGGTTCCGTGGACCGCGACCTGTCGGGCAGCCTGCTCGTCTCCACCCCTCACATCCAGGAGGGGGTCTTCCACCGGTCCGTCGTCCTCCTGCTGCACCACGATGTCGAGGGTGCGCAGGGCGTCGTGCTCACCCGTCCGATGGAGGCCAGGGTCGATGCGGTGCTGCCCGACTGGCAGCCCCATGTGACGGCTCCCGCTGTGCTCTTCGAGGGCGGCCCGGTGGGTCTGGACAGTGCCTTGGGGCTGGTCACCGTGCCCGGCGACGTGGAGCCGATGGGCGTCAAGAAGCTGTTCGGCGGGATCGGCCTGGTCGACCTCGACACGCCACCGGCGTTGGTGATGCCCGAGGTCGCCGGCCTGCGGATCTTCGCCGGGTATGCCGGGTGGTCGCCCGGTCAGCTCGAGGACGAGATCGAGACAGGCAGCTGGTTCGTGGTGGAGGCGGAGGGACGTGACGCGTTCACCGACACCCCGGATGGCCTGTGGGAGCGGGTGCTGCGCCGCCAGCGGAACCACCTCGCCTTCGTCGCCACCTTCCCCGCCGACCCCGAGATGAACTGAGCCCGCCGCATACACTCGGGGGATGAGCGAGCCTCCGATTCCCCTCGACGACCCGTTCCAGCCTGCGAGCCAACCGGCCACGCGCACTGCGCTGCTGGAGCTCGACCAGGTCGAGGAGCAGCTTCAGGAGCCCGGCGACCACGAGCGGTTCTCGCACTACGTGCGCAAGGAGAAGATCCTGGAGAGCGCCCTGTCCGGCGATCCGGTGGTGGCCCTCTGCGGCAAGGTCTGGGTGCCCGGTCGTGACCCCAAGAAGTTCCCGGTGTGTCCCACGTGCAAGGAGATCTACGACGGGCTCCGGGCCCCTCAGGACGGTGGCGACGCCTGACCTGCGGGGCGCAACGGCGCCCCGTCGCGACACGCTCTAGCACACCGTTGGGGCCCCGGCGTCGACGCCAGGGTCCGGGCATGTCGTTTCGCTGCAACGGTTATCGTGGCCGCTCTATGAGTACCGCCGCCGCATCGCACCTCTCCCCAGCGTTCCCGGAGCGGGCGGCGTGGGGGACGGCCTCGAAGCTGCGCGCCTGGCAGCAAGCCGCCCTCGCGGCATACCTGCGGGCCACCCCCCGCGACTTCCTGGCGGTCGCCACCCCCGGCGCCGGCAAGACCACCTACGCCCTGCGGCTGGCCACCGAGCTGATGGACCGGGACGTCATCCGGGCGGTCACGATCGTCGCGCCGACCGAGCACCTCAAGACGCAGTGGTCGGAGGCCGCGGCCCGGGTCGGCATCCACATCGACCCCAAGTTCTCGAACTCCTCCGCGCGACATTCCAGCGAGTACGACGGGGTGGCGCTCACCTACGCCCAGGTGGCCAGCCGCCCTGCGCTGCACCGGGCGCGCACCGAGGAGACACCGACACTGGTCATCCTCGACGAGGTCCACCACGGCGGCGACACCCTGTCGTGGGGCGACGCGATCCGGGAGGCCTTCGAGCCCGCCACCCGGCGCCTGGCCCTGACCGGGACGCCCTTCCGGTCGGACACCTCACCCATCCCATTCGTGACCTACGCACCAGGCCCGGACGGCATCCGCCGGTCCTCGGCGGACTACACCTACGGGTATGCCGAGGCCTTGCAGGACGGGGTCGTTCGACCCGTGCTGTTCCTGGCGTACGGCGGCGCGATGCGCTGGCGCACCCGAGCGGGTGACGAGGTGGCCGCGCGGCTGGGCGAACCGCTGACCAAGGACGCCATGGCCCATGCGTGGCGCACCGCGCTGGACCCCAAGGGGGAGTGGATCCCCTCCGTCCTGGCTGCCGCGGACAAGCGACTCACCCAGGTGCGACGGGGGGTGCCCGATGCCGCTGGGCTGGTCATCGCCTCCAACCAGACTGCCGCCAGGGCTTACGCCCGCATCCTGGAGTCCATCACCGGCACGAAGCCGACGGTCGTGCTGTCGGACGACGCCGGGTCCTCCGCGCGGATCGAGGAGTTCGGCGCGGGCGACGCGCGTTGGATGGTCGCGGTGCGCATGGTGTCCGAGGGGGTCGACGTGCCACGGCTCTGTGTCGGCGTCTATGCCACCTCGACCTCGACGCCGCTGTTCTTCGCCCAGGCCGTAGGTCGGTTCGTGCGGGCTCGCCGACGTGGGGAGACCGCCTCGGTGTTCCTGCCATCGGTGCCGGTGATCCTCGAGCACGCAGCTCGCCTGGAGGAGGAGCGCGACCACGCGCTCGACCGGGTGGGCGGCGCCCAGGATGCGGCGTCGATCTGGGCCGAAGAGGACGCGCTGGTGTCCGCTGCCAGCCGCACCGCCCGCACTCCCGAGCTCGACGAGGCCAAGTTCGAGGCGCTGGAGTCCGACGCCGAGTTCGACCATGTCCTGTTCGACGCCAGGCAGTTCGGTCTCAACGCCTCGGTCGGCTCCGACGAGGAGCAGGAGTACCTCGGACTGCCTGGGCTCCTCGAGCCCGAGCAGGTTGCGGCCCTGCTGCACGAGCGACAGACGGCGCAGAGCACCCGCCGTCCTCGACGGACCGAGCAGCCGGTGTCAGCCCATCGCGCGTTGGCGGCCCAGCGTCAGGAGCTCAACAAGCTCGTGTCGGCCTATGCCCGCAAGTCGGGGGCCACGCACGCGGTGGTGCACCACGACCTGCGCCGGACCTGCGGTGGACCGGCCCTGGACGAGGCCACCTCGGAGCAGGTCGCGGCGCGGATAGAGCGCATCAGGTCCTGGTTCGTGGGGCGCCGGTGACCAGCGCAGTCTTGCCTTTTTAGGCCGGTTCACGGGACTCTGTGGCCGTGACGATCGACAACCTCGCCTGGATGCTGACGGCGCTCGCCGCCGTCGTCATCATGCTCACCCGATCACGGCTCATCGCGTCCGCCAAGCAGGCCGGCGTGACGGAGACCCCGGAAGGCCTGCTCAACGCGCACAGCGTCCTCGGCGTGCTGGCCGTCGCGTCGTGGGTGGTGTGGCTGGTCGGCCACTCTCGGACGCTCGGATGGGTGGCGATCGTCCTCTGGTGGGCGCTCGCCCTGGTCGGCTTGATGGTGCTGGCCCGGTGGTTGCCGGCCGAGGGCAGACATGCGCGGGCCGCCACTGACGACGGCTGGGCTCACGGCCCGTGGCTGTCGGCCCTCGGTCACGTCGGGATGGTCGCAGGCGTCGCGTTCTTCACCTGGACCTTCTTCGCTCACCGCCTCTAGGAGACTCGCCGCCGGTAGACCGCCATGGCGCCGGCGTAGGCGACGACCAGGATGCCGACACACCAGCCCAGTGCGACCCAGATGTCGCCGCCGACCGGCTGTTGGGTGAACAGGTCGCGGATGGCGTTGACGATGGAGGTCACCGGCTGGTGTTCGGCGAA
>DASYGI010000213.1:0-46068 GCA_035999925.1 Pedococcus sp.
CGAGTCCGACAGCAGGGTCAGCAACCCGTCGTCAACCCATTCGGGCGTCACGGCGCTGTCCTCGACCAGGATGCCACCCCCGGCGGCCACCACGTCGGCGGCGTTGAAACGCTGCTCGCCGTTGCCGATGGGGAGCGGCACATACACCGCGGGAAGGCCGACGGCCGTGAGCTCGCAGACCGTGTTGGCGCCAGCCCGGGCAACGACGAGGTCGGCCACGGCATACGCAAGGTCCATCCGATCGGTATACGGCGCAACGACATACTGCGCGAACCCTCCGCCGGCCCGGCTTTCGTCGACGTCGAAGGCCTTGCCGGCCCCGGTCAGGTGAAGGACCTGAACTCCCGCAGCGCGCAACGCCGCAACTCGAGACTGGAAGGCAGCGTTGAGCCGCTGGGCGCCGAGCGAACCGCCGGTCACCAGCAGGGTGGGGTGGTGGTCCCGCAGGCCGAAGTGCGCCAGGGCGCTCGCCCGGGAGGCCGCGCGGTCAAGCTGCGCGATCTCGCGGCGCAACGGCATACCGATGGTCCTGGCGTGCGGAAGCCGGGTACTCGTGAAGGTGGTCGCGACATGATGGGTGAGCCGGGCTCCGACCCGGTTGGCGACCCCGGCCCGGGCGTTCTGCTCGTGGACGACCATCGGCACGTGCCGGCGCCGGGCCGCGAGGTAGGCCGGCGTGGAGACGTAGCCGCCAAAGCCCACGACGACCTGGGCGCCGGTGGCGTCGATGGCCCGTTCGGCGGCTGCCACCGCCGCGCGCAGGCTCCCGGGCAGCCGAAGCAGGTCGGACGAGGGCTTCCTGGGCAGCGGGACCTTGGGCACGGTGATCAGCTCGTAGCCGCGTTCGGGGACCAGGCGGCTCTCGAGGCCAGCCTGGGTGCCGAGCGCCGCGATTGCGATCTCGGGGTTTCGACGCCGCAGGCAGTCGGCCAGGGCGAGCAGGGGCGAGACATGACCCGCCGTGCCGCCACCGGCAAGCAGGACCGAGCTGGGGCCAGCGGCGGTCATGCGCGCGACCGCCGGCGGGAGGAGAGCACGGTGAGCGAGCGCCGCACGACCGAAGGCTTGGCCGAGAGGACCTCCGTACACCCCGGCTCGGCTCGCGCGAAGGACAACAACATCCCGAGCGCCAGCATGGTCGTCGTCAGGGACGACCCGCCGTAGGACACCAGCGGCAGCGGCACCCCGATGACCGGCAGCAGACCGACGACCGCGCCGATGTTGACGAACGCCTGGAAGATGATCCACGACATCACGCCGGCGGTCGCGATGCGCACGAACTGGTCGCTGGTTCGCGAGACGATGCGGTAGCAGACCAGGGTCAGCGCGCAGAAGAGCCCGAGCAGGACGAGGGTGCCGGGAAGGCCCAGCTCCTCCCCCACGATCGCGAAGATGAAGTCGTTGTGGGCCTCGGGCAGCCACGACCACTTCTCCCGGCTGGCGCCGAGCCCCACTCCCCACCAGCCGCCGTCGGCCAGGGCGTAGCGGCCGTGGATCGGCTGACGCGCGGCTCCGTAAGGGTTGGTGTCCTTGCCCAACCACACGTCGAAGCGGCGCAGCCGGTTGTGGCTGGTGGCCACAGCCAACAGGGCGACGCTCGTGAACGCGGCACCGCCCCAGGCGAACCATTTCGTCGGGACGCCGGAGGAGAACAGCAGCGCCGCAACGATGGCGAAGATGATCATCGTGGTACCGAGGTCACCGCCGAGCAGCACCAGCCCCACGGCCACGGCGACGATGGGAAACAGGAACGGCACGACGATGTGGCGCAGCTGGCCGAGCTTGCGGCGTTTGGCCGAGAGCACCGTGGCGCCGACCAGCACGAGGCCCAGCTTGATGAACTCCGACGGCTGCATGCTGACAGGTCCCAGTGCCAGCCAGTTGCGGTTGCCGTTGACGCGCATGCCCAACGGCGTGAAGACCAGCAGCTCCATGAAGACCGCCCCGGCGAGGATGACCATCGACATGGCCTTCCACCGGCGAACCGGGACATGGGCCGCAATGGCCATGAGCACCCCGCCGACGACCGCGAACTGCAGCTGCTTACGGAAGTAGGCGTACGGGGTCGCATTGTTGGTCTGGACCAGCGACAGCACCGACGAGGCCGACATCACCATGATCAGGCCCATCACGACAAGCACGACCGTGATGGACAGCAGGACGTAGTAGCTCGTGACCGGGGACTCCAGCCGGCTCAGCCAGCCCGTGACGGGTCGGCGGCTTCCGGTGTCGTCCTCGCGCGCGGAGCTCCGCGCTCTGGGTGGCGCGGTGGTGGCACTGCTCACGGCTACGCCCCGGCTGACCCGGCGCGGCGCGCGACTGCCGCGGCGAACTCGGCGCCTCGGGCACCGTAGTTGGGGAACATGTCCATGGACGCGGCCGCAGGCGCCAGGAGCACGACGTCACCGGGCTCCGCGAGTGCTGCCGCGTGGGCGACGACGAGATCCATGACACCAGTGTCCGTGCTCGTCACGTCCACCACGGGTACATCCGGCGCGTGTCGGGACAGGGCCTCCGCGATCCGGGCCCGGTCGGCGCCGATCAGCACCACGCCCCGCAGGTGCCCCGCGGCGTCGCGGACGAGGCCGTCCACGTCGGCGCCCTTAAGCAGCCCGCCGGCCACCCACACCACGTGGTCGAAGGCCGCGAGAGAGGCTGCCGCCGCGTGGGGGTTGGTGGCCTTGGAGTCGTCGACGTACCTGACCCCGTCGAGCTCGCCCAGGTCGGCGATCCGATGAGGCTCGGGGAGGTACGCCCGGAGCCCGTCGCGTACCGCCAGCGGTGGCACGCCATACGCGCGTGCCAAGGCGGCCGCGGCCAGGGCGTTCGCGAGGTGATGGGGTGCCAGCACCGGGAGCGAGCCCTGGACATCGGCCAGGGTGGCCAGCTCGGCAGCCGAGGTCTTGCGCTGCTCCACGAAGGCCCGGTCGGCGACGATGTCCTCCACCACGCCGACCATCGAGAGTCCGGGGGTGCCGAGCGTGAACCCGATGGCGCGACAGCCCTCCTGGACATCCGCTTCCATGACCAGCCGCTCGGTGGCCGAGTCCTGGACGTTGTAGATGCAGGCGACCTTGGTGTTGGCGTACACCTTGCCCTTGGCCCGGGCGTACTCCTCCAGCGAGCCGTGCCAGTCGAGGTGGTCGGGGGCAACGTTGAGGCAGGCCGAGGCGTACGGCTCCAGCGAGTCCGACCAGTGCAGCTGGAAGCTGGAGAGCTCCACGGCGATGACGTCGTACGGCTGCGGGTGGAGGACGGCCTCGAGGATGGGAGTGCCGACGTTCCCCGCGGCCGTGGCGCGTAGGCCGGCGGCTCGCAGCATCGAGGCCAGCATCGTCACCGTGGTGGTCTTGCCGTTGGTGCCGGTGATGGTGAGCCACGGCGCGGGCCCGACGGCGGGCCGCATCCGCCAGGCGAGCTCGACCTCGCCCCAGACCGGTATGCCGGCCTGGCCGGCCGCGGACAGCAGGGCCTGGTCCGGGCGCCAGCCCGGAGAGGTGACCACCAGGTCCGGGGTCGGCCCGGCAGGTAGCGCGGCGACGGGCTCGGGACCCAGTCGCACGTCCACCCCGAGGATGTCGAGGATCCGGGCCCGCTCACCGAGGGCGGTGTTCTGCGCGGGGTCGCCGCCGTCCACGGCCACCACCCGTGCGCCGCGCTCGTGCAGCGCGTCGGCAGCAGCGAACCCGCTCACCCCCAGGCCCGCGACGACCACCTGGAGGCCGTTCCAGTCGGCCGAACCGTTCGTCAGCCCATCGAGGCGACCACCCACAGCGCCACCGCCCATGGCTCCACTCACGATGCTCCTACAACCCATTCCGCGTAGAACAACCCGAGGCCCAACGCCACGAAAAGTCCGGCGATGATCCAGAACCTGATGACAATGGTGACCTCGTTCCAGCCCAGCAGCTCGAAATGATGCTGGAGTGGAGCCATTCTGAACACCCGTTTACCAGTGAGCTTGAACGAGCCGACCTGGATGATGACCGACAGGGTGATCGTCACGAACAGGCCGCCGAGGATGACCACGAGAAGCTCGGTCCGGGTGGTGATGGCCAGGCCCGCGAGCACTCCACCGAGGGCGAGGGAGCCGGTGTCCCCCATGAAGATCTTGGCCGGTGACGCGTTCCACCACAGGAAGCCGAAACAGGCGCCCATGGCGGCCGCCGCGACCACCGCCAGGTCTCTGGAGTCGCGCACCTCGTAACACTTGAGTCCGGGGGTGGTCTGGCAGTTCTGGTTGCCCTGCCAGATCCCGATCAGGACGTAGGCGGCGAACACCATCACACAGGCGCCGGTGGCCAGACCGTCGAGGCCATCGGTGAGGTTCACCCCGTTGGACGTTCCAGCGATCATGATGTTCGCCCAGATGACGAACAGGATCAGGCCCAGCAGGCTGCCGGCGAAGGCCAGGTTGAAGGGGGTGTCCCGGACGAACGAGATATGGGTTGAGGCGGGTGTGCGGTGCTTGCTGCTGGGGAACTGCAGCGCCAGCACCGCAAAGACCACGGCGACGAGCGTCTGACCCGCCAGCTTCTCGCTCGAGCGCAGCCCGAGACTGCGTTGTTTGGAGATCTTGATGTAGTCGTCGAGGAAGCCGACCAGACCCAGACCCGCCATGAGGAACAGGACGAGCATCCCGCTCCAGGTCGGCCTGGTGCCGGTGAGGAGATGCGCCAGCGTGTAGGCCCCCAGGCTGGAGCCGATGATGACTGCACCACCCATCGTGGGCGTCCCACGCTTGGTGTGGTGCGAGGTCGGACCATCGTCACGGATGAACTGGCCGTACCCCTTGCGGACGAGGTACTTGATGAACGTCGGGGTTCCGAACAGCGCGCCCACGAGGGAGATGACGGCCGCCAGCAGCACCGCCTTCACGTCGCGTCCTCCTTGCTGTCAGTGGCCCGAGCTGTGCGATCGTGCGGTGGCCCGGAGGCAGACTCGGCGATCCGGTCTCCGAGCCACCGTAGCCCGGCGTCGCGGCTCGACTTGAACAACACGACGTCTCCCGGTTGAAGTTTGTCCTCGAGCAGGGTGATCGCTGCGTCGGCGTCAGGAACCCACACGACCTCCTCGCCCCACGACCCCTCGTGCTGGGCGCCGGTGGCCATGGGCCGGGCCACGTCGCCGACGACGACGAGCCGCGAGATGTTGAGCCGGACGGCGAGTCGGCCGATGGCATCGTGCTCGGCGGTGGACTCGGCGCCGAGCTCGAGCATCGAGCCGAGCACCGCCCACGTGCGCCGGCCGTGTCCCATCGCGACCAATGCCTTGAGGGCGGCCCGCATGGAGTCCGGGTTGGCGTTGTAGGCGTCGTTGACGACGGTGACCCCGTCAGCGCGTTCGGTGACCTCCATACGCCAGCGCGAGGCCGGTGTTGCGCCTGCCAGCGCCGTGACGATCGAGGGCAGCGCAAGTCCGCAGGCCAGCGCCACGGACACGACGGCCAGGGCGTTGCCGACGTGATGCTCGCCGTGCAGTGGCAGAGTGACCTGCGCCGATCCGACGGGCGTGTGCACGGTGAACGAGGGCCGTCCCCCCGCGTCGAGGGTGATGTCCGTGGCCCGCACCTCAGCGTCCGCACTGGTGCCGACCAGCTGGACGCGAGCCCTGGTGCGGGCAGCCATGGCCCGGACGACGGAGTCGTCGGCATTCAGCACAGCAAGGCCCGTCTCTGGCAGTGCCTCGACCAGCTCGGCCTTGGCGCGACCGATCGCCTCACGCGAGCCGAACTCGCCAACATGCGCGGTGCCCACGTTGAGCTCGACCCCGATCGTGGGCGCCGCGATGTCCGCCAGGTAGGCGATGTGGCCGACGCCGCGGGCGCCCATCTCGACCACCAGGAACCGGGTCTGCGGGGTCACCCGGAACACGGTGAGCGGCACACCCACCTCGGAGTTGAGCGACCCGACGGGAGCCACCGTCGGGGCCTGCGCCGACAGCACCGCGGCCAGGAGGTCCTTGGTCGAGGTCTTGCCCGACGACCCCGTGATCCCGACCACGACCAGGTCGCGGTGGCGGTCCACCACCGCACGGGCCAGGTCCGCCAAGCCCGCCTGGATGTCGTCCACGACCACGCACGGCACGCCCTCGACGATGCGGGTGGTCATGGCCGCGACCGCTCCGAGCCTGCGGGCATCGTCGACGAAGTCGTGGCCGTCGAGCGCCTGTCCGATGCGGGCGACGTACAGGCCACCGGGACCGGCCTCGCGCGAGTCGGTGACGACCGGCCCGTCGATGACCAGGGTCGAGGCGTTCGCGTCGTCGAGACCGTGCAGACGACCACCGACGATCGTGGCGATCTCCTTGAGGGACAACGGAATCATCCGCGACCTTCCGTTCGCGTCACGCGGTCGAGAAGGGCCGAGAGGGCGGTGGTTGCCTCAGTCACGTCGTCGAACGGGTACACGGTGCCACTGATCTCCTGGCCGGTCTCGTGACCCTTGCCCACGATCGCGACGACGCCGCCTGGACCCGACTGGTAGGCGGCCTCGACGGCGGCGACGATGGCGGCCTGACGGCCCGCGATGTCGCGCAGTCCCGCGCCGCTGACCGCACCGTTGCCCGAGTCAGTGGCATCGACTGCCCCGGCCAGGATGGCGGCGCGGATGGCGGCCGGGTCCTCGGTGCGCGGGTTGTCGTCGGTGACGAAGACCTGGTCGGCGTGCTCGGCTGCGGCGCGCCCCATCGCGGCCCGCTTGCCGCGATCGCGATCTCCGCCTGCTCCCAGGACCACGACCAGGCTGCCCCGGGTCGACGGCCGAAGGGCCCGCAGGGCCGCAGCCACCGCCTCCGGAGTGTGTGCGTAGTCCACGACCACCTCGGGCAGGCCGAGCTCCTGGGGTGCGGGCACGCCCACTCGCTGCATCCGACCGGGCACGTGCGGGTCCGCCGACAGCGCTCGCTCGGCCTGGTCCCTCGGGATGCCGCTGGCGAGCAGGGCCAAGGCAGCCATGGCGGTGTTGACCGTGTTGAAGTCGCCGGGCAGGGCCGACCGCAGGTGAAGGGCGGCCTCAGGTCCCGAGAGGGTGAACCCGCCATCGGGGTCCTGCGCCGTGATCCGCCAGTCCGCGGCCACGTCGGGAACTGACGTCACCGTGGTGACCGGCACCCCGCAGGTCCGGGCCAGCTCTCGACCCCACTCGTCGTCGACACAGACGACGCCGCGGCGCGAGCGCTCGGGGGTGAACAGCGAGGCCTTGGCCTCGAAGTAGTCACGCATCGTGGGGTGGAAGTCGAGATGGTCCTGCGACAGGTTGGTGAAGAGCGCCACGTCGTACACCACGCCGTCGACGCGGTGCTGGCTCAGCGCATGGCTGGAGACCTCCATGACGCAGGCGTCGACGCCACGTTCGCTCATCACCGCCAGCAGGGCGTGCAGCACGGTGGCCTCCGGGGTGGTCCGCACGCTCTTGAGGCGCTCGTGACCGATCCGGGTTTCCACCGTGCCGATCAGTCCGGTGGTCTGCCCGAGCGCTTCGAGGGCGGAGTTCATCAGGTATGCCGTCGTGGTCTTGCCGTTCGTCCCGGTCACCCCGAACAGCACGAACGGCAGCTCCCGGGTGCCGTACAGCAGCGACGCGACGCTACCCACCACCGCGCGCGGCGAGGCAACGACCACACGGGGCACCTGAGGAAGGGTCGTCCGCAGCATGGTCGCACCGTCGGCATCCGTGAGCACCGCCACGGCGCCCGCGTCGACCGCTGCCGCGGCATACGAGGCGCCGTGGACGTTGGCCCCCGGCAGGGCGGCGTAGAGGTCGCCCGGCACGATGTCGTTCGAGCTGAGGCTGACCCCATGCACGGCGATGTCCTGGCCGTCAGGACCCTCGATGGCGCCCTCAACGAGGGCGGCCACCGCACTCAGGGCGGTGGCACGCGAATGGGCAGGGCGGGGGGAAGGCACAGGACGCGAGACTACCGTCCGTGCCGGAGACGGGCCGCAGCCGACATGTGGTCACGCAGGATGGTCGGGTCCGAGGGCGACGGCGGCGTGGCCGCCTGGAGCCTGATCACCGGCGCTGCCGTCCCGGTCGGCGGGATCTGCAGCGCCTGCAGGGCGTAGGTCATGACGTCATGGAACACCGGTCCCGCGACCGCTCCGCCGAAGTACTCCTTCACCGGGCGCTGCAGCGTCACGGCCACGACGATCTGAGGGTCGTCCGCAGGCGCGAAGCCGATGAAGCTCGCGGTCTTGCCGGAGTACCCGTGCACGACCGAGTCGTACCGGTCCGCGGTTCCGGTCTTGCCCGCCACCCGGTAGCCGGCGATCTGCGCCTCGGGAGCGGTGCCGTCCTTGCTGACTACTCCCTCGAGCATGTCGCGCACCTGCTTGGCGGTACTGGCGGACACCACGTTCACCGGCGCCGGCTGTGGCTCGTTGACGAAGCCGCCATGACCGTCACCGACGGCGGCCACCAGCCGCGGCGGGATGCGAACGCCGTTGTTGGCAATGGTCTGGAAGACCCCGGCCGCTTGGAGGGCGTTCACGGACAGTCCCTGCCCGAACAGCATGGTGTAGCGCTGCGAACCGTTCCAGTCCTTGACGTTCGCCAGCAGGCCCTGCCCCTCGCCGGGGAAACCCATCCCCGACGTCTGGCCCAGGCCGAACTTCTTGAAGTAGCTGAACATCGTTGCGGGAGGCACCTGCTCCCCGGCCAGGATCGTCCCGATGTTGCTGGACTGCGCGAGAACTCCGGCAAAGGTGAGGTACTCGGTGGCGTGGTCGTGGCTGTCCTTGAACTGGGTGTTGTTCGCCCGGTAGATCCGGTTCGGCACCTCCACCACTGTCGACGGCGTGACGACGCCCTCCTGGATCGCCGCGGCGGCCGTCATGACCTTGCCGGTCGACCCGGGCTCGTAGATGTCGCTGAACGCCTTGTTGGTCCAGTTCTCGCTGGAGGGCCCGGGCTGGTTCGGGTCGAAGGTCGGGTACGACGCCACGGCCAGCAGCTGGCCGGTCTTCACGCTCTCCACCACGACCGTGCCCGACAGGGCCCCGGTCTCGATGACCTTCCGCGCCACGGCATTCTGGGCGAACCACTGCAGGTCGGAGTCGATGGTCAGCTTGACGTCACGCCCCGGAACGGGGTTGATCGTCTCCTGTGGCGCGTTGGGAATCGGCCGTCCGTCCTGGGACTGCTGGTAGACGGTCTTGCCGGACTTGCCACGCAGCGTGCTGTCCATCAGGACCTCCAGCCCGCTGCCGGGGGTTCCGTCCGCCTGCAGGAAGCCGACCAGCGACGCCGCCGCCGTCGCGGTCGGGTAGGTCCGGTCGGAGGTGACCTCGGAGTAGATGCCGTTGACCCCGAGCTCGCTGATCTTGCGCCAGGTCAGGGGGGTGATGTTCTTCTGCAGCACGCGGTACCGGGCTGTGCCGGTCAGCTCGGTGGTGAGCTGGTCGACCGGGATCCCGAGCAGTGGCGAGAGCGCCTTGGCGGCCCCGACGACACCGACCTTGACGCGCACCCCGCTGACGGTGGCGACATAGGAGGGCACGGCTGTCTGGTCGACGGTCACGGTGCGACGCTCGATACTCGCGGCCAGGACGGTGCCACGACTGTCCAGAATGGACCCGCGCATCGCGGGAAGCGCCACCGTGGCGGTGCGCTGGGAGATGGCGTCGGCGGAGACCGCGGACGCGTCGAAACCCTGCAGGCGCAACAGCTGTGCGGCGAAGATGCTGAAGACGAAGAGCACGACGACGGTCATGGTGCGCATCCGTCGACTCGGGCTGGCCGCGTCGAGACGGACCTGGCGCCCCACCGGATTTCGTGAGGAGCCGCCGGGCCGGGGAGAGCCCGCGCCGGCCTTGGGCCGGGCAGCGCCTGTCCCCCGGCCTGCAGGGCGGCCGGCACCGCCGGTGGCAGCACGGGGCGCGGCGCCATGGGCGGGCTTGCCTGCAGGCGCCTTGCCGGTGGGTGGTGTGCCGCTGGGCGCCTTGCTTGTCGCTGCCTTGGTGCGGGTGTCGGCCCGCGGCGCGGGCCGGCCGGCGGTGCGAGTGGGGGCGCTGGAGGGGCGAGGTCGCCGGTCACCGGGGCGTGGGCCTCGGGTCTGCGTCACGTCTACCTCGTGTCTGGTGCGAGTCGGTCAGCTGGTCAGGCGGTCGTTCAGGGGGTGGTCGTTCAGTGGCTCTTGGTCGCGGTGGCCGGCTGGCCGCCGGTCGGGGTGGCCGCGGGCTGGGTGGTCGTGGTGCTCGTGGTGGCCTTGGTCTTGGCGTTGACGCTGGTCACGGTCGTCACCACCGAGCCATCCGGCCTCGCCTCGACGAGAGTCGTCGTCGTGACGTCGCCCTTGGTGGTGACCGTGGCCTTGGGACCTTGCGGCTGGGCTACGACGGCCGCGACCGCCGGCGCCTTCGACGGGGTCTGCGGGGCCGTCACCACGGTAAAGCCGCTGCCTGCCTTCGCTGCCGACGCCACGCCGAGGACCTTTCCGTCGGAGAGCCGCAGGAAGGCTGCCGAGTCAGCCGGCACCATGCCCAGGCGCGTGGCCCGTGTCGCGAGGTTGGCCGGGCTGCGCTGTGCGTCCAGCGACTGGGTCAGCGCATCCTGGGTGTCGGTGAGCTCACCGGAGGTCTTCTGCAGGCTGTTGAGGGTGAACGACCCCTCGGCCATCGCGGTGTTGAGCATCAGCAGGGAGACCAGTCCGGCGACCAGCAGCACCAGGCAGGCGGCCGCGAACAGTCCGTTTCCCGGCTGCCCGATCGCCGCGGGCACGACGCGCAGCTCCTGGGGCGCTGGCTGGCGTCGTTGTGGGGCCCGGAATGCGACCCTCGCCGTCGCAGTCTGCTGGCTCATCGGTGCGTTCCCTTCGTGGGTGTGGTCAGACGGATTCGCTCGGCGGCGCGCAAACGCACCGAGGCAGAACGGGGGTTGTCGTGCTGTTCTTCGGCGCTGGCCTCTTCAGCGCCCCGGGTCAGCATCCGCAGGTATGCCGCGTGCTCGGGCAGCTCCACGGGAAGCCCTTCGGGGGCGCTGCTGCGGGCGCCCTCACCCAGGACTCTTTTGGTGATCCGGTCCTCGAGCGAGTGGTACGACAGGACGGCGATCCGACCTCCGACCCCGAGGAGGTCGACGGCCCTGGGCAGGGCCCGAGCCCATACCGACAGCTCGGCGTTGACCTCGATGCGCAGGGCCTGGAAGGTCCGCTTGCCGGGGTGACCGCCGCTCTTCTGGGATGCTGCGGGAACGGCCCGCTTGAGCAGCTCGACCAGGCGCGCCGAGGTCGTGAACGGAGCCGACTCGCGCTCGCGGACGATGGCGCTGACGATCTTCCGGGCGAACCGCTCCTCCCCGTACTCGCGCAGCACGCGCTCGAGGTCTGCGGCGTCGTAGGTGTTGAGCACGTCGGCCGCGGTGAGGCCGCTGCTCTGGTCCATCCGCATGTCCAGGGGCGCGTCCTGGCTGTAGGAGAACCCTCGGTCGGTCTCGTCGAGCTGCAGGGACGACACCCCGAGGTCGAACAGGGCCGCGTCCATGCGGGTCAGTCCCAGCCCGGCGAGCGCTTCCGGCACCTCGTCGTAGACCGCGTGCACGAAGTCAGTGCGGTCCGCGTAGGCCGCGAGCCGTTCGGCGGCCAGCGCGAGGGCCTCGGTGTCCCGGTCGATGCCGACGAGCCGAGCCTGCGGACAGGCACTGAGGATGGCCTCCGCGTGGCCGCCCATGCCGAGCGTGCCATCGACATAGACCGCGCCGGCGGCATCCAAGGCGGGTGCCAGCAGCTCGACGATGCGGTCGCGAAGGACGGGGGTATGCCGCTCGGCGGCCATCCCTCGTGCGTTCATCGCGTGCTCTCTCCTGCTGGCATTGCTGTGCTGGCCTGTTGCTGTTGCTGTTGGTGCTGCGGTGCCGGTCCTGCGGTCAGGTCTCCATCCGCTCCAAGGGATGCGGCCCGAGACGGGGGAAGTCGTCCCGGGATGCGAAGCGGCTGGAGACCTGGCGGCAGGGCTGGGTGGGTGGGCGAGTGGGTGGGGTGGTCAGAGCAGTCCGGGGATGACCTCCTCCGACTGGTCGGCGAAGCCTTGCTCCGTGGACTCCAGGTAGGCGTTCCACGCGTCGGTGTCCCAGACCTCGACCCGGGAACCGGCGCCGATCACGGTGCACTCGCGGGTGAGGCCGGCATACGCCCGGAGGTTGGCGGGAATGGTGACTCGACCCTGCTTGTCCGGAACCTCGTCCGAAGCGCCGGAGAGGAACACGCGGGTGAAGTCGCGGACCGCCTTGCTCGTGGTGGGCGCCGCCTGCATCTGCTTGGTGACCGAGAGGAACTCGTCCATCGGATAGACGTAGAGGCAGCGCTCCTGACCCCGAGTGACGACCAGGCCGTCGGCCATCCGCTCGCGGAACTTGGCCGGGAGGAAGAGCCGGCCCTTGTCATCGAGGCGAGGGCTGTGCGTGCCGAGAAACACCGCTTCCACCTCCCCTGCCACTCCCGAGGAACCCCACGCCCCTCTGGTTTCCCCCACTTTACTCCACCGTTCTCCAAACGGATAGCGACTTGCCCAAACCCACCTGCCTTCTGCCCACGTTTCTGCAGGTCATAAGCGTGGTGGAAAGTGGAGCGCATCTCGGCTCTGCGCCCGGATCGATGGCGCTGCGCGGGCCGGACTGACCAAAAGCGCCCCAGACGGTCCCGATTTCGGGCTTTACTCCGGGAGGACAGCGCTCCCACGGCGCCCAGAGGCGGCATACCTCTGGTTTGGTGGTGCGAAGTGGGGGAAGATCGATCACCACCTTCCATCGCAGCTCGAATGGCGGGGTGCGACCGGGGCTACGGAAGGAACACCAGTGCGCGGCACGCACGGCGAGGACACCGACGAGCAGTTCGGTGAGGCACCGATGGACCGCAGGGCCAGCGCCCCCAGCGGAAGCAACCAAGGCGGCTCGGGGCGCCCGGAGGCGCATCGGCAGTCGCCGCCGACCCGCGGTGAGCCACTGCTGTCGCTCCCTGCGGGCTCACCGGCATCGCTGGGTCAGGTGACCGAGGTCGCCGGGAGGCTGGCCAGGGCGATGAACTCGGTGATCGAGGGCAAGCCTGACGTGGTGCACACCGCCATCACCGTGCTGCTCGCCGAGGGGCACCTCCTGCTCGAGGACGTCCCCGGTGTCGGCAAGACCATGCTCGCCAAGACCCTGGCTCGGTCCATCGACTGCTCGGTACGCCGGGTCCAGTTCACCCCGGACCTACTGCCCAGCGATATCACCGGGGTCAGTGTGTTCAACCAGGACGTCCGCGACTTCGAGTTCCGACCGGGCGCCATCTTCGCCAACGTGGTGGTCGGCGACGAGATCAACCGTGCCTCCCCCAAGACCCAGTCCGCTCTGCTGGAGTCGATGGAGGAGGGACAGGTGACGGTCGATGGGCAGACCTACGACCTGCCCAAGCCATTCATCGTCATGGCCACCCAGAACCCCATCGAGATGGAGGGCACCTACCCGTTGCCGGAAGCCCAGCGCGACCGGTTCATGGCCCGCATCTCGATGGGCTACCCGTCGGCCCGGGCCGAGGTGGCGATGCTCGACAGTCATGGCCAGGTCTCGCCGCTGGACAGCCTGTCCCCCGTCACCGACGCGGCCACCGTCACGGCCATGGTCCGCGCGGTGCGGTCGGTGTTCACCAGCGACGCCATCAAGCAGTACGTCGTCGACCTGTCCGGCGCCACCCGCGCGAGCACTGCACTGCGGCTCGGTGCGTCCCCCCGGGCCACCCTGCACATGCTTCGGGCCTCTCGCGCGCACGCCGCTCTCGACGGTCGCGACCACGTTCTGCCCGACGACGTGCAGGCCATCGTGCTGCCCGTGCTCGCCCACCGGGTGATCCCCACCGGAGAAACCCAGCTGGCGAGGCGGAGCACCGGCGAGGTGCTGCAGGACCTCATGCGGCGGGTGCCGGTCCCCGCCGCCGGCCGCTGAGGCGGGCGATGCGCAGGCTTCGCGACCTCCTCACCACTCGCGGACGGGCGTTCGTCGCCGCGGGGCTGACCTTGGTCGTGTGCGGGGTGGGGCTCGGCTTCGTCGACCTGGTCCGGATCGGCGTCCTGCTGCTGGTCCTCCCCCTGCTCAGCGGCGCCCTCATGCGCCGCCACGACCTGCGGTTCGCCCTGGAGCGGACCGCCATCCCGAGCCGGATCCAGGTCGACGAACCCTGCGTCGTCACCCTGGCCATCGAGAACGGCGGGGGCGCGGCGAGCCCGCTGCTGATGGCCGAGGAGCAGCTCGACTACGCCCTGGGAGACCGACCCCGGTTCGTGGTTCCCCGGCTGCGGCGAGGGGACCGGCAGGAGGTGCACTACACCGTGCGCTCCCACATCCGCGGACGGCACCGGGTCGGCCCACTGGGAGTCCGCCTGCGTGACCCCTTCGGCCTGAGCACACGGGTCGCCGCCATCTCCGGCTTCAGCGAGGTGTTGGTCCTGCCTCGGCTTGTCCCGCTCGGCGGCACTCGTCCCCCGGGCAGCGGGGTCGGAGCGGAGGGGGCCATCCCGCACATGGTGGCGTTGCACGGCGAGGACGACGTGTCCATCCGGGCCTACCGCGACGGCGACGACCTGCGGCGCATCCACTGGCCCGCCACGGCCAAGACCGGGGACCTGATGGTGCGCCAGGAGGACCGGCCCGCGCGTCGCCGGGCGGTCATCGTCCTGGACTCCCGCGCGCAGGGCCATCACGGCACGGGCAGCTCCGGCTCGTTCGAGTGGGCCGTCACCGCATGTGCCTCGGTCGCCGCCCACCTCGTCGACCAGGGGTATGCCGTCCACCTGGTCACCGACGACACCGCGGAGGACCACCGGTCGTCGGCGGCCCTCGACCTGGACCCGCTGCTCGACGTGCTGGCCATGGCCCAGACCGGGTCGCAGGACCAGTTCGCGGACGTGCTCCAGGCGGCCCACCCGGTCACCGCCTCAGGAGGACTCGTGCTCGCCGTCGTGACCGCGCTCGACGAGGAGCTGGCGCGCCGGGTCGCCTCGCTGCGCCAGCCCGGCGGAACCGCGATGGCCATCGTGCTGGACCCGGACGGGTTCAGCGCGGCCCGTCGCCGGACGCCGCACCGCTCCGAGGATCTCGCCTGCATCCCGGTGCTGCGCTGGGCGGGCTGGGGCGTCACGCTGGTGCGGTCTGGCGACGACCTGGCCACGGTGTGGAGTGCGCTGTCGGGGACCGGAACCCGGGGGGCCGAGATGGTCGGGGCGCCATGAGCCGCGCCAGAGCCCCCGAGTCGATGCTGGCGGGTCTGGCCACCGCCGTCGTGGCCTGGCCGCTGACCACCCTGTTCACGCCTGACAGCTGGGTCGACCCGGCCCTGGTCGTCATCGCCGCCGTAGTGGTGACCGGAATGCTCCTGCGACTGGTGACCCACAGTCCCGCGCTGGTCGCCCTGGCCCAGCTCGTGGCCGTGGTCCTCACCGCGAGCTGGCTGCACGGGCAAGGACACCTGTGGCACGGCCTACCCAGTCCCGACCTGGTGCGAGCCTTCAACAACCTGCTCTTCGACGCCCGCATGACGGTGCAGAACTACGCCGCGCCGGCCCCCACGGACCGCGGCATCATCCTCGGAGTCGGACTGGCGCTGGGCCTGACTGCGATCGTCGTCGACCACCTCGCGGTGATGCGCCGTTCCCCCGCCATGGCCGGGCTTCCGCTGCTGACGGCCTTCCTCATCTCCGCGTCCAACAGTGGGGCGTCGCTGCACCCGATCTACTTCCTCGCGGCCGGATCGGCGTGGCTGGTGATGCTGGGGCGCCAGGGCGTCGCGTCGCTGCGGCGTTGGAGCACCACGGTGCCCCTCAGCATCAGCGGGCGCCGGACCGGCGACGACCGTGACGGGACGTTCGGGTATGCCGCGGTGGGCCGATCGCTCGCGGTGGCCAGCCTGGTCGGTGCGGTGGCGCTGCCGATCGTGATCCCCACCTTCCCGACCCGGTATCTCATCGACGGGCTCGGCCGGTCCGCGAACGCCATCGGCTTCAGCGACGGTCAGATCGGGCTGAAGTCGACCGTCGACCTGGCGCGCAGCCTGGCCAACCCCTCGGCGGCACCAGTCCTGACCTACACCACGAACGCTCCGACCCCGACACCGCTGCGGGTGGGGGTCCTGTCGACCTACGACAACGGCACGTGGACACCGCCACAGGCCGACGTGCGGTTCTCGCAGCGGACGACCGTGTCCCCACCGAGCGAGCTGGACCCGAACGTGCCGCGGGACACGTACCGCATCAGCGTCAGCGAGTCCCGCGTCGAGGCGCCGCAGATCGCCGCGCCCACCCCGCTTGCGTCCGGCAGCCTCGAGGGCGTTGCCTGGGGCCTGGACCGGGCGACCTCCGTCGTCACCGTCGCCTCGTCGGCGAGGTCCTACTCGTTCACCTACCTGTCGCTGCGTCCCTCCGAAGCGGTGCTGTCCGAGCCTCCCGCCGGCCCCGAGCAACGCACCGGCGCGGACCTCGCCGTCGACCCCGCCTCGGCAGGCCTGGTGCACTCGCTGGTCTCCAAGATCGTGCCGGCGGGCGCGTCGCGGATCCAGGCAGCCAGGGCGATCCAGAAGTACCTGCGCACCGACGGCGGCTTCATCTACTCGTTGCAGCTGCCCACGACCGTCAAGAACGCCGCCGGCCAGAATGTGCGGGCCGACCCCATCACCATGTTCCTGGAGTCCAAGACCGGCTACTGCGTCCAGTTCGCGACCGCGATGGTCATGATGGCCCGTGAGAGCGGCATCCCGGCTCGGCTGGCGATCGGCTTCCTGCCTGGCCGACCCTCCCAGGGCCGCTACACCGTCCGGGCCTCCGACGCCCACGCCTGGCCCGAGCTGTACTTCGACGGAGTGGGCTGGTTGCGCTTCGAACCCACTCCCGCGAGCACCCAGCCCACGGTGGCCCCGGCATACACACTGCCCCCCACCAAGGCCGGCGACTCCACGCAGCCGTCGGCAACCGCCACCCGCGGCACCAGCACCGCGAACCCCACCGGGCCAAGCCACCGCGCTGACCCTGGCGCCAGCGGATCCACCACCACGTCGAGCCGCGGTGGCCTGACCGGCTGGCTCGGCCAGACCACCGGAGTCCGGGTGCTCTTGCTGCTGGGCGCGGTGCTCGTCGGGCTGCTGGGGGCCATGGCCGTGCCGCTGGCGGCCGCGAGCCGGGTCCGACGTCGGCTGCGGCTGGCCAGTGACAACGGCGCCCGGGTCGAGGTCGAGTGGCAGGCGATGGTCGAGCGCATCGGTGATCTCGGCGTGGTGCCCCCTCGGGGGAACACACCACGACAGGTCGGGCAGTTCTACCGCCGGGCGGCCTACCTCGAAGGCGAGGAAGGGCAAGCCCTCGAACGCGTCGTGGACGAGGTCGAACGATCGCGGTACGCCAGGCCGGGAACGACCGTCACCGACATCCGCGCCGATACCCAGCGGGTGGTGAAGGCCGTCTCTGCGGTCCGGCGACGCAAGGACCGGCTGCGCGCCCTCTGGTGGCCCACCGACGGTCTGGTGCAGTGGCGCGAATGGCACGAGCGCGCCGCTGCCGTGGCCCGGGTCCCCGGAGAGCGGCTGGCGTCGTGGTGGGCGGACCGGGCCGACTGAGCCCGATGCCGTACCAGCGGCTGTGAAGAGGCTGAGGGACCGCGCCTGGGGGTTGATCCGACGTTCGTGTCGGTGAATTACTGTGGGTTTGAAAACCACCGTCGGGCCGCGTGCTCGCACACCTTGGAGCGCCTGCTTTGCCATTGACCTCGTTGAGGCTGCTGCTGTTCTGCATCGTCCTGGCAGTCAGCGGCCCGGTCGTGGTCGGCGTGCTGTTGTTCCGCCATCGTGGCCCGCGCTCTCCACGCTGGATGCTGCCTGCCGCCGTGGCCGCCGTAGTCCTGGCTCAGGGCAGCGCCGTCGCGGCGGTCGGCCTGGATGTCAACCGCGACTACGGGTTCTACCCGGACTGGTCATCGCTGTTCGGCACCGGCGTGGCGCCGCCGGTCGTGGCCAAGGGCGTCCGGCTCGGGCTGAACGGGCAGGCGGTCCCCCACCGGCCCGTTCTGCGAGTGCCCGAGCCGGCCTCCGGCACTGGTCGCTACGAGGAGATCACGCTCAAGGGCCCAGTCTCCGGCGTCACCCAGAAGGTCGTGGCGTGGCTCCCGCCGCAGTACGGCGACCGGCGTTACGCCAAGACCAAGTTCCCGGTCGTGATGATCCTCGGCGGCGCCTACCGCACGGTCTCGGTCGTCGTCGCGAAGCTCAACCTGGCCAGGACCGCGAGCGAGGAGATCCGAGCCGGCCGGGTCTCGCCGTTCGTCGCCATCTTCCCTGAGATCAACGTCAAGTTCCCGGCGGACACCGAGTGCACCGACCTCCCCGGCGGCCCGCAGGCCTTCAGCTGGCTGGACCAGGACGTGCCGGGGTGGGCCACGTCCAAGCTGAGGGTGAGCCACGACCCGCGCCTGTGGAGCGTGATGGGCTGGTCCACCGGCGGCTACTGCGCGTCGCTGCTGCATCTGCGCGACCCCGAACGCTTTGGCGCCGCAGCCTCGATCCAGGGGTACTACAAGCCTGAGCCCGACTCCACGACCGGCGCACTGGGCGCCTACCTGACGGAGTACCCCGAGCTCGCGAACGAGTACTCACCGACCTGGTTGATCGAGCACCGGCCCCCGCTGACCGTGCATCTTCTGGTGATGACCTCGCTGACCGACCCCCAGTCCAAGCCACAGTCCCTGGACTTCCTCTCCCGCGAGAAGAACGTCCCGGGGGTCCAGCCGTACGTGCTCCAGGAGATGGGGCACAACCTCGACACGTTCGCTGCCGTCCTGCCGCCTGTCCTCGGCTGGCTCGCGGACGTCGCCGGAGCCTGATGCGCGTCACCGCCTTGGGGTTCGGGCTGCCCCTGCTCCTGCTGTGCGGGTATGCCGTTCTCCACCGGATGCGTCGCGGCCCATGGCCGTGGTGGCGCACCGTGTGCTGGGTGTTGGGCGTCGCGGTCCTGGCCTGGTCGCTGGTGGGCGCCCCGGCGGCATACCGTCAGGAGACCCCGTGGTGGGGTGCCCTCGGCATCGGTCTGGTGGCCGCGGTCGTCCCGCTCGGACTGGCCCTCGGCGACCCGGTGGCACTGTGGGAGGGGGGTCGACGGCCCATCCCGGGGCTGCGCGGCCGGCTCGGCCGAGCGTTGATGTTCCCCTTGGTCGCCTCGACGCTCAGCGCTGCCGTGTTGACGGTCGCCTTCACCAGCGGGTGGTATGCCGCGGCGCGCCGCGACGAGCTGCCCTGGGAGGGGCTCGTCCTGGCCGCCCTCGCCTGCGGGGTGCTAGTCAACCTGCCGTTGCTGTCCGATGACCTACTGCCGCAGTGGTGCGGCCCCCAGCTGCGGACGTTGTTCGCCTTCGTCGACGGACTCTTGGACGCCGTACCGGGGATCGTCGTGATGACCACGGTCGAGAAGTACAGCGGCGCAGCGCTCCTCGCGGTGGCGGAGTCGGTCGGCGTGCCGATGATCTTCGCCGTCCTCATCCAATGGGTGCGCTCGGACACGGCCGAGGCGGCCGCGGTCGATGCTCGCCTGGATGCTGCGGAGGCCGACGGCACGTTCGACACCACGCCGTGGTGGATCCGAGAGCCGTGATCCCAACGCGTTAGAGCTGGGTGGTGAGATAGCGCTGGAGGACCACCACGGTCCGGGCGTTCCACGTGCGGGCCCCGTCCCGGTACGTGCCCAAGAAGCTCTGCAGCGCCCCCATCGACATCGGTCCCCACACCCCGTCGGCGGTGGTCCCGATGCGCCACTGCAGGGCACGGATCGTGGTCGGGTCCAGCCACCCGCTGGTGGGCACCCCCAGCCAGCGCTGGAGCGCGGTCGCCGTGGCGGGGCCAATGATCCCGTCGGCTACCAGCCTCGGTGCCAGCAGCCCCATGGCCGCCTTGAGGGTGAGCACGCGCAGGACAGACGCGGCAACGCGCGCCGCGAAGGCCGGGTCGGTGGCCACCCGGGCCCGCACGGCGGACACCATGGCCGGCACCACGACCGGGTTGACGCTGAGCACGAGATCACCACCGGAAAGCAGGAAGCCGACGGCGCGAGCCCCGGGCGACCAGGGCTGGACCGCGGCGGCGTTTCCCAGGTCGTCACTGACGACGACGCCGCTGAAATGCAGGTCGCCCCGGATCATCCCGGTGATGACGGTCGGTGAGAACACCGCCGGGCGGCTGGCATCGATGCGGCTGTAGTACGCCGAGGACACCATCATCAGCGAGGCGCCCGAGGCGATCGCAGCCTTGAACGGGACCAGGTCCGGGGAGGTCCTGGTGGTCACCGAGTCGACGACGTGCACCGTCGTGTCGGTGTTGCCGGCCACCCGGCCCAGGCCAGGGAAGTGTTTGGCTGTCATGGCCAGCCCGGACGACCGCATCCCGCGCAGGAAGGCGGACCCCTTGTCGGCGACCACCGTTGGGGTGTAACCGAACTCGCGCTGGTAGTAGCCGATGGGCGCGTTCTGGCGTGCGAAGGCCTGGGACACCGTGTCCATGACGGGCGCAAGGTTGACGTCCAGCCCAGCCGAGCGAACCTGCCGGCCCCAGGTGGCCGCGTCCGCGGTCAGGACGGCGTCACTCAGGGTGCCCTGGACCAGGGCGGTGGGCATCCACGAGAAGCCAGGGCCTTGCAGGACCTGGACGTACCCGCCCTCCTGGTCGGAGGCGATCAGCAGCGGGACACCACCGGTCGCGGCGCCGCTGGTCAGGGCGTCGGCGCCGGCAGTGACCGCGCGCACCGACGCGGCTCCAGACGTGGCCCGGCCCGTGAGGATGAGGTTCCCGACGTGGGATCCGACGATGTCCGCCACGGTCGCGGAGCCGAGGCCGGACGCGGGCGCGCCCAGCATGAACAGCTGCCCGATGCGCTGGTCCTCACTCATCCGGTTGAACACCGCCTGGGCGACGGAAGCGGGAGTCGCGGCGAGAGCCGAGGGCGTCGCCAGGGCGGGAGGCGCCGCGGCGGGGCCACCCAGGACCGTCATCACGCTCACCGCGACGCCGGCCGCGCTCAGCCGTGTCAGACGAGGCCGTGTCAGACCAGGCCGAGTCAGACCAGGCCGATTCAGACCAAGCCGTGCCCAACCCTGCGCTGTCCAACTCTGCCCTGTGCCCATGGTGGCCTCCCGTGCCGTTGTCCGTCGCCTGTGTGACGGCGTAGCGGTCGGTTCGGTTGGTAGCCATCGTGATGGACCCGTCTGTTGGTGACGTCGTCCCGGCGGGATCCAACCGGAGGAGCAGGTGCGGCGTCATACTGGCATGACGCAGCGAGCGGGACTGGCCATCGGTCTTGGGGGAGGAACGGTGGGACGGGCACGCGAACATCACCTGGCCGACGCGGACGTGCGGGTGCTCTACAACGCCCAGTACGGCCAGCTGGCCGGGTGGGCGGCGCGCCTGGTCGGTGATGTCGAGCTCGGACATGACTTTGCCACCGAGGCGTTCGCTCGGCTGTACCGCGACTTCGACCAGATCGACGAGCCCCGAGCCTGGCTGTACACCGTGGCGGCCAACCTGGTGCGCGACCACTGGCGATCGCGCGGCCGCGAGAGCCGGGCGTTCCAGAGGGTCACGGCCGGCTCCACCCTCGACCTCGCGGGGACCTCCGACTCCGCCGACACCGTCGATGCCGCGACCCGGATCACCGTCCGCGAGGTGGTGCTGGCGTTGCCCGACCGGCTGCGACTGGTCGTGATCCTCTTCTACTACGCCGATCTTCCGGTGGCCGTGGTCGCCACCCGCACGGGCAAATCGGTCGGCGCAGTCAAACGTGACCTGTTCGATGCGCGCCGCCTCATGGCGGCCCAGCTGGAGGGCGTCCGATGAGCAACCACACCCCGAAAGAGCCGGTCTCCATGCCTGACCCGTTGGACGACTTCTTCACCCGCGAACGCGCGTCGGTGCAGGCCGCTGCTGCCGACGAGCTCCACTGGGAGCGCATCGTCGAGCTCGGCAGCGTTGGCAGGCCGCGCCGCAACCTCTACCTCTCGGTGGCGGCTGCCGCTGCCGTACTGGTACTCGCGGTGGGTGCGGGCGCGCTCGTGAGTCGCACCAACGGCACGCCATCCGCCCCGGTCACCGGGCCCAGCCACCAGTCCCCCGCGCCCACGTCCCCGGTTCGGCACACCGGATCACCGTCGCCCACCACGACGCCCTCGAGCCCCCACACCCTGGCCCCGGTCCCCAGCTCCTTCACCCTGGCCTCGATCTCCACGGCGCGCGCAGGTTACCTGGTGGCGCTCGGGCAGGTCGCCTGTGGCTCCGGCCGCTGTGCCGCGCTGGCGGCCTCGTCGGACAACGGTGCCCATTGGGGACTGCTGCACAGCTTCGCCGACCGTGGCCTGCGGGTTGCCGACCGCAGCGCGCCGTTCGGCACCGGGCCCTCCGTGGGTGAGGTGCGCTTTGCCAGCCCCTCGCTCGGCTGGGTGTTCGGGCAGACCTCGCTACGGACCACCGATGGTGGCCTGACCTGGCAGGACTACCCGCATCCCGGTGGTCAGGTCTTGTCCCTGGAGACCGACGGACACGATGTGGTGCTCACGACGGCGAACGGGTGCGGCGCCCAGAGCTGCCCTGGCCCGGTCAGCGTTGTGCGCGCCCCGGTGAGCGCCCCCGCGGCCACGGATGTCGCGGGGACGGTCGGTTCCGGCATGACCCTCACGGGCGCGCCGATCACCTGGCACGCCGGTCACGCGTACATCTCCCCCGCCGCCACCGCGACCGCCGGCCACAGCGCCCCGGGGCCGGTCGTTCTGCGTCCGGACGGGCTGCACGCCGCTGGACCGGCCCGGTGCGGCAACGGCCTCGGCGGGGTGCAGCTCGTGGGACCTGCCGCGGGGTCGGTCATGTTCGCCACCTGCGCGGACAGCGGCGCCATGGGTCACTTCGGGTATGCCGTGCTCGCCAGCAGTGACGCCGGCGTCACCTGGCGACCGGTGAGCACCGACGCCCTGCTGCTCGTCAACGGGCCGATCGTCTCGTTCGCCGCGGCCGACTCCACCAGCCTGCTCGCGGTCTCGGGTGGAAAGCCGGATCTGCACGGCTCGATGTCCCGCAGTGGCGACGGTGGCGTCACCTGGGCGAACCCGGCGCAGGCCCCACCGCTGCCGAACCTGGGTTGGGCGTGGGTCGGGGCGCCAGGCGGTTCCACCTACTACGCGATCAGCGCTGACGGGTCCGGAAGCCTGTGGCGCAGCACCGACCGTGGGCAGATCTGGCAGGCCGTGGCGATCGCCGGACCATGAGCCCGGCGCCCAGGCAGCCAGGCAGCCAGCAGCCAGCAGCCAGCAGCCAGGACAACGCGGTCAGGGCCGGGGAGCTAGGGCGACGTCGTCACGGCGAGAACTGCCGCATCGTGGGGCGGTTCGGCGTGGCCTGGATGTCGAGCTGTAGGGCGACGAGCAGCGTCTGCACCCCCAGGACGAACGGCACGACCGCGAGCATCACCGTCCCGGCGGTGGGCGAGGGATCCCCCACCGACACCGAAAGCAGCCACGCACCCACGCCGAGCCCGAGCACCAGCAGGACCAGCCCGGTCACCAGCAGCAGGGCAACCGGGGAGAACGACCACACCATGTACTTCCACCAGACCCGACGCCAGAACCCCCGGAACATCAGGCCGAGCAGCTCCGGCACGACCGAACGCAGCCGGATGCTGGAGACCTCGGTGCCGTACACCGCCGGAATCGGCACGTCCACGATCGGGACGTCGAGGATGCTCAGGTGGATCAGCAGGTCGTTCTCAAAACTGTAGCGGCGAGCGACCTTGTCCAACGGCAGACGACGCAGCACCTCGGTCCGGATCGCGGTGTACCCGTTCTGCGGATCGAAGATGTGCCAGTACCCGGACGCGAACTTGGTCATGAACGACAAGGCCACGTTGCCGAACACCCGATGCCCCGGCATACCCGCGAAGGACTCACCCGAGAAGAACCGGTTCGCCTTGGCGAACCCGTAGCCATCCACGATTGGGTCCAGCAGCGCCGGCAGGTATGCCGGGTCCATCTGCGCGTCCCCCGCCATGACGACGTTGATATCGGCGCCGAGCTCCATCGCGGCACGATGCGCGGTGATGATCGCCCCGCCGACACCCTGGTTGACCTCGTGCCGGATCAGGTGCAGTCGCGGGTCAGCCGTGGCCACCGCCGCCGCCGAGGTCCCGTCAGGACTGCAGTCATCCACCACGACGATGTGGTCGACGAAGTCCGGCATCGTCTCGATGACCGTGGCGATGTGACGCTCCTCCCGGAACGCAGGAACGACGGCAGCGACTCTTGCACCCTTGTACATGCTGTGACTCTCGTGAGCTGTCGGTCAGTCCGCGGGATACGGGCTGAGGGGCGGATCCGAGCGGGTGCCTGCGACGAAGACCCACTCCTTGTAGGCGAAGTAGTTCCAGATGGTCGTCGCCCCGGTGGCGATGACCTTGCCTGTCACGTACCCCCATCCGATCCGCTGGAAGAACCCCACGATCGCGATCGTCGCGACGGTGTTGAACGCCAGGAGCACGCTGTAGCGCACGAGGCTGCCGACCTGGGATCCAGCGGCATGGAAGGAGAACCGGCGTTGCAGGAGGTAGTTGTAGAAGAAGCTGCCCCAGAACCCTGCAGCAGTGGCGACCCACAGCGGCCAGTGCAGGGTGCGGAAACCCAGCGTCAACAGCCCCAGGTCGAGCACGAAGCTCGAGCCGCCGATGAGCAGGTATCGGAGCACCCGGGCATCGCGCAGGCGGGCGAGACCGGTCAGCACACGCTGCTCCGTGAGGCCAGGGGCGACGGTGACGTGGACTGCCACGTTCCGGGCACGCCAGGCTCGGTCACCCGAGTCGAGGCGTACCGGTCCACCTGGGCCTGTCCCCCGGGGACCTTGTTCCAGGCCACGCGATACAGCGAGGCATGCCCCACCCGGTCCACCAGCGTCAGGAACGGCTGCTGGTCCAGGTGCGCCAGACCCGTCCTGGGCTTGTCGTTGACCCGGATCCTGCCATCACTGGAGTAGACCCATTCCACCCCGAGCTGCGCCGCCGCCGCTCGCACCGCAGGATCGGTCGCCAGATGCGTGAAGTCGTTGAGCAGCAAGGCCTGGCGAGCCGTCGGCTGAATCTCGAAGTGTCTGATCATCGGCATCCGGTTGCCGATGGCGAACATCCAGACCGACCCGTCACAGGCATCGTTGAGGACGGTGGCCGAGGTGGGGACCCACCGGCTCATATTCGACATGACGCTGATCTCGTCGGCGCTCAGGGTCAGCCCGGACACCTTGTTGGACCAGCCCAACCGCTGCTCGTTGATGGCGACCAGGGGCTGGCTTACCACCGCCGCCACCACCAGGACAGCCAGGCCGACGGCGGTCGCACGAAGACCAGGCGCGGTGCCGGTGCCTGCGCGACCTTCGGCACTCGCGGCGCTGCGGGCCCTCCCGGCCACGCGTCCGGGCAGGCGTGGGAGACGATCGCCAAGGAAGGTGGCCACGTAGTGGACGCCGACCCCGAGCAGGGGCACCGCCAACATCGCGTACACCGCGAAGAACCGCCATTGGTCGTCGTAGAACGGCGCCGTGAACTTCGGGGGCGGGGCCGTGGAGGCTCGCGTAAAGATGGTCAGCAACGCATAGAGCGCGACCGGGGCGAGGTACCAGAGGGCCTTTCGGCCTCGAAGGGCGAGGCCGACCAGGGCCACCAGCCCCAGGACCGGGACGAGGTACATCGCAGGCGTTCCGTGGCGCAGGACCACGAGATCGCGGATGGCGCCGGCCAGGCTGGCATCCGGCGGCCAGGAGATGCCCGCGACCCGTCCGGCTTCCTGAACCATGTCCCAGATGATGACGACCCCGAGCAGCACGGTCAGCGCCCCTGCGCCCGCGAGGTAGCCGACGACAGCGCGGGCCCGCTGCGGGGCGCGCACGACGGCGCTGACCAGCCACGCCAGCAACAGCGGCGCTGCCACGAAGGCCAGCGAGGGATGGACCGCGACCAACGCGATCCCGGACAGTCCGACGGCGAGCAGGCCGGGCCAGTGCCGTCGGACCGACAGCGTCGTGGCCAGCAGCATGAACGGGCCGACCATCAGCATCCCCGCGAAGAATGGGATCAGCGGGCCGCGCCACAGCAGGTCGTAGGGGTAGATCGAGAGCCACGCTGAGATGGCGCCGGCCGCCGCGACGGCCAGGGGGCTGCGGAGCACGACTGCGGTCAAGGCCATCGTGCTCAGCGGTAGCTGCACTGCCACGAGCACCAAGGTGAAGACGTTGATGAAGGCGGGGATGGTCAAACCCGAGGCGGTCCACACCAGAGCGAGCACGGCGTGAAAGGCAATCGGGTAGCTGCGGATCGGGGCGCTCGCCAGGGAGGTGTCGTAGTAGGCGAGATGCCCGGCGAGGTGCGGGTTCCACTGGTGGGACTCGGCGATCAGCCGCACCATGTTCGCGTGCCAGGGAATGTCCCAGTCCTGGTTGACGGTGGTGAGTCCCGCGGTCCCCTGCCACCAGGTGTAGCCACCGACGATCGCCGCCAGGACGAGTCCCGCCGCGCCATACGCCCACCACGGGGACGACCCGGATGTCGGCGTCGTCGGCGTCGTCCGCGTCGTCGGCGCACCGAAGCGTCGCGTCAGCACCCGCCGCAACAGCAGGGCCGCGGCCGATACCACCACACATGCCCCGGCGACCCAGGGGATGGTCCACGGGAGGTGGACCAGACCGCCGAGCGAGCCGATCGCACTCAGGAGCCCCAGACCCACGACGGGGGCAGCCGCCGGCAACAGGATCCGAGGGATGCCCAGGGCTTCGCCGAGCAGCCACCCTGGCCCCCACCAGACCAGGACGACCAGGACGACCGCCCAAGCAACCGGTGCAAACGCCATCAATTCGCCTTCGAGGGGTCGACTGGAGGGGCGGGCCTGCCCTCCCGGCCCAACCTAGGATGCCAAACCTGTGGCAGAACTGAGTGCCGGATGCGGGCGGGTTCGTCACAAACGGCTCGTAGGTGACACGGCTCAGGGCTACCTGAGCCGTGTCACCTGCGAGCCGCTGACCGGGCTACTGACCCCCGAGGATCGGCGACAGCCGCTCCAGCTCTTCGAGGTGAACCTGCGTCAGCTTGGCGAGGATGCGATGGCCCGAGTCGGTGAGCTGAAGGCGGACGACTCTGTGGTCGTCCGAGTCCCGGACTCGACGTAGCAGCCCGAGCGCTTCGACGCGAGCGGCCAGCTCTCCCCCGGTGTGATGTTTGACGAGCAGGTACTCAGCCACGTCACCGACGGTGGGGTCCTCGTCACCCGGATGACCCCGAACGGCCAGCATCAGCTGGTGCTGGGTGTGGGTCAGGCCGTTGGCCGCGGCCGCCTGGCGGCTCCACTGGTCGAAGCGGCGCAGGGCCGTCCGAAACGCGAGCAGCCGCTCATAGTCTTTGTCGCTCGGCACGTCGCCATTCTAGTATGTCGTAATCCGATATACCTTCCCGACGGAGACCACCCGCATGCCTTCGCCTGCCAGCACCGCCAGCCCGACCCGTGACGTGCGCCATCTCGGTGACTTCACGGCCACCCCGCGACTCCTGCTGATCGCCGCGCTTGCCGTCCCCATCGGGGCCGTCAGCGCAGTGGTCGCCTGGGCGTTGCTCAAGCTGATCGGGCTCATCACCAACGCCGTGTTCTACCAGCGTGTGGACACCGCGCTCGTCGCGCCCGGCGCCGTTCACCACAACCCCGTCATCGTGCTCCTAGCCCCGGTCGCCGGAGGCCTGGTGGTCGGCCTGATGGCTCGCTACGGCTCGGAGAAGATCCGCGGCCATGGCATGCCCGAGGCCATCGAGGCGATCCTCATGGGCGGCTCGAGAATCGCCCCCAAGGTCGCTGTCCTCAAACCGGTGTCGTCCGCTATCGCGATCGGCACCGGTGGGCCCTTCGGCGCCGAGGGTCCCATCATCATGACCGGCGGGGCGATCGGGTCGCTGTTCGCCCAGTTCCTGCACCTGACCGCGGACGAACGCAAGACCCTCCTCGTGGCGGGCTCCACCGCCGGGATGGCGGCCACCTTCAACACCCCACTTGCCGCCCTCGTGCTGGCCGTCGAGCTGCTGCTGTTCGAGTGGCGACCGCGAAGCCTGGTGCCCGTCGCGGTTGCCGTCTGCGTGGCCAGTGTCGTCCGCCAGCCGCTGCTCGGGAACGGCGCGCTGTTCGCCACCCATTCGACCCTGCACCTGACCGTGGCGGCCTACGGTCTGTGTGTCGTCTCCGGCCTGGTCTCCGGTCTGCTGGCAGTGGTCGCCACGTATCTGGTGTACGCCTCCGAGGACGCCTTCCGGCGACTTCCGCTGCACTGGATGTGGTGGCCCGCAATCGGGGGCCTCATCATCGGGCTTGGTGGTCTGGTCGTGCCGCAGGCGCTGGGGGTCGGCTATGACGTCATCCGGGCCGAGCTGGCCGGCTCGATCAGCGTCGGTCTCGTCGTGGGCATCCTGCTGGTGAAGACCGTGATCTGGTCACTGGCACTGGGCTCGGGCACCTCCGGCGGTGTCCTCGCGCCCATGTTCATGATCGGTGGGGCGCTGGGCTCCCTCGAGTCCCTGATGTTTCCGCACGTCGGCGCGGGGTTCTGGGCGCTCGTGGCCCTGGCGGGGGTGCTGGGTGGGGTGATGCGCTCACCGTTCACCGGGGTGGTGTTCGCGCTCGAGCTGACGCAGCAGTTCGACGCGGTCCTGCCGCTCATCATCGGTGCGACTACGGCCTTCGCGGTGTCGGTCCTGCTGCTCAAGCGCTCGGTACTCACTGAGAAGATCGCCCGGCGAGGCTTCCACCTGACCCGCGAGTACGACGTCGACCCGCTCGAGGTGCTCTTCGTCAGCGAGGTGATGACCGTCGACCTGCTCGAGCTCGAGGACGACATCACGGTGACCGACGCGCTGGCAGCACTCGGGTCACCCGCCGCGGGGGACGACGAGGCCTGGCGACAGCGGCTCTATCCGGTGGTGGACACCCGGGGCCGGCTGCGCGGCGTGGTGACCCGCCGCGAGCTCTTTGCCGCCACAAGCCAAGGCGACGGCAGCACCCCGGTTCTCGACCTGGTGCGTGAGCCGGTTGCCACCACGCACGGCGACCAGACGCTGCGCCATGCCGCAACGCTGATGGCCGAGACGGAGGTCAGCCGGCTGCCCGTCGTCGACCGTGACGACCCGTCGATTCTGCTGGGCATCGTCTCGCTCAGCCAGCTGTTGGTGGGTCGTGCCCGAGACCAGGCCGAGGCTCGCGAACGCGAGCGGCACCTGCGCATCCGAGTCGTCCTGCCAGGCTGGGCGTCCCCGCGATGACGGGAAGGGCCCCGACCGGCTTTCGCCGACCGAGGCCCTTCGCCCACCTGGCCCTCGCGTATGCCGCGCAGTGGCCTGTGCGCTGAGGTTACGAGAGGTCGAAGCGGTCGAGGTTCATGACCTTGACCCAGGCGGCGACGAAGTCCTGGACGAACTTCTCCTGTGCGTCCTGGCTCGCGTAGACCTCCGCGATGGCCCGGAGCTGGGAGTTCGACCCGAAGACCAGGTCGACGGCCGTGGCCGTCCGGGTGACCTCGCCGGTCGTCCGGTCCCGGCCCTCGAACACGTTCTCCCCCGACTGGGCAACCTTCCACTCCGTGCCCATGTCGAGCAGGGTGACGAAGAAGTCGGCCGTGAGGGTCCCAGGACGATCGGTGAAGATGCCGTGGGTAGTCCCACCCGAGTTCGCGCCCAGGGCGCGCATCCCACCGACCAGGACGGTCATCTCTGGAGCCGTCAGTCTCAGCAGGTTGGCCCGGTCGAGCAGCAGCGTCTCCGGCGGCACCTTCACCCCGGCGCGCAGGTAGTTCCGGAACCCGTCCGCCTTCGGCTCGAGCACCTCGAACGACTCCGCGTCGGTGAGCTCTTGCGTGGCGTCGGTGCGTCCCGGAGCGAACGGGACGGTGACGGCATACCCGGCGTTCTTGGCTGCCTGCTCCACCGCTGCGCACCCGCCCAGGACGATGAGGTCCGCGAGCGAGACCATCGCGGCACTGGGCTGGCTCGCGTTGAAGTCCGACTGAACCTGCTCGAGAGTGGCCAGCACGGTGGCCAGCTCGGCCGGGTCGTTGACCTCCCAGCCCCGCTGGGGCTCGAGCCGGATGCGTGCCCCGTTGGCCCCGCCGCGGCTGTCGGTGCTGCGGAAGGTGGCCGCGGATGCCCAGGCGGTGGACACGAGCTGGGAGATCGTCAGCCCCGACTGCAAGAGCGTGTCCTTGAGTGTCCTGATGTCGTCCTCACCGACCAGCGGGTGATCGACGGCCGGGACCGGGTCCTGCCAGAGCTGCGCCTGCGGAACCCAGGGGCCCAGGTAACGCGTGACCGGGCCCATGTCGCGATGGAGCAGCTTGTACCAAGCCTTGGCGAAAGCGAGCGCGAACTCTTCGGGGTTCTTCAGGAAGCGGCGCGAGATCGGGCCGTAGACCGGGTCGACTCGCAGTGCGATGTCGGTGGTCAGCATGGTGGGCAGGCGGTTGGGGCCGCCATGCGCATCCGGCACGGTGGCTTCGGCGTCCTTGGCCACCCACTGGTTGGCGTCCGCCGGACTCTTGGACAGCTCCCACTCGTACCCGAAGAGGTTCTGGAAGAAGCCGTGGCTCCACCGGGTCGGCGTGGAGGTCCAGGTGACCTCCAGGCCGCTGGTGATCGTGTCAGCGCCATTGCCGGTGCCGTAGCTGTTCTTCCAGCCCAGGCCCTGCTCCTCGAGCGGGGCCCCTTCCGGCTCGGGGCCGACGTAGCTACCCCCGGCAGCACCGTGGGTCTTGCCGAAGCTGTGGCCGCCGGCGATGAGCGCCACCGTCTCCTCGTCGTTCATGGCCATCCGGCGGAAGGTCTCCCGGATGTCGCGCGCGGCTGCCAGCGGGTCCGGCACCCCGTTGGGTCCCTCGGGGTTCACGTAGATCAACCCCATCTGCACGGCACCCAACGGTCCGGCGAGCTCCCGATCGCCGCTGTAGCGCTCGTCACCGAGCCAGGCGTCCTCCGGCCCCCAGAACACCTCCTCGGGCTCCCAGATGTCCTCGCGTCCGAAGCCGAACCCGAAGGTCTTGAAGCCCATCGACTCCAGGGCGATATTTCCGGCCAGGACCAACAGGTCGGCCCACGAGATCTGCTTCCCGTACTTCTGCTTGACCGGCCACAGCAGTCGACGGGCCTTGTCCAGGTTCGCGTTGTCCGGCCAGCTGTTCAGCGGCGCGAAACGCTGGGACCCGTCGCCCGCGCCTCCGCGGCCGTCCTCGATGCGGTAGGTGCCGGCCGCATGCCAGCTCAACCGGATGAACAGCGGGCCATAGTGACCGAAGTCCGCCGGCCACCAGTCCTGGGACGTCGTCATCACCGCGGCCACGTCCGCCTTGAGCGCCTCGACGTCCAGTGACGCGAACTCGTCGGCGTAGCGGTAGCCCGCACCCATCGGGTTCGACTGCGGCGAGTGCTGGTGCAGCACCTGGAGGTTCAGCTGGTTCGGCCACCAGTCCCGGTTCGAGCTGGGCCGAGAGGTCTCGGGCGTGGGGGTGGAGATTACTGGGCTTTCGCTTTCGCTGCCGCGGTCAGACACGTCGGGTGGTCTCCTCGTCTAGATGGTTCGGCTGTTCGGTCGTTCGTCTGCTGGGTGTTACGTCTTCTGGGTGTTACGTCTGCTGGGTGTTGCGTCCGGGTCGGTGCTGCGTCTGGGTGGGTATCCGGCGATCAGCTGGCCTGGTGGGCCCCCAGGCACTCTGGGCAAAGACCCCAGTAGTTGACCTCCGCCTCGTCGATCGAGAAGCCCCGGTCATGGGAGGCGGTCAGGCAGGGAGTGTCGCCGACCGCACAGTCCACGTCGGCGATGGCGCCGCACGACCGGCATACCACGTGGTGATGGTTATCCCCCACTCGCGCCTCGTAGCGAGCGACCGAGCCAGCTGGTTGGATGCGCCGCAGCAGCCCGCAGGCACTCAACACCCCCAGTACGTCGTACACCGTCTGATGCGACACCCCTGGGAGCTCGCGCCTCACGGACCTGATGATCGACTCGGTGTCGGCGTGCGGGAGGGCATGAACCGTGGCGAGCACCGCCAGCCGCGGCCGGGTGACCCGCACGGACGCCTGGCGCAACATGGGCTCGAACTTCCCAAGCTCGGGATGCCCCACCTCGGACCCTCGGGCGCGCACTTCTGGCGCCGGTCGTTCTGGGGCCTCGGACACGCGTTGAGTATGCCGCGCATTCTGGAACGAATCAAGATCCGGAGGATCGTCGCACGCTTCGTCCGTCGCCATGGCTTGGTCGCTTCCCCTACCTTGCGCCTCCACCGAACGGACGAGGGCGGACTCACGCCTCCGTGCGCTCATTCCGTACATCAAGGCCCATAGCGGGCAGGTCCTTTGCCATCTCTTTACCTTTTCCTGCCCTTTCTTGACCTTCTGACCTACGTTTGCGGCATCGGATCAGCGCAGCGCAGCCGCTCTAGCTCGCTCATCGGTCCAGCCCAGGCCCAAGGGGACGCCATGCAGGGTCAGCCAGCTCAGACGACGGTGCTACACCTCCGACTGCGGTGGGTGCCAGGTGCCACTGTGGTGGCAGGACTCCTGCTGACGGCCCTTGGACTGTCCCCTGCCCAGGCCACCCCTCCGGGTAGCACGGGGACGCACCAGTCGTATGTCTGCCGCTACGTCGGGAACCCCCTGCGCCTGGCCTCGGGAGCGAACCCGATCCTGGTCGATATCGCCTCGGTCCAGGCCCACCACTTCTCGGACGACCCCCGGTACGGCCACATCTACGTCCTGGTCGCGAACACCGGTCGGCTGAACCCGCCGCCCAGCGTCACGCTGTGCCCGGGCTACACCCCGCCGACGTCCACCTCCACGACCTCCAGCACTTCAAGCACCTCCAGCACCTCCAGCACCTCCAGCACCTCAACGTCGTCGACCTCGTCTGACCCGGTCACCAGCACCACGTCCTCCACCACTTCCTCGACCACGTCCTCGACCACCGACCCGGTCACCAGCACCACCACGGGCTCGGGAGGCGGCTCCTCGACGGGGTCGGCCACGGTGACCAGCGACCCGGTGACCACCACCTCCACGACTTCCAGCTCCACCACGTCAACGACGTCCACCGCGTCGACCACCGACCCGGTCACCAGCGCCACCACGGGCAACGGCGGCGGGTCCACCGGATCGGGCGGTGGGTCCACGGGCTCAGGCGGCGGCACATCCACCTCGTCAGCCTCGGGGACTACCACCTCTGCACCCGTGACCTCCCCGCCGGTGACCCACACCACCGTGCCCAGCCCATCGGTCACGCCCAAGGTTCCGAAGGTCAGCCAGACCCCGGTGGTCCACTCGACGGCAACGCCGAGCGTGCACCGGGTCAGTGACCCAGTGGCGAACGCGGTGCCGTTGGCGGCCACGGATGGCGCAGACCTGACCAACCAGACCGTGCCGTCGCCCCAGAGTGGCCTCCTGGTTCCGGGCTTGTTCCTGGTCATCGCGGGCGGGGTCCTGGTCATCCGCCGCCGCCATGCGCGGTAGGAGCCCTTGGGCCACCCAGCAGGCGGTCGTCGGGTTCGTCCTCATCGCTACGGCACTCGTTCTGCTCCTCCTGAGCCTCGAGGGCGACTGGACCAGCGCCGCGATTGCCAGTGCGGCTTCGCTGCCGACCGCCACGGAGGGGGCGGTCGGGGGCGTCGTCGGGGACAACGCGCAGGGACCTGCGCGCGCCGAGAACGTCGCGGCAGCGTCGGCCCGACTGACGGGCACGACAGCGCCGGCTCCGGCGTCGACACGGGGGGCGTCAGCGACGCACCTCACCGCTCCAGCTCCTGCGCGAGATAGCAGTCCCCTGGTTCTGCAGATCCCCGCCATCGCCCTCAGCGCCGCCATCACGCCGTACACCCCCGCGCAAGTCGCGGCCAGCGGCGGCGCGGTCAAGCCCCCGACCCTGTTCTCGGTCTCATGGTGGACGGGAGGGGGCAACCCGGGAACGACCGCCCGCAACACCGTGTACCTGTACGGGCACACGTGGAAGGAACCTGCAGTCTTCAACCGCATCAAGGAGCTGCGAACGGGCGCCCGCGTGGACGTCACGACAACTGCCGGGCGCCTGGTCTACGTGGTCGACGGCTCATTCACGGTCAGCAAGCCCGACCTCGTGACGAACCCGCTCGTCACCGAGGCGGTGCCGGGCAGGCTTCTGCTCATCGGCTGCTACCGCGCAACAGGCCACGAGGCGCACACGACGGCGAACATCGTCGTAAGCGCCCACCTGGCGTCGTAGCGAAGGTCAGTCGAGGTAGTCGCGGAGTACCTGGCTGCGAGAGGGGTGACGCAGCTTGCTCATCGTCTTGGACTCGATCTGGCGGATCCGCTCCCGCGTGACGCCGTAGACCTTGCCGATCTCGTCGAGGGTCTTGGGCTGCCCATCGGTGAGCCCGAAGCGCATCGACACCACGCCTGCCTCACGCTCGGAGAGGGTGTCCAACACCGAGTGCAGCTGCTCCTGCAGCAGGGTGAAGCTCACCGCATCGGCGGGCACGACAGCCTCGGAGTCCTCGATCAGGTCGCCGAACTCGCTGTCGCCGTCCTCGCCGAGGGGGGTGTGCAGCGAGATGGGCTCGCGACCGTACTTCTGGACCTCGACGACCTTCTCGGGGGTCATGTCGAGCTCTTTGGCGAGCTCCTCCGGGGTGGGCTCACGGCCCAGGTCCTGAAGCATCTGGCGCTGCACGCGGGCAAGCTTGTTGATGACCTCGACCATGTGCACCGGGATGCGGATGGTGCGAGCCTGGTCCGCCATGGCGCGCGTGATCGCCTGTCGGATCCACCACGTCGCGTAGGTGGAGAACTTGTAGCCCTTGGTGTAGTCGAACTTCTCGACCGCACGGATCAGGCCGAGGTTGCCCTCCTGGATGAGGTCCAGGAAGAGCATGCCGCGCCCGGTGTAGCGCTTGGCCAGCGACACCACGAGACGGAGGTTGGCCTCGAGCAGGTGGTTCTTTGCCTTCTTGCCGTCCTGGGCAATCCACCACAGCTCACGCTTGAGCTTCATCTCGATCTTGTCGCCGGAGTTCAGCCGCTCTTCGGCGAACAGGCCGGCCTCGATGCGCTTGGCGAGCTCCACCTCCTGCTCGGCGTTGAGCAGGGCCACCTTGCCGATCTGCTTCAGGTAGTCCTTGACCGGGTCAGCGGTGGCGCCCGCGGTCACGACCTGCTGGACCGGGGCGTCGTCATCGTCATCGTCGCGCAGGACGAAGCCGGAGCCCTCGTCCTCCTCGTCGTCGGTCTTCTTGGCTGTGCCCTCGCCCTCGACGTCGAGCTCGACGTCCTCGAGCTCGGCCACCACGACCTCGGTCGGCTCAACGTCGACGTCCGCATCGTCGTCCTTGGCGTCAGCCGCGTCGGCCGATCCTGCCTTCGTGGTGGCGGCGGCCTTGGTGGCTCCGGCTTTGGCGGCGGTCTTCTTCGCGGTCCGGGTCGCCGGGGCGGCGGCCGCGTCGGCAGCAGCCTTGGTCGTCGTGGCCTTCGCCGCAGCCTTGACGCTTGCTCCGGCGGTCTTCGTCGCGGCTGCCTTCGTGGTCGCTGCCTTCGTGGTGGCTGCCTTGGTCGCCGAGGCCTTGGCTTCGGCACCCTTCGTCTCGGCCGCCTTGGTGGCGGTCTTCGCGGCTGGCTTCGCGGCGGTCTTCTTGGCCGACGCCGTGGTGGTCTTGCGAGTCGCAGTGGCCGCGACCGCCCGAGTTGCCGTCGCCGAGTCGAGGGTCACCGTGATGCCCTGCTCGTCCAGCGAGCGCAACACCGTCTTCATCCGCTTGGGGGCGACCTCGGCACCCTCGAGAGCCGCCCGCAGCGAGACACCATCGACGGAGCCGTTGGTGCGACCCTGCTTGAGGAGCTTCTGCAGAGCGGGGTGGCTGAACTCCTGCGGGAGCGAGGAGGCTCCCTCGGCGTTCGAAGCCTTCTTTGACACTGGCGACACGGATGACCTTTCGTCGCGGGCTCGCGGCATGGCGCATGCCATCGAGGCATGCGGAGCTGTGCCTACGACAACAATTGTGGGGGTGGAAGTATTCGCCGGCCCGGCGAGGCTGGCGCCCTGCTGGACCTCTTCGTAGACATTGTAAAACGAGATGCCCCCGAAACTCGCATCGACCGCGCTATCGAGGGCGCCAGAACAGCAGTCGTCACTCGGCCTTGACCGCGAGGACCGGGCAGGACGCATCGAGCAGGATGCGTTGGGCGTTGCTGCCCAGAATGAGCTTTCCGACGGGGGTCCGTCGACGGAGCCCGATCACGATGAAGTCTGCGTGCTCCTCCTCGGCCACGGCGATGAGGTCCTCAGCCGGCTCGTTGCCGCGAACCAACTGTCGGACCTCGTGCTCGAGGCCCTCCTCGTCGAGCTTGCGTTGGATCTCGACGAGCTCGGTCTCAAACCGCCGCGCTTCCTCGCTGTCGTACTCGCGGCCGCCCCGTTGGGAGTTGATGACGATCAGCTTCGCCTTGCGCAGCAGCGACTCGTCCGCAGCGCGGCGCAGCGCAGCTCGCCCTTCACGCGTCGGGACATAGCCCACCACGATGGCCACGGGGAACCTCCTTGTTCTCGACCGGTGCGGCAGCCGCCGCTGGGCCGACCGTACCGGATCGAGGGTGCTCAGGCAGGCGAGGCGAGGACTTCGGTGGTGATGGACCCGACTTGGTCCAGCTCGATGAGGAACCCGTCATGGCCGTACTCCGAGTGGACGGTATGCAGGGACGAGCTTGGCGCAGCAGCGGCCAGCTCGGCCGAAAGCCGAGGAGGGTAGAGGCGGTCGGAGTCGACGGCGACCACGACCAGGTTGGCGCTGACGCCGGATAGCGCGGCCTCGGTGCCACCGCGCCCACGCCCGACGTCGTGCGAGTTCATCGCCTCCGTCAGCACCAGGTAGGAGTTCGCGTCGAACCGCCCGCTCAGCTTCCCAGCGTGATGGTCAAGGTAGGACTCGACCGCATAACGGCCCCGCCCACCGAGAGGCTCCTCGAGGCCCTGAGGGGTGCGACCGAACCGGGTATGGAGCTCGAGCTCGCTGCGGTAGGTCACATGCGCGATCCGTCTGGCGATGCCCAGGCCGACCTCGGGGCCGCTCGGAGCGTCGTAGTAGTCACCGCCAAAGAAGTGGGGGTCGGATCGGATGGCCAGCAGCTGGGTCTGGCACCATGCGATCTGCTCCGCCGTCGCGTATGCCGTGCTCGCCAGCACCATCGCGGTGTGGACGCGCGTGGGATGGGTCACCGCCCACTCCAGGGCTCGCATTCCGCCCATCGACCCCCCGAGGACCAACCGCCACGTGTCGATGCCGAGGCGGTCCGCGAGCAGCGCCTCGGTCTGGACCTGGTCACGCACGGTGATGAAGGGGAAACGGCTCCCCCATGGCCGGCCATCGGCAGCGACGGACGAGGGACCAGTGGTGCCTTGGCAGCCACCGAGGACGTTCGCCGCCACGACGAAGAAGCGGTCGGTGTCCAGCGGCCGCCCGGGTCCGACCAGTCCGTCCCACCAGCCGGGCGTCGGGTGGCCCGGCTCGGGAGCGCCGACGACATGGCTGTCGCCCGTCAGGGCGTGCTCCACCAGGATGGCGTTGTCGCGTCGGGCGTTCAGCCGCCCCCACGTCTCGTAGGCCACACGCACGCCGGGTAGCACTGCGCCACGCTCCAGCTCGACCGCCCCGAGGTGGGCGAAGACGCGGGCCCCGACAGGGTCGCCCTCGTGCCATGCCCCCGAGGTCGTCGGGGGTCGTGAGGTGGTGGTCATCGCAGCTCCTGCACCATCGCGCTTGCCTGCTGGATCCACAGCGCCCAGCACGGCCGGGTCATCACCCGGGGCACCCCACCGCGAGGAGGGTTGCCGCCCAGCGAGCCGGGGCTTCGCGCTGGAACTCATGACCTCCCCGCATCATACGAGCCCCCTTTGCGTCCATCCCGGACCGTCCGAAAACTGGACGGTCCTCGCCGGAACCCCGCCTGAGGATGGTCTGACGCCGAGATCCACCATGCGGTCAAGCAGGATCGCCAACCTGTAGTCCGGGGCACAGGCCAATGCCCGGTCCAGAGCCACCCGCGCCAAGGTGCCGTCGCCCAGGTGCCAGGCGAGGCTCGCGAGAACGGTCAACAGCGGCGCCCCGTCAGAGTCGGGCACCGCGCGGGCCAGCCACTCGAGGCGGACCAGCAAGCGCCGTCCCGCCCTGGCCGCTTCGATGCTGCGCCCCTCGTCAGGCATCGGGCCCAGCGTCGTCAGCAGGGCGTCGACGAGGTCCTCGTCGAGCGCCGCCAAGGGGAGGGCCCCCGGACACAACCAGGCCACCATCGCGTCGCGCAGCTCGGCGTCCGCCAGGCTTCGCACGAGTGCGGCCACGTCCGGGGCTCCACAGATCTCATCGACGGGTTGGTCTACCGGTTCACGACAGATCGTCGCCCACAAGGAGAGCCAGGCCAACCGCTGCACCGAGCTGGGAGGCAGCTCCGTGACGGTTCGGAGCCGACGAAGCTCGTCCGACACCCGCGCGCTGATCTCCGGGTCGGCACGAACCGCGTCGGCGAGGTCCGCTCGCCTGGCCAGCGGCGCCACCCCCAGGGCCACGTAGTCCGCCACGGCGGGCGTGTCTGCGGCCTCAGGCACGGCGATCCCCTCCCCCGGACAACAGCCGGTCGCGCAGTCGGGTCTGAACCATCGGCCGTCCCGCACCACCAGCCGGTCCAGCACGGGGATCCGGTGTCGAGCCAGATCGGTCGACAGTGCCCTCATGACCGGGCTGGCGGCTTCGGCCTGCGACTCGAAGCCGATGAGCAACACCGAGTCGAATCCCTCACGCACCAACGGTGCCACCAGGGCGCCGGATGCACCTGACGCATCTCGGGCGGCCGGCAGATCCAGCCGCTCGACCAGGTCCACCGCGCCCTCCCGCAGGGCGATCACCACGATGCTGTCGTCAGGGTGGTAGCCGAGCTGATAGGGAAGGGAAGCAAGCACATCGCCGGGGCCGCGCAGTCGGATCGCTGTCATGACCCCACCCTGGCTGCGCCCGCCGCCGCACTACCGCTCGCTCGAGTGGGGATGTGGACGGCACAGGCTGCGGCTAACGGCTGGGGGTAGCGCGCCTCAATCTCGCAGGAATGACGTTGCCGTGCGACGACCGAGACGTCGATCCCGGCGACGGAGGCGATGGCGGCGACGGAGGCGATGGCGGCGACGTCGGGATGGAGCGTCGCCCGAGGTTCTCGCGCTCCCATCGCAGGAAGGCCTCGGTCTCGGTGACGACCGTCGCTGCGATCCAGGAGACGACGACGGCGTCGTCCGCCAACCCCAGCAGGGGCAACATCGCCGCGGGGACGAAGTTCAGGGGTGACAAGAGATAGACCGCGGCCCCGAACATCAACGCCAGTCGCCCCTTGGACGCGCCGGCATACTCGCCGGTGAACGTGGCGCGCACCAGGCGCGGCAAGGCAGCGAGCCGCTCACCCAGGCCGGCCGACCCCGGACGGGTGGCGATGCGCAGCGCTGTCACCAGGGTCCGGACCACTCCGAGTCGAGAAGTAGCCATCGTCAATCTCCTTGGGGTCGTAGGTGGCTGGAGGTCGTCGGTGCGCAGGCGTCGGCGTGCAGGCGTCGGCGCGCGGGCCCACTCTTCAGTGCGCGTTGAGCTTCGGTGGGAACTCGTGACGTGCATGGTCGGCGATGCGGTTGAGCAGATATCCGTCGAGCCCGGCTCCGATGACCCCGCCGATGACGGGGACTCCCCTGCCAAACCGGGTCAGGGTCTTACGACCCACCGTCGACAGCAGCCGGAAGGCCACGGCCTTGTTGACGACCATCAGGGCTGGGCCCGGCAGACGCTGGGCCGCGAGGTTCGCCAGTCGCCCGGTCGACATCACGCCCGCCTTCTTCAACAGGTCGTCCGCGTCCGCGCCGACGAGGGTCAGCAGCACCGCCGAGCGAATCTCGGGCCGCTTGGTGTCGTACCCACGCAGGCTCGCCACCGCCGCCACCATGCGCGTGGCGAGCAGATAGAACTCGAGGACGTTGGCGGGCAGCGCCACAGGCAGGGTGATGAAGCCGCCCAGGCCCGTCACGAAGCCGCCCGCGGCGGCAAGCTTGAGATGACCCCGCACCACCGCGTCGATCGCCTCTTCGGCGTCGGGCTTCTCGGCGCGCTTGACGTCCGCGACCTTCTGGGCCGAGTCGAACGGGCCCTTGCCGTCGATTCCGAGATCCAGCAAGCTCTCGACGAGCCCGGTGACCGCCCCCGCTACGGGACCGGCGTCCGCCGTGCCCTGACGGGCTGCCTCCAACGCCGACAGAGGCCGTCCGCCCTGTTCAGCGCCCTGTTCGGCCTCGCTCTTGTCCGTTCCGGGAAAACGCACGAACCCTCCTCGACTGGTGTCCGGCCATCCTCCCACGAGCGGGTCTGACCAGCAGGTTTAGCCTGGTGCCATGGCTGAGTCCACCACACCCGAGACCACCGCACCCCAGACCACCGTCCGTGACACCACCTCCACCTTCGCCCAGTACGCCCACCCCGAGCGGCTGGTGACCACTGACTGGCTCGCCGAGCAGATCGCGTCCGGCCGGGTCGGGGCCAGCGGCGACGACCGTGTCGTGGTGCTCGAGTCCGACGAGGATGTTCTCCTGTACGACACCGGTCACATCCCCGGATCACTCAAGCTCGACTGGCACCAGGACCTCAACGACCAGCTCATGCGGGACTACGTCGACAGCGAGCAGTTCGCCAGGGTCATGTCGGAGCGCGGCGTCGACCGCGACACGACCGTGGTCATCTACGGCGACAAGAACAACTGGTGGGCCGCCTACGCCTTGTGGGTGATGACCCTGTTCGGCCACGAGGACGTCCGCCTGCTCGACGGCGGCCGAGCCAAGTGGATCGCCGAAGGTCGCGAGCTCACCAAGGATGTCCGGGCAGCCGGCCCGGCGGCATACCCCGTCGTCGAACGCGACGACGCCCCGATCCGGGCGTTCAAGGACGACGTCCTGGCGCACCTGGGAGGTCCACTGGTCGACGTCCGCTCCCCCGGCGAGTTCACCGGCGAGCTCCTGCACATGCCCGACTACCCGCAGGAAGGGGCCATGCGCGGCGGCCACATCCCCGGCGCCAAGTCCGTGCCGTGGGCCCGCGCCGCCAACGAGGACGGCACGTTCAAGTCGCGCGCCGACCTCGAGGCGATCTACCTGACCGAGCAGGGCCTGTCCCCCGACGCGCCCACCATCGCCTACTGCCGCATCGGCGAGCGCTCCTCGCACACCTGGTTCGTGCTGACTCATCTGCTCGGCTTCGGGAACGTCCGCAACTACGACGGCTCCTGGACCGAGTGGGGCAACGCCGTGCGAGTTCCGGTGGAGAAGTGACCGACCGCGCGCCCCTGCCGCCGGCCCTCCAGGAGATCGCCGACGACTTCGCCGAGCTCGCTGCCCCGCAGCGGCTCGAGCTGTTGCTCGAGTTCAGCGAGGGTCTGCCGCCCCTGCCGCAGCGGTATGCCGATTCGCTGGACTCCATGGAGCAGGTTCACGAGTGCCAGTCACCGCTGTTTCTCGTGGTCGAGGTTGGCGACGGTGACCCGTCGGCGGAGGCTGGCCAGCGGCCCGTTCGGCTGTTCTTCTCTGCTCCACCCGAGGCGCCCACGACCCGTGGGTTCGCGGGGATCCTGCACGAAGGGCTCGACGGCCTCACCGTGCAGGAGGTGCTGGCCGTCCCCGACGACATGCCATACCGGTTCTCGCTCGGCGAGGCAGTCTCGCCGTTGCGCCTGCGGGGCATGGTGGGCATGCTCAGCCGCATCAAGCGCCAGACCGCGTTGAAGGCTCACGTCTGAGCCGTCACCGAGACATCTGAGCGGTCACAGCTCGATCCGACGCGCAGCCATGTCAGCGCCTCCTGACAGGATGGCGCCGACATGGCTGCTGACCTCGCTTTCGTGACCGCGCCGGACGGCCGCGCCGCCATCGTCGGGCCTGGCATCGCCCACTGCGGTCTTACGCCGGAGCTCGTGGTCCGGTTCGCCGAGCTCGACGGGTCCGGTCCCGTGCGCTGGGCCTGGTGGTCCGCCGGTGTGGATGCTCGGGAGGTCGTCACGGCCAGGGTTCCGGTCACCCGATGCTGGGACATCGCCGAGGCCCATCGCGTGCTCAGGGGTGGGTGGCAGGCTGACCCTCAGCTCTGCTGGGCCACCGCGCAGGCTCTCGACCTCGAACGACAGCCGGCGCAGGTACGAGGCGACCTCTTCGACGACTTCACTGGCGTTACTGAGGGGGTGGTGCGCCCGGACGGCTACCTCGAGCCCGCCGCCGGTCGGCCAGGGTGGCACCCCGACGATGACGCGCTGGTTGCCTGGGGGCGCACGGCATTGGAATGCGCCGAGCGACAGGCCACCCAGCTGGCCCAGGTCGGTCCGCGAGCGCTGTCACTCGCGCATTCGGAGTCCGCGGCGGCATTCCTGTGTGTCGAGCTCGCTCGGGACGGGCTTCCGGTCGACCGTGCGGTGGCGGGCGACCTTATCGCCGCGGCCGCTGGTCCTCGGCCGCGCGACGAGTCCGACGCGCGCGAGATCCGGGCCGCGCGCGACTCGCTCGTGCTGCGCCATGTCCCGGGCCACGAACAGGCCGACCTGCGCAACCCGGCCCAGGTCAAGGAGGTGCTGGCATCGGTCGGCGTGGTCGTGCCCAACACCCGCAAGTGGGTGCTCGAGCCCTTTCGGCAGACCCATCCCGTGGTCGACGCCCTGCTCGAGTGGCGCAAGGCCGAACGCATCGCCACAACCTACGGGTACGCCTGGCTCGATACCCATGTCGGCCCGGACGACAGGCTGCGCGGCGGGTGGACGGCGTGCGACGGGGCCGCGGGGCGGATGACGGCCCAGAACGGGCTGCACAACCTGCCCACAGACCTGCGCTCGGCTGTGGCCGCCCAGCCGGGCCATGTCTTCGTCCGTGCCGACCTCGGTCAGATCGAGCCTCGGGTGCTTGCGGTCGTGTCGCAGGACGAGGCCTTCGCCGCCGCCACCCGGGCGGACGATCTCTACGCGCCGGTCGCGGAGCGGCTGGGGGTGGAACGACCGGTTGCCAAGGTCGCCGTGCTGGCGGCCATGTACGGCCAGCGCAGCGGAGCGGCCGGCGAGGCGCTCAAAGGGCTCGAGCGCGCCTACCCCGTCGCCATGACCTACCTCGACCAGGCGTATGCCGCCGGGCTGCGGCGCGAGCCGCTACGCACCTTCGGTGGCCGGCTGATCCGGCTCGACGCCATCCTGGCCGACGCGCCCGCAGATGGCGCCGCGGCATACGACGCGGCACGGGGCCGGTTCGCCCGCAACGCGGTGATCCAAGGCTCGGCCGCCGAGCTGTTCAAGGCCTGGGCGGCCACGGTCCGGGCCACCACGCGTGATCTCGGAGCGCAGATCGTGCTGTGCCTGCATGACGAGCTCCTCGTGCACGTCCCAGAGCAGCACGCCCAAGAGGTCCGTCGGCGGCTCCTGCTCGCCTTGGACGACAGCGCCCGACGCTGGAGTGGCACGACGCGCGTGCGGTTCGTCGCCGACGCTTCGGTCATCCGCCGGTGGTCGGAGGCGAAAGAGTAGATCGCACAACGGCCCTCCCCGGTCAGGCACGTGGTTAGGTTTGCTGGTGGACACCTATGACGTGAAGCGCGTCGCGACGCGCGCCTCCGACCACCCGGCCCTGGAGGCCGCCGCCCGCGCGGGGTACGCCGTGAGCGGCCTGCTCCATCTGCTGATCGGGTGGATCGCTCTCCAGGTGGCCTTCGGAACCGTGAGCAAGAGCGCCGACCAGAGCGGGGCGCTCAGCGCGCTGTCCGCCAACGGTCTGGGCAAGCTGTTGCTGTGGGTGGCGGTGGCCGGCTTCCTCGGACTCGCCCTGTGGCAGGTCGCCGACGCCCTGGTTGGGCACCCGGGCAGCGGGGGCGACGCCTGGGGCGGCCGCGCCAAGGCGGGGGGAAAGGCCGTGGTCTACCTGGCGCTGGCGTGGTCCGCCTTCGGCTTCGCGCGCGGACACGTGACGAGCAGCAAGGCCCAGAGCGTCGACTTCACCGCGAGCCTGCTGTCCAAGCCGGGCGGCCGCGCGCTGGTCGTCGTAGTGGGACTTGCCATCATCGCCGTCGGGATCTACCACGTCGTCAAGGGCTGGAAGCGAAAGTTCCTGCGGGACCTCGAGGACAACCCGGGCACCTGGGCGACCCGGGCGGGGCGAGCCGGCTATGTCGCCAAGGGCGTCGCCCTGGTCATCGTCGGAATCCTGTTCAGCGCCGCGGGACTGCACCAGCAGGCCAATGAGGCCACGGGCCTCGACGGCGCACTGAGAACGCTACGCGGAGAGCCGTTCGGCATGGTGCTGCTGACGCTGATGGCCGTTGGTTTCGCAGCCTTCGGCCTCTACAGCTTCGCCCGAGCGCGCCACGCGAAGGTCTGACCCGCACGCGACGTTCCGGTCCTCAGGATCAGGTCGGCGAGCCCGTGCCGTCGTCGTTCACCTCGCGCAGGAACTGCTCGAACTCGGCACCGATCTCGTCGGCCGACGGCAGCTCGCTCACATCGGTGGCCAGGAGGCTGGGCTTGTGACGGCCCTCGATGAAGGTGTCGTACTGACGCTCCAACGCCGCGATCACCTGCGAAACCTCCTCGGAACCCTCGACCTCGCGGGCGATCTCGGCACGGTTGAGACCAGCCTGGGCGACAAGGTCGTCGATGGGCACATTCAGCCCCGTGGCTGCCGTGATCGCGTTGAGAGCGGTCACGGCCCCGTCGGCGAACTCGGCTTGGGCCAGGTAATGCGGAACATGGATCGCGAAACCGATGGCGTCCTGGCCGCTCTCGCCAAGCCGCAGCTCGATGAGCGCTGACAGGCTGCCCGGCACCTCGACGCGACCGAACGGGTTGTCCTGGATCGGGATCAGCCTGGGGTCGGTGGCATGCGCGGTCAGGCCGATCGGCCTGGTATGCGGCACGGCCATGGGGATGCCGTGCGCCGTCACCACGAGGTTGACCCCCAGTACCGACACCAGCTGGCGGACCGCCTCGGACATCCGCTCCCACTGGAAGTCGGGCTCAGGTCCGGTGAGCAGGAAGAACGGCGTCCCGTCGCGGTCGACCAGACGATGGAGCGCAAGGCACGGGTCGTCGTAGCTGGTCCACCGGTTGCTGTCGAAGATCATCGCCGGACGCCGGCTGCGGTAGTCGATGAGCTGGTCGACATCGAAGGACGCCACCACGGTGGACTCCCCCGTCGCGAGGAGGTGCTCGGTGAGGATGCGCTGAGTCTGTCCGGCGTCCATGAAACCGCCGAGTGCGACGACCATCACCGAGGCCCGCAGCTCCTGCGGGTCGGTATCGATCTCGAAGTGGTAGAGCTCGGAGGGGTTCTGCACGGTGACTCCAACGTCTAATGCGGTCGTGTTGGGCTTTCAGTTGCTGCAACGTCCAAGCCTGTCACGGGATTCCGCCTGACGTATGCCAGCTGCGTTTGCCAGGGGCGACGTTTGCCAGGGGCGCCCACAGCGTCTATCGTTCGATGAAACGAAACTGTTTCGTTCCATCCAGCAGGCGAACAACTGCAAGAGAAGCTCAGGAGACGCCCGTGACACCCGCTCGCACCCCCGCACCCACCCAGGGGCCGGCGCGCACCCGGCCTCGGGTCGAGGGCGAGCGCGAGCGCGAGATCCTCGAGGCGGCGCTGGTGTCGCTCGTCGAGCTCGGTTACGACCGGCTGACGTTCGACGCGGTGGCGGCCACCGCCAAGGCGTCCAAAGCCACGCTCTACCGCCGCTGGCACGGCAAGGTCGACCTCGTGGTGGATGCCCTGCAGCTCATGCTCGGCGTCGAGGCCGACCGGTACCCGGACACGGGGTCGCTTCGCGGTGACCTCATCGCCCAGGCCTGTGCCAAGGGGGGTCTGGCCGACGACCGCCTGATCGGGGTCTTCGCCTCGCTCCTCAACGCGTTGCACCGCGACCCCGAGCTCCACGACGCGATCACGAACCGACTGATCGGCCCCAAGATGGCCATCTCACGACGCGTCTTCGAGGCGGCTC
>DASYGI010000214.1:0-2734 GCA_035999925.1 Pedococcus sp.
GGCACCGGCCAGCTTGGCCAGGAGAACCTCGCGGGACTCGAGGTCCGCGAGCTTCGTGAGTTCCTCGGGGGTGAGGGCCTTGCCGTCGAGGACGCCGCCCTTGATCACGAGGAGGGGGTTCGCCTTGGCGAAGTCACGCAGACCCTTGGCGGCCGCGACCGGGTCGCCATCGACGAAGGCGATGGCGGAGGGGCCGACGAGCTGGCCGTCGAAGGCCGTGACTCCGGCCTCCTTGGCGGCGATCTCGGTGAGCGTGTTCTTCACGACGGCGAAGGTGGCGTTCCCGCGCAGCGAGTTGCGGAGATCGGTGATCTGCTTCACCGAAAGACCGCGGTACTCGGTCAGCACGGCCGCACCGGAGCTGCGGAACTTGTCCGACAGCTCGGCGATGGCGGCAGCCTTGTCAGCCTTGGCCATGTGGCCTCCCTTCCGTGTGTGGTGATGGACCACCAGGCAGTGAAGGAGCCACATGAGAAAAGCCCCGGCACAGGGCACGGGGCGCGCGGCACACCGACGAAGGTCGATGTCCGGTTGTCACGGCCTGCGCTGGCGCTCACCCTGCGGTGAACCTTCGGTCGTGAGCTCGTCAGACGAGTACGCGACAGCCAAGCGGTCTTTGGTCAGGGACCAGCGTACGGGCGCCGTGCGGATCGGCCAAATCGCGAGCCCCGCCGCACGTCAGCTGGCGGGAAGCTGGAACGCGCCGACCTGGTCGGCCGGAGGGGCGGTGATCGTGACGGGCTGCCCCCAGCCACCGAAGGTCACGGTGATCGCGGTGCCTTGTGCGTCGACAGTGAGCTTCGTCGGGCGGTTCTGGGCGTCCAGCGTGTAGTGGGCCCGGACCGGCTTCAGCGACGGAACGGGGGTGCTTGCCGACTTGCGGGTCGCGGCCAGCAGCGCGTTGGGGTCGAGGGTCACGTCGTACACGGTCGCGTCCGGGGCGACGCTGACCACTGTGGCCTTGGTTCCGTGCAGGGCCGCGGCGAGCTGGCGTGGGTCGCTCATCTGCCCGGTCAGCCCGGCGAACATCGTGCTGAGCGGGTCCGTGCCACGAGGGTCGATCTTGACCCACGGCCTGGCCGACCCCGGCAGCCCCTTCATATAGATCAGGCCGCCCGTCTGGACGATCTCGAGGGCCTGGCCTTGGACCGTCATCGACAGGTGCTGGTCGGTCGAGTGCTGCCGCATGACGAACGCGCCGGTGGCCTTGCCGGTGGCGGCGAGGTCCATGGAGATGGTGCCCGAGCCGGCCTTGACCATCGCCTGGGTCATGCGGGTGGCCAGCGCGGCACCGTCGACCTGGTCGCCGGGCTTCAGCGTGGCCTGCGACGCGGAGCCGGACGCTGCCGCCTGCCCCGGGGCCTGGTGCGAACCGGTGCTGCCGCAGGCCGACAGGGCGAGGGAGGCGGCCAGCGCCACGGCGGCGCAGCTGGTGCGGGTCTTCACGTGTCTCCCCAAGAACGTCAGGTGGGGCGCGGGATCCCACCGGTCCTGCCAGCCTAACCCGGCGTGGGGAGACGCCCTGGGGCGGCCGAACGGCATACCGGAAAACGACGGTGGGCCGGCCGGCACACACTGTGCCGACGGGCCCACCGTCATCGTCGAGCCTGCAGGCTCGGTTGCTCTCAGACCGCGGAGTCTTCCTCGACCAGCAGGTTGCGAGTGCGGTTGGCGTCCAGCGGGATGCCGGGGCCCATCGTCGTGGTCATGGTCGCCTTGGTGATGTAGCGGCCCTTGGACGACGACGGCTTCAGACGCAGGATCTCCTCGAGCGCCGCACCGTAGTTCTCCACCAGCGACTTCTCGTCGAAAGACGTCTTGCCGATGATGAAGTGCAGGTTCGCGTGCTTGTCGACGCGGAACTCGATCTTGCCGCCCTTGATGTCGGTCACGGCCTTGGCGGTGTCCATGGTGACGGTGCCGGTCTTCGGGTTGGGCATGAGGCCACGCGGGCCCAGGACCTTACCGAGACGACCGACCTTGCCCATCATGTCCGGGGTGGCCACGACCGAGTCGAAGTCGAGCCAGCCTCCGGCGACCTTCTCCAGGAGGTCGTCGGACCCCACGAAGTCGGCGCCGGCCTCGCGGGCCGCGTCGGCCTTGTCGCCGTTGGCGAAGACCAGCACGCGGGCGGTCTTACCGGTGCCGTGCGGGAGGTTGACGGTGCCACGGACCATCTGGTCGGCCTTGCGGGGGTCGACTCCGAGTCGCATGGCGACCTCGACCGTCGCGTCGTACTTGGTCGGAGAGGTCTCCTTGGCCAGGCGGACGGCCTCGAGCGGGGCGTAGGCCTTCTCGGGGTCGATCTTGTCCGCGCCGGCGCGGTATGCCTTGCTGCGCTTCATTACTGCTCCTTGTTCGGTGCTTCAGTGGAGTTGTGGTCAGTCGGACCAGCGCTGGTCCTGCCACGGGGTCCGCACGATCCTCTGCTAGCAGAGGGTCGTGCGGTGAGGACAGGTTGCACCCTGTCCTCGGTGCAGCAACCTCTGCTAGCAGCAGGTTGCTGCAGGAGGGTTAGAGCTGGGTGTCGATGCCCATCGACCGAGCGGTACCGGCAATGATCTTCATGGCCTGCTCGATGTCGTTGGCGTTGAGGTCTTCCATCTTCTGCTCGGCGATGGCGCGGACCTGGTCGGCGGACAGCTTGGCCACCTTGGTCTTGTGCGGCTCGCCGGAACCCTTGGGCACGCCAGCGGCCTTCTTGATCAGCTCAGCGGCCGGCGGCGTCTTGGTG
>DASYGI010000215.1:0-3747 GCA_035999925.1 Pedococcus sp.
GACCTGGTGCCCGGACCTGGCGAACTGGACGGCCAGGGGCAGTCCGATCTTGCCCAGCCCCACTACGGTGATCTTCACAACGCTCCTTCGGTCTCGGGCTCGCGGACGATCCTAAGGCCTCGGCGGCCGTGCGCCGCGCCGCCCCGATGCCCGCCCCTCCGTCGCCGAGACCGGTCGGGCGGAGAGACATAGGTCAGGACGTCCCGATTCGGCGAGGTTTGGCCAATGCGCTCTCAGGCGTCGTGCCGGCCATCTAGCCTGTGCCCTGTCTGCCCGGGGGGCAGTCCGCGACGGCCGTTCGCCGCAGACAGTACGGAGCAGTGGCATGGCCGTTCGCCGAACGTGGGGCATCGCTCTGGCGCTGAGCACCCTCCTGCTGAGCTCGATGAACGGCCTGCCGGCGGCTCTCGCCGCCACCACTCCGGCTCCTGTCATCCCCTCGGCCCCCATAATGTCGGCGCCGAGGGTGGGCGTGGATGGGGTGGCCCTCACGTGGTACCGAGGCTCCGGGACGGAAGCCGGGTCCGAGCCCACCTCCTACGTCATTCACCGTCTCTCGGCCGGCAACGACCGGGTGTGGGAGGTGGCGACGTGCTGTGGTGACCCTCAGTGGTCCTCCAACGACACGACGATTCCCACGGGTGCGACAGCCACCTACACCGTCGTGGCGCGCAACGCCGCTGGCGACAGCGCAGACTCGAACCCACAGACCGTCACCGTCCCGACGTGGAACGGCCCGTTCACTCCCGCGAACCGCTCACTCGCGCTCATCTGGGAGGGGCCCGCGTCCACCCCTGCAGGAGATGCGGTCACGGTCCAGGTCCCGGCTGGTGCGTCGCCAGGCCTGACGCAGATCTGGGGTGGTGGAAACATGACCGAGTTCGCCACAGCGGCCTCGGCCTCGTCAACCACACCTCTGGCGCTGAACGTGCAGACCGGGCTGTCGGACGGCACCTACCAGGTGGGAAGCGACCCTGGTCAGGTCAACATCCAGGCCTCCGCCGGAGTCCGGTGTGACCTGCCCAGCGCCGGGGGAACCCCGGGGACAGCGACGATCAGCAACGCGGCTCCCTCGCGGAGCGGCGGGTACGCCTCGATCACGCTGGACGCCGTGCTGAGCTGCTGGAACGGACACACCCTGCACGTCTACCTCCGGTGGCAGACGCCTGATCCCACCGTCGGGCTGACGACGGCGCCGATCACCGTGACACAGGCGGGCCCAGGCACCCAGTCCACGGTCGATGTACCCGTGCGGAACACCGGCGACCTTCCCGTCACTCTCGGAGCGGCCAGCCTCTCGGCGACGTACACCACGAGCGCCGACCCACTGAGCGTCGTGGCGTCGACCTGCGAGGGCGTGACCCTGGCACCAGGGTCGGAGTGCGCCGTGACCGTCCAGTACGCCGCCGGGGCGGCGAACTCGCACGAGGGCAACGACTATCTTGACGTCGCTTCGGACGTTGGCGAATGGCAACTGGGCCGGGTCGTCGGCGAGCAACCACCCCTCTGGTCCGGGGCGCAGAACCTCGCCTTCTCCAGTTCACCGGGGCACGTGGACCTGAGCTGGAGCAGCCCCTGGACCGGCGAACCGTTCGACCACTGGCGCGTGGACGACCTCACCACGGGCACCTCCCCGGTGGGAGGCGAGAACCTGGGACGTACCCGTACCGACCTCCGCGACCTGTCGGTGGGGCAGCACAGCCTCCAGGTGGTCCTGGTGACCACAGACGGGCGCGAGATCAAGGCCGCGCCCCTGCCGGTGACCGTGCCACGGCGCTGGTTGCTGTTCGCCACCCCCACCGGGACGCGCGCGTTCGACCCTGACGGTGCGACGACCAACGGCGGACTGCTCGGCGGCACCGACCCGCTCGTCACCTCCCCCCTTGTCGTGCCCACCGAGAGTGTCGTCGGCTCCCCGGACCGGAACGGGGTGTTCGTCGAACGGACCCAGGGCGATATCGCGCACTATGACGCCAAGGGCTCGCTGCTCGCATTCGTGCCGGCGGGCAACACGGGGTCGGTCTTTGCCGACGAGCAGCTCACCATCAGTCCGGACGGTTCCCGCATCGCTGCGCTACGTCCACAGTTGAGCTCGAACGGAGCCGTGACGCGCCCGGCATCCATCGTCCTCATGCCGACGGTGAGTGGCGTCGCCACGACCGTCCCCAACTCGGCCGACCTGTCGTCGCCGTCGTGGACCGCGGACGGGCGCGGGCTCATCGTCTCCGTGGGCGGCTCGGCCCTCGCGCGCGTGGACCCCACGACGGGGGCGCGCGCACCGATCCCCGGCACGACGGGCGCCTCCCTCGTCGCGGTCTCCCGAACCGGCCGCATGGCATTCCAGCTGGGCGGCTCCGGCGCCAGCGGTGAGGTGCGGGTCACCGGCCCCTCAGGCGGAGCCTCGACCGTCCTGAGGGTGCAGTACGGCGCCAGCAGCCTCGCCTGGGACCCCACGGGACGTTGGCTCGCCGTCACGTCGTTCACCTACGGGCAACCGTCATCGACCACCACGGTGTACGACACCCAGAGCAGCACGCCTCTCGTACGGACTCTGACCGGTGGGGGCGCGTCCGCGGCGTGGCTCGACACCGCATCGTTGCCGCCGAGCGTGACCCTCACGTCGCCGGCCTGGACCACGTCGAGCGCCTCATTGGCCGTGACTGCTTCGGACCCCGATGACGCGGTCGGCGGCCTGCGCCGCGAGTGCGAGCTCGACGGCGGCACCTGGGGACCCTGCTCCGACACATTGACGCTGACGAACCTCACGGCCGGAACACACACCGTCCAAGCCCGCGCGACCGACCCGAGCGGGCAGCAGTCCCCGGTGGCCTCCCGGTCCTGGCAGGTCGACAGGACAGCGCCCACCGCGGCCATCGCGCCACTCCCCTGGGTGCCGTTGACGACTGCCCCCGTGCTGTCGTGGTCCGGCGCCGACACCGGTGGTTCAGGCCTCAGCTCCTTCCAGATCCGTGAGCGAGAGGGGACGCTCAACGGACCCATCGGCGGGTACCAGTACCCCAGCGTGTGGGCAGCCCTCACGGGCCGCAGCATGACGCTGCGGGTTGCACCGGGCATGCAGTACTGCTTCTCCGTCCGCGCTCGCGACGTGGCGGGGAACGTCGGAGCGTGGAGCGCGGAGCGCTGCACCTCCATCGCCGTGGACGACCGGGCCCTCACCGCCTCGTCAGGATGGACACGCGGGCTTTCCTCGGCCGCTCTGTACGGGACGTGGTCCCGGGCCACGCGCGCCGGCTCGACCCTGTCGCGGCCGTCGGTCCGGGGACGCAGGGTCGCCGTCATCGCCACCACCTGCAGCACCTGCGGTGCGGTCGACGTCTACCACGCCGGCGTCTGGCTGGGTCGGGTCAGCCTCTCCACGCCCACGACCCAGTACCTGCAAGTGCGTTGGCTGCCGCTCGAGCCCGTCACGCGGCTCGGCGACGTCGTGCTGAAGACCGTCACCGCTGCACCGGTGTACGTGGACGCGATCGCAGCAGCGCACTAGTCCGCCGCGCCCTCGCTGGGCGACCGACAGAGCAGGGGCCCTCACCGAACACCGGTGAGGGCCCCTCTTTTGGCGCGGGTCAGCGCAGCAGCCCTGCCGCGAGCGCGCTGGCCAGGGCAGGCGCCAGAGGCAGCCGCGGGATGAGCGTCGCCTGCAGGGCGTGGTACGTGTCGGGCTTGCCCTCCCACACGCGAGTGCTCGGCCGGTTCGAGGCGTCGAGCTCGTGGTGCCAGGAGCCGCCC
>DASYGI010000216.1:0-5439 GCA_035999925.1 Pedococcus sp.
GCGCCACCGGACGCGATGCGGACTGGGTCTGCCGAGCCCGTCATCGAGCACCTCGGCCGACCACCCGAGGGCCTCCTTGGCTTGGTTGCAGGCGACGCACAGACCCTGCCCGTTGGCGGCCTCCGTGGCACCGCCGTGCCAAGCGGGCTGGACATGGTCGTAGTTTCGGATCAGAGCGTCGCACCACGGCATCCGGCAGCGCTTGTCGCGCAGCATGAGGAAGCGCTTCAGGCTGGGCGGGAACAGGCGCCGCCGACTGTCTAGGGCGACCAGCTCTTGGGCCTCGGGGCTGGTGTAGACCCGCCGGAACCACATCGACGCTTCGCTCTGGGCGCTGGCGGCCAGCAGCGACCGCGCCGCGTCGGCGGCGATGGGGCCATGCCCGGGAATCTCGGCAGGTTCGTCCCCGGCCCCGGCCAACGTGTCGGCCGGCATCACCAGCTGAACCTCGATGGGAACCGCGTCGGCGGTGGACTGCCCGGTGACCTGCTCCACCAAGGTGTCGGCCATGAGCTGGCCGTGCCCGCGCTCGTCCCCGTCTGCGGTGATCCCTCGCGCGTGCTGGTCCAAGGCGGCATACACCGCGACCCCCTGGGCCACAGGAAGCAGAGCGGTGACGTAGGTCATCGTGTCCGGAGCCGGTCGGATGGTGACGCGGCGTTCCCGCACGGCCCTTCGAGCCCGACGGGCCACCGAGGCGGCATCGAGCTGGGCGGCGAGGCCGCGCGCGGCATGTTCGACCGCACGGTCTGACATGCCGGCCAAGGCGTCGGCAAGCTGGCGGTCGACCTCGCGCCGGTCGTCGACCGACAGCGCCGCCGTTTCTCGGCACAGGATCGTCGCGCGCCACTCGCTCACCGCGCCGCTCGACAGCAACCTCATGGTGTGCGGCAGCTCGCGAACCAAGGCGCGCGCCAGGCCCAGATGTCGCGATCCCCGGTTTGGGGACTCGCGCCGCGCCAAGGCGATCTCGGCTCCGACCGCGGTGCCCTGGTCTCGGTTTGCCGCTCCTGTCGCCGCGTGGTTGGCCGCTGTGGTGTCGGCGTACGCCACCGAGAGCCTGGCCTGCGCGGCGGCGGCCGCTGCCTTCAGTTCCTCCAGGGCGGTGATCTGCTCGATCCGCTCGACCTGCGAATGGTCGGACCCGTCGACGCGACCCAGGTGGGCCACGAGTGCCCGCATCTGCGCGGCCGTCGCCACCTGCGAATCGAACATGCGTCCAAGCTAGACCGGGGGTCTGACATCCGCGTAAGCGTCGGCCGCGGCCTGGATCCTGGCCAGATAGCCGGCCCACCACGCCGCGTCGCCCTGATGGTCGTGGTCCCTGCCCGCCTGACCGTCGACGAGCTCTCTGAGGATCTCGGCGTGGCCGGCGTGCTGGGCCGTCTCGGCGACCACCCGAACCACCAGATGTCCGAAGGTCGTGTGCCGCTTGTGCGCCGGCCACCAGTCCACCTCTGCCGGGGCATCCAGTGGCACGGCCGCGAGCGAGGCGTCGCTGAGCTCCCAGGCCTGGTGGTACAGCCGGGTCAGCTCGTCCCGCGACTGGTCCGCCGTCGCCCACATGTCGGCGCTGTCCCACACGCTGCCGTCGTCGTTCCACGCGAGCGAGGGCGCGGGCCTGCCCACGGACTCCACGAGATAGCCGAGCTCGACCCCGGCCAGGTGCTTGACGAGTCCGAGCAGGTTGGTCCCGGTCGGGGTGAGCGGACGCCGGATGTCGTACTCCCCCAGTCCGTCCAGGGCACGCATAAGCGAGTCCCGTGCCTGTTGCAGATAGCGGTGCAGGTCCGCCGGGACTCCGGTCAGCTCGGTCGCCATGGCGCGAGGCTAGTCGAGGCGGTCGGCGGCCACGACCCCGCGCATCACCGCGTCGATGGCGGTGCGAGCGGTCCGGCGCAGCACCGGCTCACCAGCCGCGTCAGCAATCTGACCAAGCAGGTCCACCACCTGTTTGCATCGGCGGACGAAGTCGCCGGCCGCCATGTCGGAGCCTCGCAGGACCTCCTCGAGGCGCCGTCCGCTGGCCCACCGATGCATCATCCACACCATCCCGGCATCGGGATCACCGGTCAGCGGCAACCCGAGGTCTCGCTCGCGGTCTTCGAGCGTCGACCACAACCGCTGCATTTCCTGGACCGCCTCGGCGACATCGTCCGTCGGTAGCCGCGGTGAGGGGTCGGCCTCGTCACGGCGCGGCTCGTGGATCAGGGACGAGACGATGGCGGCCAGCCCAGGCGGGTCAAGCCGCTTCCAGACCCCGAGTCGTAGGCATTCGGCGGCCAGCAGGTCCTTCTCGGTGTAGAGCCGTCGCAGGTTCTCGCCCTGCTGCGTGACCTCGGTGCCGTCCGGGGTCAGGTAGCCCATCTCGGCGAGCAGCGTGCAGATCTGGTCGAACGTCCGCGCGACGGAGTTGGTCCGTCCTTCGACCTTGCGCTGCAGACCGACAGTCTCGCGCTTGAGCCGCCACCATCGCTCCGCCCAGCGGGCATGCTCCTCGCGGTCTGGACACTGGTGGCAGGGATGGGCCTTCAGCTGCCGCCGCAGGTCCGCGATCTCGTCGTTCTCCTCGTTGCCGGTATGCCGGGTGTGCTTCTGGGGCGGCGGCTCGTGCGGAACCGCGATGCGTAGCGACGTGGCCAGGTCCCGGCGGGCCCTGGGGCTCTTGGGATTGAAGTGGGCAGGCACCTTCACCCGGGCGACGGGTGCCACCGGAACCGGCACGTCGACGAGCGTCAGCCTGCGCAGCTGGTGGTCTTCGGTGACCACGGTGGGCGAGGCTGGCTCACCATGGAAGGACCGCGACGGCTGGACAACCACGGCATACCCGGCTCGTCGCCCGGCCGGGACCCGGATGACGTCCCCGATCCGCAACGACTCGAGGGAGACGGCGGCCTCGGCGCGGCGGCTGGCCGACCGGGCCTTGGCGCCCTCCTTCTCCAGCCGGGCGACGCTCTCCCGCAGCGCGGCATACTCGCGGAAGTCGCCGAGGTGACACTCCATCGCCTCCGCGTAGCCCTCGAGACCTTCCTCGTTCTTACGCACGGCACGGGCCAGCCCGACGACTCCGCGATCGGCCTGGAACTGTGCGAAGGAGGTCTCCAGAATCTCGCGAGCGGTCTCCCGGCCCACCTGCGCGACGAGGTTGACGGCCATGTTGTAGGTCGGCCGGAAGCTGGACCGCAGCGGGTAGGTCCGGGTGGAGGCCAGGCCGGCCACGACCAACGGGTCGAGCCCCCGGTTCCACTGGACCAACGCGTGTCCCTCGACATCGATGCCGCGACGGCCGGCCCGACCGGTGAGCTGGGTGTACTCGGCCGGGGTGATGTCGGCATGGGTCTCGCCGTTGAACTTCACGAGCTTCTCGATCACCACGGTGCGCGCGGGCATGTTGATCCCGAGGGCCAGCGTCTCCGTGGCGAACACCGCGCGGATCCGACCAGCGGTGAACAGCTCCTCCACGACCTCACGGAACGTCGGCAGCATGCCAGCGTGGTGAGCAGCGAACCCCCGGGTCAACCCGTCCACGAAGTCCCAGTACCCCAGCACCTCGAGGTCGTCCTCGGCCAGGGACGAGACGCGCTCCTCGACGGTGCGACGGATCCGCTCGCCGTCGGCTTCGGGGATGAGGCGCACGCCCTCCCGCAGCAGCTGGGTCACGGCGGCCTCACAACCGACCCGACTGAAGATGAACGTGATCGCCGGGAGCAGCCCCTCGCGTTCGAGCTGCTGCACCACCTCGGACCGGGTGGCGCCACCTCCGGGCCGACCCGACTGACGCGACCCACCATGACCGCCTTGGAAACCTCCCGAAGACTCTCTGCCGCGGCCACCCCGACCACCCTTGCTGTGCCGGTCTGACCGCGAGCCGTGCCGGGCCCCCTCGTCCCAGCGGCCGCGTTGCTCCAAAGTGCGGATTGCTTGCAGCAGCTCAGGGTTCACGCGGGTGGCATCGACGCCTGTCACCGGCGTGGCGGTCTCATCGACGAACAGGTCGTACATCCGCTGGCCGACCATCATGTGCTGCCACAACGGGACGGGGCGGTGCTCGGCGACGATGATGTCGACGCCCCCGCGCACCTCGGACAGCCAGGCACCGAACTCCTCGGCATTGCTGACGGTCGCCGACAGCGAGACCACCTGCACGTCGTCAGGCAGGTGGATGATGACCTCTTCCCAGACCGCGCCACGGAACCGGTCGGCAAGGTAGTGCACCTCGTCCATGACCACGTAGCCCAGACCGTGCAAGGTCGAGGAGCCCGCGTACATCATGTTGCGCAGGACCTCGGTGGTCATGACGACGATGGGCGCCTCGCCGTTGACCGACGAGTCGCCGGTGAGCAGGCCGACGTTGGCGCTGCCATGACGACGCACGAGGTCGTTGTACTTCTGGTTGGACAGGGCCTTGATCGGCGTGGTGTAGAACGCCTTTCGCCCGGTGGCCAGGGCCAGGAACACCGCGAACTCGCCGACGATCGTCTTGCCCGCGCCGGTGGGCGCCGCAACGAGGACGCCCCGGCCGGCCTCGACGGCCGCACAGGCCTGCTCTTGGAAGGGATCCAGGGGGAAGGCGACGGTCGCGGCGAAGGCAGCGAGCTGGGTCTGCTCGTATGCCGCGCGGCGGGCGCTGCCGGCATACTGCTCGGCGGGCGTGGACATGCACCGAGCCTACGGGGCGTGCCTATCCTCGGCGGGGAGCCAGCACCGTGATCGCACCGGGAACCATCTCCAGAGCCAGCGGAAGGGGCGCGAACCGCTCGCCGTCGGCGTAGGCCACGATGCCCTCGGCCTCCAGGGTGATGTGTCGCCCGCGCAGAACCTCGACGGCCGGGTGGTTGACGTGGGTGCCCTTGAAGACGGTCGGGAACACTTTGAGGAACTCGAGGGTCGAGATCTCGTGCAGGATGACCACGTCCGCGAGCCCGTCGTCGAACTTGGCGTCGGGGGCGACGCGCATGCCGCCGCCATACGACGGTCCGTTGGCCACGACGACCAACATCGCGCGGGTCTCGTGGCGGATACCGTCCACCGTCACCACGTACGGGATCGGACGGAACAGGGGCAGCTCACGCAGGATGGCCAGGTTGTAGCGCATCTGCCCCTTGGGCCACGGCCAGGTGTTGGCGCGCTCGTTGACCACCGAGTCGAACCCCGCGCCGAGCACCCCGGCATACCAGTGCGGAGCGGAATGGGCGTCGACGTGCCGCACCGCGTCGATGACGCGCGGCACGCCGGAGGTGACGATGTCCGCGGCATGGACCGGGTCGTGGACGGGTAGGCCCAGTCCCCTGGCCACGTCGTTGCCGGTGCCTGCCCCGATCACCGCCAGCGTCACCGGCGTCTGCGCGACGAGGTTGACGCCGAGATGCACCATTCCGTCCCCACCGACGACGGCGAGGACGTCCAGCCCCTGGGCGATCGCTCCCAGCGCGCGGTCGC
>DASYGI010000217.1:0-4042 GCA_035999925.1 Pedococcus sp.
CCGGCCTCGGCCTGGTGGCGGTAGAGGGTGGCCCGGCTCCAGCCGACCAGTCGGGCGGCGTCCGCAGCGGTACGGCCCTTGGCTCGAGCCTCGGTTGCAACATCGAGCTTCTCGGCGATCACCTTCGGGTCGGCCGGTGGACGGCCGAAGCGGGTGCCTGACTGCCGCGCGGCGGCGATGCCGGCGTTGACGCGTTCGGTGATCAGTTCGCGTTCGTATTCGGCGAGGGTCGCGAGCATGTTCAGCATGAGCCTGCCCGTCGTGGTGGCGGGGTCGATCCCGTCCTGCACGGAGCGGACACCGATCCCGTTGTCCTGCAGCAGCTTGACGGTGTTGAGCACGTCGATCAGGGATCGGCCGAGCCGGTCGACGCGCCACACAACCACGGTGTCACCAGCGGTCGCGTACTTCAGCAGCTGGCCCATCCCGGGCCGCTTCGCCGCGACCCGGGATCCGGAGGTGACGTCGGCGAAGATGTCGCGCGGCTCGACCCCGGCGGCGACGAGAGCGTCGACCTGTAGCTGTGCGTCCTGGTTCGGCGTGCTGATCCTGGTGTAGCCGAGTTGCCGCATCCCGCCAGTCTGCCTCATAAACCCCTAAAGAAGGCACACCAAAGACAACTTGCCGCGAGATGACTAATTGAGACATCGTCTGGGGCGGAACAGCGCGGTGCACTGCCGCCGGGACGGACGGGTCATGTGTGTCTCAAGAACCTGTAGATTTACGAGACGTGCTTCGTCGTCGTAGAGGGACCGCTTTCCGGTCATGGGTTCCGGACGGGTCTACCGGGACGATCGACGGCAACGCTGTGCGTAACCGTGCCGCGACCTGCGTGTACACCGTTTGTGGTTCGGCTTATGAGATGGCCATGACGCTGACGCGGCAGTGGGGCAGGACGCGACGAATCGGTGGGCCAGTCGAGTTCAATGGGGTCATGGATGTGAAGTTCATCGCCAGCGTCGCAGTGATCACCCCTGACACGAAGGTCAGCCGAGGATTGTACGTGGACGCGCTTGGCTTACCGCTGATCGCGGAAGGTGACGGGTACCTGCACAGCGAAGGCATCGACGGTTGCAAGTCCTTCGGAGTCTGGCCGTTGGCTCAGGCTGCGCAGGCGTGCTTCGGCACACCTGACTGGCCTGTGGAGTGGCCCGTGCCGCAGGCGAGCGTCGAGTTCGAGGTCGCGGACGCCGACACCGTCCAGGTCGCTGCGGACGAGCTGAAAGAGAGGGGCTTCATGCTGTTGCACGACGCACGTACCGAGCCGTGGGGCCAGACGGTCGCTCGACTGCAGTCAAGCGAGGGGGCGATCATCGGGCTCTCGTACGCACCTTCGATGCATCCGTAGCAAGAAGGACCTTATGCCCCAAGGCCGATCGGCGAACGGACACCCATGGCAGCGAAGACCTCGCACCCCACGATCGACAAGCGCCTGATGGCGCTCGGTCGGCGCAGGAGTGAGGGTTCACGTCGCTGGCGCGTGCCGGCCGCCGGTCCTGGGCCAGTTTCTGTCAGTCGTCGCGCTACGAATCGCCCGGGCGCAATTTGACCTGCACGTCGTAGGACACCTGCCACGACTCTCCGCCGTCGATCACGCACTCGAACGAGAGCCTGACCGGCCCACTGCGTTCGCGCTCCCAAGTCTTCTGCGCCATGTCGTTCATCCAGTGACCGGGCCGCGTCTTGACCAGGTCAAGGATGTCGCTATCTTTGCCGTTGCCTCTTGAGTAGCGCCGCGGCCGGGTCGTCCGGTTGTCGACGATCTGCTCGCTCGCTCCCGTGTTGAACTCCCACCGCCCCCAGACGAAGGATTTGGCCTGTTGCTCCGTAACGCCGTCAGGCCGGCCGTGGCCCCAGTGGTCGACGGCCGCCTCGTCGAGGATTTTGATGACAACCTCGTCGACATGCGCGGGCTGGACGAGCTTGACGGTCATTAGCGCATGATCGGGCGTGGCCGAGCGCTCGGTGATATTGACGTCGAACTCGGGCGTGCGCTCCTCGTGTCTCCTACTGGCATCGATCGCCACCGCCTTGGCAGCGATTTCGTTCGCCCGGCGTGCTGATCGCCACAGGCCGAACGCTGCAACGGCTGAAGCCAGCGCGATCACGATCGCAACGATCGACAACACGAGAGCCACCGCTTGAGGTTAATCTCCGAAGAATCGGGCCGGTGGGGACGGGGCCGCGTCGCACTCACAAGTACCGGATACTCCAGGTTGTCCTGTGGACGGGCAATCGAGTCCTGCGTTGGCAGCTGCGCCACGGCTTGGCGCCCCGCGCCTTCGCGCTGTTGGAGACGATCGGGCGTCGGACCGGCGAGCCGCGGCAGACGTGCGTGGGAAACGGCCTGATCGGGGACACGTTCTGGCTGGTGGCCGCCCACGGGCAGCAGGCGGATTGGGTCCGCAACATCTCCCACGATCCGCAGGTGCGAGTGTTGGTGAACCGACGGTGGCGTACCGGAACGGCCGTGACGATGCTTGGCGACGATCCCGATCAACGGTCACGCACGCTGCCGCATCGCTGGGACGCCGCCCTGGGCCGGATGATCGCAACTACACCCCTAACCCGAAAATCCAAGGTGAGCCGGGCAGCACGACCGAAAATCCAAGGTGAGCCGGGCAGCACGAGGTGACCCCTGGCGGTGACCAGAGGCTGGGGTCTGCGTTGGTCAGGCTGCAGTGGTGAGGGTGACGGTGTAGCCGAGGGCCTCCAGTCGGCGCACGTGGTCGCGGACCTGCCGGTGGTTGCTGCGCCGGTCGTAGAAGTCCACGCCGAGGTCTTGGTAGTGCACGCCCGGGTGGGACAGCAACGCGTGGTAGACGTTCAACTGCGTGTTGCCCAGCGCGGCTTGGGCTTTGGCCTTGCCGCGGCGGCGGGCAAGACGCCGGTAGCGGGCGCCTTCCCGGGTTTGGGTGCGGCCGGCCGCGACGGCGGTCTCACCGAGCACTCCGGCCAGATACCGGTTGCCCTTCTTCAGCTTGGCTCGGTGGGTGGCACGCCCGGTGGAACGCTGATCCAGTGGGGAACGCCCGGCCCAGGACGCCAGGTGCGCACCGGTCGGGAACCGAGTCATATCGACTCCGGTCTCGGCCAGGGCGTCCTGGGCCGAGCGTCGCCCCCACCCTGGCATCTCCTCGATCTGTGTCAGTTGCTGCTCGTAGGGGGCCAGCAGGGCCTCGATCACCGTCGAGACCCGGTCGATATCGACGGTGACGGCCTCGATGCGGGCGAGCATCGCCTCCAGGAGGCCGGCGTGCACGTCGGTGAAAAACTCGCAGCCCTCCAATGCCTCTTCCAACTGGCTGATCTTGCGGCGGGCGCGGGCGCGGGCCAACTCGGCCAGTACCCTCGGGTTGTGCTGACCGGCGATCAGCTCCCGCATGATGGCCCGGCCGGTCACCCCGTGCAGGTCGGTCAACACCGACGACAGCTTGATCGCCGCGGACTCCAACAGCTTCTCCGCCCGTTGTTTCTCCCGGCTACGCTCCCCGACCAGATCCCGCCGGTAGCGGGTGTTCAGCCGGATCAGCCGGAACTCCGCCGTCGCGACGAAACAAGAGCTGATCGCGCCGCGCTCGAAGCACACCGCCAGCCAGCGGGCGTCGGCCTTGTCCGTTTTCGGCCGACCCGGCAGGTGACGGACCTGCTTGGCGTCGGCCAGCGTGCAGTCGAACCCCTCGGCCTCCAACCGGTAGAACGGGCCCTTCCAGTAATCACCGATTGCTTCCATCACCACCGCAGGCACCTGCCAACTGCGCAGCCAGTCCGCCAGCTCCAAGACGCCCCGCTTCGTGGTGGAAAAGCTGCGGATCTCCTGCGCCCGCCGCGACGAGTCCGCATCCGACGGCACCCGGATACATGCCTCCAGGCCAGCCTTGCCGATGTCGATCCCGCACACCCGAGCCCGATACAGCGGCTCATCGCCGACCACTTCCACGACCCTCACGCCTCCTCCGCACCGCTGGACAACTGGCATGCGGCCCGGGGATCCGAGGGCGTACGGAACAATCTAACCCGCGTGCTCGAAGCGACAATGAAC
>DASYGI010000218.1:0-34362 GCA_035999925.1 Pedococcus sp.
GGTTCGGTTCCGCATACGGGTTCTGCCACATGCTCCCTTGGCCGACGAACTGCGCGGCTGACGCCTTGGCCGCGCCGAGCATCGACTCCTCCACCAGCCACCTGACGTAGCCCGGGTTGTCACCGGACGCCGGACCGGGCGGGCGACTCTGATAGAAGTCGTCGTCCAAGCTGGACCTGTCGACGACAGGGGCCTCAGCTGGCCCAGTGGTGGCCCGAGGCTCACCGGCACCGGTAACGGTCACGCAGTACTCCTCTTTTGTCAGGGACCCATCTGCCGTGCGTCATCCCGCGTCGTTACGCGGACCGCGCCCTCACGCCGGTCAACGTCCCGACTGCAACGCGCCCCACCATGGCCGGACGGCGAGGGTGGAAGACCCCCGCCGTCGAGCCTGACACCGCCGCCAGCGGTAGCCGGCGGCCGAACCCGCAGCGTCGAAGGCTCTTCCGGGACAGGCCTCGACCCGTGCGTAACGTTGTCGCCGACAGGCGACCGGTCACTGTCGGACGTCCTAGGTGGCATGGTGCGCCGTCAGGGCTTCTGCAGAATCGGCGAGTCCAGAATGGGTGACGCATCAACGGGGGAGACGTAACCGGGTGGCGCGGGAGGGTCTGGCGTGACCGGAGGGAAGACGGTCCCGTCTGGTCGCAGGCGACTTGTCTCCTGGGCGTCGAGGAGGTGATCCGGCCATACCGCCTCGCTATCGACAGTCCCAGCGGCGGCCTCCTTCACCGTTGAGCCAGGTCGCTGCTCGGATTGCACCATCGCACTACCTGGCCGGCGTGTCGAGGGGACACGACATCGGCAGCGGCAGCCCGCGCCGGAGTGCCTCGTCCCGCAGCTCGAAGAGACGGCCGAACCCGGATTCGAGCTCGTCGCGCTCCTCCCAACGTGCGCACTCCGCGCGAACATCGGTCAGGAGGCTCTCGTCATCCACATCGGAAACCAACATCCATTCACTCCTCTCCCCGAGAGGCCCGACCCCACACGTTGAAGACCGTGCGAGGCCACTCGGCAGGCGGTCCCGACGCCTGCACTGGTGAAGATACCCACGACGGTCACAGATGACGCGACGAACGCGGAAAGGCGAAGGATCGCGCCCGCACAGGACCGGGTCGGTACCCGTACGTGCTCCGCGTCATGCAACAGCCACGGACGCGTCCACCCTGGTGGCCACGCACCCCAAGGCTGGGCAGTCTGGACTTCGGGCCAGCCAGCACGAACCTCGGCAACCCGCCCGCAGCGTCGCTCACCGTTGATGGCGACCTACAGGGTGACCATCCACCCAGAGCCGGTCACAGCTGTCTCCCCAGCCTCGACCCGGCCCAGCCCACCGCACCGGCAGCAGGCGCCACAGAGAAACCCCTCATCCCGACGCCGAGGTTGACAGCTCCCGCCTTGCCCGACACCCGCGGGTGACGGCCGCGCTGGCTGCCGCCTCACTGAAGAGTCTGTCGGTCAATGTGGAGACCAGCATGAGACGGGGAGGCGTGCCCGCTGCGTAAGACCTAGGTTTCGTGGTGGTCCGGGCGGCGTGCAGGGGAGGCCGTCCGGACCGCCCCTCACGCTTTCGTCCGAGCGCTGGCTTGTCGCGTACCGGCAGAGCAGCGGTTTCTTGGGGACCATTTGTGGGCGTTCCAGGCTGCACGCTGCCTCGCTGGGGTGCGCCGCACCTGTCGGTTGTCCCGCCGATCTGCTGTCGGGGTGGCAGGAGCCGCGCTGAGGGGTGGAACCGGTACCCCGCTCGAATCCGTCCAGGGCGAATGGTGCGAGCAGTACCTTCGTGACGAGCAGAACCTGGACGCGGCGAGCAAGCCGAGGCGAGCAAGCCGAGGGCGGCACCGATCGAGGGGGAACAACGTGAGCGACGAGTGGGACGAGCGGTTGACCGAGGACGAGCAGAACTTGGCCGTGTCCCTGGCCAACCTGACCTCGGTCCGGTATGGGGCCGTGGTCACCGAGTCGGCCCGGATTCGACGGCGGCAGGTCGAGTCCGGTGGCGGGCCGGAAGAGCCTGCTCCGCGTGCCGATGCCGACCCCGGTACGCAGCCTGCCGGAGGAGCCGGATGAGCATCAACCCCGCGTAGCGGCCCAGCCCGGCCGCGACCAGCAGCAGCGCCAGGGCCCGCACAAAGGCGAGCCACCCCTCAACGCCGGTGGAGCCTACGGTGCTGGTGGGACTTCGGGGCCCTGGCCATCTGGGCTGCCACGGTCATGCCCCCTCAAAGAGGACAGGCCGGGATGTTGCCTACCGTTCAGGTGGCGGTCAAGGCTTGCTCTCCAACATGGCTGCCACCTGGGACTCGGCTGCGCCCGCTGCGGTTTCATGAGACGGCCGAGGACATCGCTGACGGACTTCCGCCAGGAGCGGACGGCAAGCCCGACCTGGAGTGGGTGGTCGCAGCCCTGCCAATCCTCATCGACTATGCCCGGCAAGACGGTAATACATTCTTGTGTGAGGACTGCGTCCGGGAGTCTGGCCGAGGGGTCACCGACGGAACCCTCATTCTGGACCTGTACGGCCAGCATTTCTGAGCCGCACGCTGGGGCCGCCGGGGCATCGCCGGACGAGAGCTGTGACTCCCCCGACGCGGACGTCCACACGATCAACAGCGCAGACGGGACGAAGCTCGCCACTTGTCACACGGCGTTTGCGTCACGATCTGCAACGACACGACACGGGCGAAAGGGGCGAGGCAGCCCTGGCCTGGCTGCGCGGGAGGGTGAACCGGCCAACGAGTTTGCGTGATATCCACCGTTATCGGGACGAGACCGGCCGAAACCCGACGACGAGTAACGTCTTGATGGACATCTTCGCCCCGTGAGCCAAAAGAGGTCCGGTATGCGTGCAGCATTCGACAAGTTGATCTCCTGGACCGGGCTGCTGCTCGCGGCACTCTTTCTGGTCGCGGGTGCCATGCTCACGTGGGCGTGGGTCTATATCGGGAACGAGGTGCAGGCCCAGCTGGCCTTGCAGGACATCACCATGCCCGAAGGGCAAGCGCTGCAGTCACTTCCGCCCGCCGACCAGGCCGCGCTGCAGCCCTACGCCGGAAGTCCGATGGATACCGGCCCGGAGGCCAAGGCGTACGCGGATCACTACATCCTGGTGCACCTGAACGCGGCCTCCAAGGGCAAGACCTACTCCGAGATCAGCGGCCAGTACACCGCCATGACGGCGGTGCAGAAGGCCAGCCCCGAAGGTCAGGCACTGGCTGCGGTTCGCGACACCCTGTTCCAGGGCAACACCCTTCGTGGGCTGCTGCTGTACGGGGCCGCGTTCGCGACCATGGGCACACTGGCCGGGTACGCGGCAATCGGCGCCTACCTCGGTGCGGTGGTCATGCTGCTCCTCGGGCTGTTGGGCATGCGACACGCCCGTCGCATGGAACAAGCCGCCGCCGAGGAACCGGCCGTGGCCAGCCCTACCAGCCCTGTCACCCCGACCGGACCCGTCACCCCGACCAGCCCTGTCACCCCGACGAGCCCCGTTACTCCCACCAGCCCGGCGTAGGACCCTTAGTCCGCGGGCCCCGAACGCGTAGCGGCGCCGCCTTAAGCAGCCAGTTCGGTGGGCGGACTGACGGCGGGATGGGACGTCCTTGAGACTCGCCGGTTCCGGACCGTGACGTTCGACGGCGCGCGCGGTCTGACGGCAGCCCGATGGCTCGCACCATCTCCTCGTCCACGGGGCCGATGCCGCCCAGCAGTGCATGGCCGCTAAACCCACACCACATCGACGACGTCATCGACTGGGGCCAGTCCCCCGGTGGAGGCCACGCCCTCGGCCTGGCCTACGAGACACGGGCACGGCTCGAGCTCACCAGAGGAGACAGCGACGCCTTGGACCCGTGCGTCGCCCAACATCGAACCAGCGCAACCCGGGACACACTCAGCCGGACCGAACTCATGGTCGCCTCGGCGCTCGCCCAAGCCCGACGCGGCGACCCGACCGCCAGATACCGCCGCCTCCGTCCCCCGCATCAACTTCGAGGATCTGGCCTGCGGGCCCGGGTGGGTGACCCGAACGGTCGATGCGATCGTCAAAGTGAGCGAGGGTCACGCCGAACTGGCGGCGACGAGTTCAGGTCCTGGCTCGACCTGGTCGCCGACACCCCCATCCGCCGCCCCGAGCGGGTCCCCCCCTCTTCCAGGAAGCGGTGGACCGCACTGGCCCCCGCCGGACCCATTCCGACGCAGCAACCCTCCTCGACAGCCTGAACTGGCCAGGACGCCCAGATCCTCTTGCCTCAGTCATAGAGGAATAGGGCCCCGGCGTACTCGCCCTCGGAAACGGCGAAACCGCACGCGCCCGCTCCCTTCTCGAGAGGACCCGCGTCGGAGCCGAGGCAATCGACGCCCGCTGGCTCCTAGCTCAAGCGACCTTCTCACTCGGCCAGACCCTGCACCGCGCCGGCCGGCGATCCGAAGCCGCCGAATCCTTCACCGCCGCCGCCGCACACTTCGACGCAATGCGAGCCAAACTCTGGGCCGAACGAGCTCGGCGAGGCGCCGAAACCGCCGTCCCCGAGGCCACAACAACACCACCCTGACACCCGACGAGAAGAACGTCGCCAAGGCCGCCGCCACCGGCATATGCAACGCCGACATCGCCGCGGCCCTATTCGTCACCGTCCCAACAGTCGAAGTCCGCCTCACCCGCATCTACCGCAAGCTCGGCAAACGCTCCAGGGGCGGCCCTCTGCGGCCGTCTGCAAGACCCCGAACGAGACACTGCTCGGTAGGAAGACCATCCCCTGCGATGGAGCGACCACCAAGCCGTCGCTGCCTTGATCGACAGGGGGCCCGCAACCCACGTTCTGTGCGAGCGAGGCCCCAGCCTCACGCCCCGAGCGGGCTGCGCAGCCTCACCGATGTAGCCGGACGTATGGACCGCCCTGTCAGACGAGGAGCTTGCCGATCAGCTCACGCCGACTGCGAACGCCGGCCTTGTCGAAGACGACCTTGAGGTGGTCCTGGACGGTGTACCGGGAAATGTGGAGCAGGTCGACGATGGCGAGGGTCGACTCGCCACGCAGCACCAGGGTGGCGACCTGCGCTTCGCGGCGGCTCAGCCCGTAGCCAGCGAGAAGCACCGGCATGACCGCCTGCGCCGATCCCGGTTCGACCACGACCGCGATGCGGTGGTCGTCGTCCCCACCGCGCAGGCGTGACCCGTGCAGGCTGAGCCACTGCCCATTGGCGGCCCGCACTCGGCTGCTGGCCGGCGCCACGGAGGCCCCGATCTCGCCGCCTGCTGTCTTTGCGGCGTGTGCGACTCCGTAGACGACCATCGGAAGGCCAGCGCCTCTTGGCCCGTCATCGTCGATCAACGACAGAAGGTGCTCGGCTTCGGCGGTGATCGCGACCACGGTCAGGTCCTCGGCCAACACCACGATGCCTGGCGCGCCGACCGCAGCCGCGACAGGTCGCGCATTCAGAAGGGTGGCCTGACGAAGCCCGTGCGCGATCCGGGGGGCGACCCGACTCATCACGGCGACCTCCGAGGATGTGAAACCGAGCTCACCACTGTCCCGGTGCAGGCACAGGTAACCCCAACACCGGCCACCCGCCACGAGTGCCATCCGCAACTCGTCACCCAGACCGAGCGGCTGCAAGATGTCCAGCGAACGTGCGCTCGCTGCGCGAACTCTGCGGGTCGCTACGTCCAGGGTCGCCACATGCGAGACCGACCTTGCGAGCGTCGCGAACTTGTTCACGTCCTCGGACCCGAACTCGTTGGCGAGGAACATCGCCATCGCCCCGCGCAGCGGGTCCTCGGCATGGCCGCCGGTGAAGAGCAGTGTCTCCGGGTCGGCCGTAGCGAAGAACGCTGCATCGACAGGCATCAGCCGGCGGATCGACGACAACAGCTGGGTCCGCAAGGCGTCCACGGCCAGTCCGTCGGAGCAGTGGCGCACCAGGTCGCTCTCCGCCTGGACTGACAAGGGCCTCGGCGTCACCCCCTCAGTGTCGTCCCCGTCATGCCGGTCCCACCATCCCAACTGTTTGGGATGGTGCCCCTGGTCGGTCGCGCCGACGATCGAGGCATGACAACAGACACCGCCAGCAACACCGCCAACAACACCGCCAACAACACCCCCAACAACACCGCCAACAACAAGGACCTGGTCGAGACGTTCATCCAGGAGCTGTTCACCAAGGGCAACCTCGATGCCGTCGATCAGTACCTCGATCCGACATTGGTCAACCACGACCCGCCGTTTCCCGGCGCCCCCGACGGACCGGAGGGCATGCGGCAGGCTGCAGCCATGTTCCGCCGAGCCCTGCCCGATTGGCACAGTGACGTGGAGGAGCTCGTCGGCGAAGGCGACATCGTCGTCGAGAGGTTCACCGCAAGCGGGACCCATCGCGGCGAGCTGATGGGCGTGGCAGCCACCGGAAGGGTCATCGTGCTTCGGGGCATACAGATGTTTCGGATCGAGAACTCCATGATCGTCGAGCGTTGGGGAAGACTCGACGAGCTAGGGCTCCTCCGTCAACTCGGACTTGCACACCAATGAGGCTCCACCATCAACCCTGGTAGCCGGTCTCTGATTCGTGTTGGTGGTGAGTGGCGCGGAGCCAGCAAACGCATCCGGTGCGCTTCCGCTGCCCGCTGCCGCCTGAGGGGGACCCACCCCGCGGATCTCGGCCGAACGCAGGAACCTCGAGGAGGCCGAACGGCGGCTCCCCACCTGACCCGTCCGGGGCTCGGTTTCCGACGTGGCCCGGACGGTACCGGGGGTACCAGGCTCGGGACCAGCGCCCTCCGTTTCGTCCAGAACGGGGGGCGCTGACCTGTCCACAAGCTGCAGTCTCCCAGCCGACCTCGAACGCATCGATCACATGGCCCACTCGCCCGCCCAACGGGTCATCAAAGCGCGTCATGAACATCAGCCGACACACTCGTCATGACCGCGAGCAGGACCCCCCATGGCCCAGAAGGACGCAGCAATCGCACGTGCTGACGCCGGCATTGGCGAAGAGCCGTGGTTGGTTGACCTGAGGAGGCTCAGGGTACGACGGCGCAAACTCGATCGGAATTCGCGCTGTCCCGATAGGGCCGACATGTGGCGTCACGGGGCGATGTCTTCCTGGAGGAGGTCGAATCGCAGGTGTGAGACCGGTCCTGCAAGGACCGGAAGCCGTCGGCGCTGCCGCCACAGCAGGGGACTGCCGTCGGTGCCACGGGCGAGGGCATACCGGCGTTCCAGCCGAATGCCCTGGTTGGGGACCGCGCTGGCGGCGAGCTCGTGGCCCTGTGCGGCACCAATCAGGTCCGACCTGGGCCCGGGCTGGGGTGTGGGCGGGCTGTGGCTCAGGTCGGCGACGAGACCCTGTACGAACACCCTCCCCGCGGGGGCGGCCCGGGTTTCGATCCGGTAGGGGTACCAGTGGTCGGGCAGGGTGGTGGATGGCTGGTAGGTGAAGTGGCGAGTCTTGGTCCGCTGCGTCTCCAGCAGGGCGGCGCTGGCGTCGGCGGAGAGGGCCAGCTGCAGCCCGTCGGCGGTCAGCTCTACGGCCCACATGAGGTTGGCGTCCTCGTCGACGCCGAGCAGGATGTCGTCGAGCGTCGGCCCGGACAGCGGAGTGGGGGCGGTTGGCCAGACGACGAGTGAGGAGCGGTCCAGACCGCGGGTGCGATACAGGGACCAGGGGCCGGGTGCTTCGTCCGGTGCGGCCGGAGGATCCTCCTTGCCCGGCGGGATGGTCAGGTCCCACCACTGGTCGAAGCCGTCCTTGACCCGCATCCCGCTGAGGGTGACGACCACGCCCGAGCTGGGTGGCGATGCGCCGCCGTCCGGCGGGGGGGCCGGCGAGGGGATCGGCACGGTGAACCAGTCGTTGGCGTGATCGCAGATGAGCTCGATGAGCAGGGCGGTCGCGAGGTGCGCCCGGTCCGGGGGGAATCCGCCGATGTCGACAGCGGCATCCTCGATCTGCCACCACCGTGGCGCCGGCGCGCCGGGGTACTGCAAGCGCTGCGGCACGACCTGTCGTAGCGCGAACGCCGGTGCGGGGAGCGGGCCGTCGGCGTCCGCGGTGTACCAGTCGACCTCGCCCCCGTCGTGGCCCGACACCGCCAAGGCGGTGCCGCCCACCGGCAGCCGCGCCTCGTAGGTCAAGGTCTCGCTCTGCCAGAAGTCGGGTCGGACAGTGAGTCCCTCGACGGACGGGTCACCCGCGGGAATCAGACCGGCCCGCCAGGCGGTCAACCCGTCGGGCTCGCCAACGAACGCATCGCCATACGGCGAGGGCAGCTCGCCGAAGGCGCACGCCTGGCGTTGCTCGGCGCTCAACGAGGCGCCGACGGCCCGCCCTACCCGGATCCGGCGCCCGATCGTCCACCAGTCCTCCGTGCCCCCCTCGAGGATGACCTCGGCGGGGACGAGGGTCGGGTCGAGTCCGGCCACGGTCTCCAACGGGGTGTGCGCAACCTGCAGCTCCACCAGGACCGGGGACGACGCATCCTCTCCCGCGTGCTCGCCGACCTGCCACTGCCGCCCGAGCATCCACAGCGGGTCGGCCACCTCCGCCGCGAAGCCTCGCTGGAGGTCGGTGTACGGGGGTTCCGGTTCCAGGCGGCGGTAGTGCTCCCACGTCATGACCGCTCCCCCATCAGGTCGCCGCCGGCGGGACCCGCAGCGAGGACCATCGACGTCGGGACCGCCAGCGACCAGTCAAGCAGCCGGTCGGGTTGGGCCATCCGGGCGCGCGCGAGCTGCCGGGTGGATAGGACGACGCTCGGTAGCGCGTCGGCGGTGAGCGGAGACCCTTCATCAGGCGGTACGGCCAGCAGGATCGCCTGGGGCGCACGGGCCCTGGGCGCGTCGAAACCGAAGGCGCCGTGCGTCGTATGCCTGCTGCTGGGAACCGTCTCGGCCCAGTCGTCGAGCAGCGCGACTGCGGCCGGGGCGGCTGCTGTTGCGGCCGGCCCGTACACGACGACGTTCCGCTGCGAGCCCACGGGCACCGACCAGAGTCGTTCGGGGTCGCTCGCGGCCGCCGGCCAGCCAAAGGCGAGCTGGACCGCCTCAAGGCGCGCTACGGCCGGCCGGACCGCGGCGACCACCTCCAACCACTCCCGGTCGAGGTCCGGCGCCGGCGTCACGGCCGGCACGTTGCCAGTGCAGGTCAACGGCAGTCCGGAGGCGGGCGACAGCAGAGCGAGGATCCGCTCGGCCAGGGCGGGAGCATCTGCGCTGGCGTCGGTCAGCGGGTCTCCGGCGGCGGACAGGCGCGACTGCAGTACCTCGAGCGCGCCGACGTCCGGCAGACCCCACCGTCGTGCCGGACCGGTGACCGAGGGGTCGGCGGCGAGGCCCACGGCCAGATCCGCAGCCGCCGCCCGGAGCGTGGTCAGCCGCTCCCGGAGCTGCCCCTCGCCGTTGGACGCCGATCCGGCCAGGTCGGGCAGGCCACGCTGGATGTCGAGGAGGGAACCGAGCCGGTCCAGGGAGCGCCGCAGCGCCACCGCGGTCCCTCCGGTCGCCGTTCCCCCCAACACGTCGGCGGCCCACGCATCCAGTCGGCTCTGCGCGACCAGCACCGCGTCCGGGACGGCCAGCTCCAAGTCGGCCAGGCTGACTGAGGTGCCGTCGAGCGTCCATGTCCACCCTGACGCCGGGCCGATCTCGGTCTCGAGTAGCGCGCAGAACGCCGGGTCGGCGACCGTCACGGGCGATCCCGGGTCCGGCAGGCCCGGGGGGAGGGCAAGCAGGACGGTGGTCCGCACGGAGAATCCCTGCCGCTGAGTCCGCAGGACCTGCAGCTCCGGGGGCGCGCCCAGTCCCGCCGCCGCGTCCATGGACTCCTGAGCGGCGGCGCCTCGCCCGGAGACGACGTCGTGCACCGCGTCGCTCACCAGCAGGTCGCCGTAGGTGTCGAGGGCCTCGCGCAGGTCGTCGAGGGGACCCACGGTGGCTGGCAGCGTGGCGGGGGACGCGTCGAGCACCTGCTGCCCGTCGCATACCCGCCGTCCTGCCCATTCGGGCCGGGCCGGGAACCGCCGGCGCAGCTCGAGGACGGTGCCCGGGTCACCGGCGCGGCGTTCGATCTCCCGCCCGAGCGCCTCGCTGAGGTGGATGCCGAGCCGGACGTCGCCGCCGAGTCTCGCAGCCAGCCGGACCAGGTCGGAGCGGGCCGTGATCGCCCACCGACTGTCGTCGTCGTGGATGGCGTGGTCGCGCAGGACGGCGGCGGTCAGGGCCTGCGCGTTTCCGGGGGCGTGCAGCAACCCCGCCGCGGTGGGTGGAGTCGGGTCGGCGGAGGGGTCCAGGTCGTCGACCCATCCGTACGCGCCGAGCCGCCGTGGCACGTCGCGTGCGATCAGCCGCCGCAGCCGCCGCGTCCCGACGGCCGTGACCCACGGGTCGATGCGGTGGCTGGACGCGTCAATGACGGCCGTCAGGGCGGGATGCTGGACGCCGTCTGGGGAAAGGGTCTCGTCGTGCTCGATCAGCTCGCGGACGGCCCCGCGGACGTCCTGGAACTGGCGCACGATTGCCAGCACGTTCTCGTCGGGCGGGTTTTCCCGATCGATCCGGTCCTGCGCGTACTGCGGGAGGTCGATGACCCGGCCTCCATGCTGGGCGTCGTTAGCCAGGGCGCGCGCGTCGTCGATCCCGGGCAGGTAGCGACGCGTCCACTGCGGCCACACGTCCAGGTCCACGCGGGACACCTCCGCCTGCGTCAGCAGCAGCGACTGGCGGATCAGCCGGGCCAGGAACGGCGGGTCTTCATCCTTGTCGTCGCCGACGAAGGCGAGGTCCTCCCACCCCATGTCCAGGTAGCGCTTGAGGGTCTCGCCGAGACCGTCCTTGCCGGCGACGGCGGGTTGGACGTAGCCGAACGCCTGGTAGCGGCGGCCGGGCGCCGGCTCGTGCTGCAGCGCCGGGTCCGCCATCGCCTGCCACTGCGCGAGCGTGTCCACCGCGTTGGTGCCGTTGACCAACGCCTGCAGCAGCGCCACCAGCTCGAGCGGGAAGAAGGCTCTCGAACCCAGCTGACGGCTGGTGGGGACCCGGCCCAGGACGTCGAGCAGGGCCTCCGCGTCAGCGCCCAGCGCGGTCCCCGCGGCGGCCGCCGACGCCGCCCAGGCCGGGACGAGCCCGCCGAGCAGGCCCGTGATGCCTTCCTCGAAGACGCCGTCGTGTGGCGCAGTCGTCCAGTTCGGCAGGTCGACGGCGGGGAGCACCCCGTAGGGGACGTCGCCGACGCGCAAGGCCGGCCAGACGCCGAGCGGGCACAGGTTGCGACTCGCCCAGTCCCCGAGCTCGCGGGTCAGCGCGGAGTTCTCGACGTCCTTGAGCCAGCGCTGCCACAGCACCGGCCACAACGCAGTGACCAGGGGCGGCACGACTCCGAGCAGGCTGCTGTCCACGTCCGCCACGCCGTCGAGCCGAGGCTCGGCAGTGAGGACGCCGGCGAGCCCGCCTGCTGTCCCACTCCCCACCGAACGGGCGACCGCCAGCCAGCGGGAGGGGTCCCGCCCGGTGTCGACCGTGGGCTGGCCGGCGATGGTGTTCGTGGCGGCCAGCGGCGGGACGAGCCCCAGGGTGCCGTGCCCCGCGAGGGCCTCGACCAGGGCGCGCGGGTCGCTGTCGGACAAGCCGGTGACGAGCAGGACGTCGAGGTGCGGCCCGTCGGGCAGCTCCACCTCGGTCGCGAGCTGCACCTGGGTGGCGACCTCGTACGAGGTCCACCACAGGGCCGGCACCTGGTCGGGCTTCAGTCCGGCCATCGCCTGGTCGACGGTGCCCTGCGTGGCGATCTCCGCGAGGTCTGGATGGAGCTCGCCGAGCAGCTTCGGCCCGGCGCCGGAGTCGCCCCAGATCTGCAGAACCTCGGGCAGCGCTGCGCGGTAGTCGAAGCCGCGCTGGCCCTGATCGTCGTAGGACTGCTCCGGGGTGAAACGAGTGCCCACCGGCAGCATGGGAACCTCGCGCAGGAGGTAGGTCGCGCGGCCTCCACCGACCGTGCCGGCCAGCGCGGTGAACGCCGCCGCACCCTGGTCGGTGGTGAGGTCGCCACTCGCCTGCGTCCAGCACGTCGCCACCAGCTCGGCCTCCTGGTGGGAAGGGGGTAACGGCGGGCCGGCTAGGGCTATCGGGTCGGGGTGCACCCGGATCCGGAGCCGCCACGGGTCACCATCGACGTGGGGCTGGTACCGCGTCTCGAGCCGCATCGGTAGCAGGACGCCGATCACGTGGCCGTCGACGAGCGGGTCGAGACGGGTCCGGGCGGTGTGGTCGAGATCGAAGACGTCGTCGTCGCTGAGGCCGGCAGCGTGGACAAACGTGTCCCCGTCCCCGACCCGGCCGCCGTTGGCCGCGACAACGTCGACGATCCGCTGCGCGGTCTCGGGCGTCATCGCCGGCGTCGCACCGACGAACGGGCGGCGCGGGTCCGGCGCCAGCTCGTCGAGCAGGGTCGTCGCGTCCGGGACCGACGCCAGCCATGCCGACCACTCCGGGAACAGGAACGCACTCTCGGTACGCCTGCCGTCCAGGGCGTCGAGCTCGGCGTCGAGCAGGCCGACCCCGCGATGGAGGGCGTCGAGCTCGATCATGAGGGCGACCGCCTGCTCGGCGGCGGCGCGCTGGGCGGGGTCGACGAGCCGGGCCGGGTCTCCGACCCCCAGCCAGCCCGGGATCGCCGCCAACTGGGAACCAAGCACGGTGGCGCGTTGAACGGCGAGCCCCCGGGCTGTGCGGGCGGTCCGGCGTTCGTCTCGTCGCGCGGTCACAGCAGGTTTCCCAGGAAGACGCGGACCGGCGGGTCGAAGGTGTGCTCGGCGAAGGTCGCGCCGTCGGCGGACGCGTCCGCCTGCGGGTAGGCGAACCGGTATCCCGGTGGTGGCTCCTCCAGGACGAGCCAGTGATCAGAGCCGGCGGAGGGCGGAACTCCGAACCCGAAGAAGACGAGGTCCGGCGTCAGCGTCCCGGAGAAGGTCGGGTAGGCCCGTGGCGCCGGCTGTTGGGCTGGGTTGGCCGGGTCCGGGTCGACGGCGGGGACGTCGCCCCATGCGGCCGGACCACCGGGATTCGGGACCAGGTAGACCAAGGTGGCCGGATAGCGCCGGAACAGCTCGGTGTGCAGCACGACCACGAGGTTCGCGCCGTGCGACGGGTCGGACAAGTGGCTGAGGTCGCCGAGCTCGGTCGCGTCCGGCCACAACGGGAGGTCCGTGGCCAGGGAGACGATGGGGCGGATGTCGGTGGCGGGTTCGCCGGCCGCGACGTTGACCCGCTGCCAGAACCGGCGTAGCGGGGTCCACCGGGTGGTGATGGGGATGTTGCGCCAGCGCAGCTCGCCGAGGGTCTGCACGTTCGCGCCCACCAGTACCGCGTCCACGAACGAGGGGTTGGTCTGCACCGCGAGGACGCGGTCGGCGGGGATGTCGCCCGCCCCGGGCAGCAGCCAATCCGGCGAGTTGTCGGAGAGGAACCTCCACAGCGGGATGTCGAGCTCCGGGGACACGTCCGGTTCGGCCAGCACGGGCTCGCGCAGCCCGGCGATGCTGTCCAGGACGCGGACGACGGCCACCGGCCGGGCGACCGTCGGGTCGACCCCTGCAGCAACCGAGTCGGCGAAGGCGTGCAGGTCGGGCAGCGGTGAGCAGCTGGACTCAGGGCGCTGCCCGCGGACCGCGACCAGGAGATCCTGGACGAGGTGAGGATCTTCGATCAGGGTGTGCGCCAACGGGCCCGCCTGGTCGGCGTTGTCGTACAGCTCGGTGAGGATCTGGTCGGCCCGCTGGCGCAGCTCACCGGCCAACCCTTCGGCCTTCCCCTCGTCGGACACGACCTCGATGATCCGGTTCTCGTCCTTCGGGATGCGCTGCGGTGGGGGGCAAGAGTTCGCCGCCTCAACCAATGCGGCCACCGACGCCGCGCCAGGAGCCGCGGCGCGGGCCAGGGGACCCCGTCGACGCAGCATCCGCCGGGCCGCGCTGCTGAACAGCGCCGGAGCCAGGTTCGGCGTGCGGCCCGCGATCGCATCGAGGGCGCTGCCTCCCGCGTCGACCGGCATTCGCCCCAGGAGCGGGGCGAGGGTCGCCAGCCGGACCACGGAATCGGTGGGCACCTTGCGGGACCACAGGCTTCGCGCGGCGCGCAGACCGAGCGTGAGGTGCCGGATTCGCTGCGCCGCGGCCGCCACCTGTGCGGCCTGCACGGTGGCGGCGGCCATGATCCGGTCCTGCCAGGCGATGGCGGCCCATGCGCCGATACCGGCCGCGCCACGGTGCCGGGGATCCGCGCGAAGCTGTCGTCGCCAGCCGTCGGGCACGACCTCGTCCCCCGGCGGTGGCCACTGCCAGTCCTGCCCGTCTACCGGACCCTCGTGCCACGGCGCATCGTAGCGAGGCACGGTCAGCACCCATCGGCCGCCCACGTCGATGTCTGCGGCGAGCGCCTCGATGGCGGAGGCGACGTCCGGCGGCAGCGGGTCGACCACTGGTGCGCCGCCGGGGTCGGGCACAACGGTCAGGGCGCCGCCGGCCGCGAGCGCCGCGCCCGGTACCGGGCCCACATCGATGCGGGCCCGGCCGAACTGGCGCTCCGCGAGGTGCTGCTGCTCAGCGTCCGTCAGCGGGTCAAGGCGCTGCGCGATGGACGCGAAGTCGCCGTGCTCGGAGGTGGTGCGGAACACCCAGCTGTCGAAGCAGGGCAGCGTTACGCTCCCGGCTCCGACGCCCCAGGAGTCGGCCAGCGCGCTCGTCCCGTCGGGCGCGAGGACGGCCCGCCAGCCGGGGACCAACGCCGCGATGTAGTCCTTGCCGACGTCGAGCTCACGCGGGCAGATCACCCGTGAGAACGGGCCGCGACCGGCGACAGTGTGCACGTGCGCCCAGCGGTGCGCGTTCGCTAAAGGATGCCAGTCGAACAGGGTCCGCTCCTCGAAGACCTCCTGCGAGGTCAGCTGGACCCCGCCGTTGCCGAGCAGGAGCACCTCGGCGGGAGTGCCGACGACCAGGACCAGCCACGGCCGGACCGCGACCAGCCCCGGCGCGTGGGGTTGCGGGCTGTAGCGCCACGGCAGGTCCGGTGCCGCCAGCTCGACGTGAGCCATCAGGGTCGACTCGGCGTCGATGCAGCCGGGGTGCGGTCGGCGGCCGGTGACCTGGCCGGCGGCCAGGTTGGCAACGTCGCCCGGCCCAGCCAGCAGGAACGGGGCCAGGGCGGGGGCGAGGTCGCCGTCGTCGTCGTGCAGGGTGATGGGCAGGTCGCCCCCGATGCGTGCGGACGTGGCCGCCGCTGTGGCCAGGGCGTACACCGCGGGCCGCTGCCAGGCGGTGAAGTCGTTCATCAAAGGCCGGCCAACACGACGGGTGCCCCGATGTCGGACTTGGCGGCGGCGAACACCGCCGTGTCCGGGTTCAGTCGGGCCGCCTGGTACGCCGCGGTCGCGCTGCCGTGACCGGCGCCGTCGGACGTCGCCCACGCCTCGGGCGCCACGGTGACCAGCGGCGTCCGGGTAGCCGCCGCGGGAGTGGCGTCCCGGTCGGCAACCATCCCGCAGAGGATCCCGGGCAGGTCGAGCGCGGCGAAGGTGAGTCGGCCGAGCGGTAACCAGCCCTCGTCCCGCACCTTGCGGAACACCTGCGGCTGCATCTTCTGGGGCCGGATGGACCCGAGCAGGTCGGCGCCTCCGGCGCTGACTACGCCAGCCGGTAGCTGTTCGAAGGGGGGCCGGTTCAGGGCCTCGGACTGCGAGAGGGTGATGAAGGAGCCCGGCGCGAACAGGTCGTTGAGCCCGGAGGTCTGGTTGGGCACCGAGGCGGTGACCCGTTGGTTGGAGCCCAGCGGCGCGCCGTCCGCTCGGTCGATCGGGACGGCTAGGGGCACCCGCTTCTGCTGCCAGGCGACGCCACCTCGCGGATAGACGAGCGCCACGGTGGGGGGAACCGGCAGCAGGCGGAACACCACGTCCCGCTCGGGAGCACCGACCGCGTGCAGTGCTTCAGGTCGCACCTCGTCGCGGCGTAGCAGGTCGGCCGCTCGTGTTGGTGGTATCCCCGGCGGGGTGTCGGCGCTGCCGAAGGTGAACGTCTCGTGGAAGTGGAAGTCGTGCAGGAACGTCTCGACCGTCAGCCGTCCGGCGATGGTCACCGGCCCTGGCCCGTCTAGCGTCCCGTCGAGCCGGATACCGCCGAAGGTCAGCCCGAAGACCTCCACCTCGAAGCCGGCGCTGACCTCGGCGTGGACGTGGAACGGAGTGAACTGGACGATCGCGTCCACGCTCAGGAAACCGTGCGCCCCACAGCCGCCCGCCTCGATGCCCGCCTCGAAGTAGCCTCCGAGCTGCACGGTGTTCGAGGTGACCGCGAAGTAGCCCTCGGCTCGCAGGTCGATGCCCGGTACCGGCAGGTCGAGGTGGAACCCCAACCTCCGCAGCGCAGGGATGTTGGCCGGCTCCGGTCGGAAGCCCGGGTAGAAGCCACCGACGGACAGCACCATGTAGCCCGGGCTGCCCCAGGACAGCCGGAACGCCAGGTCGCCGTAAATCGTGAAGATCTCGAGCAGACCGCTGTCCACCAGGCTGGCGTCGACGGACAGCCTCTGTTGCGCGAAGTCGAGGACGCCGACGACGTCGACCCGCAGCTTCAGCACCGGCGGGATCCCGGCGCGGGCGATCCCCACGACGACGATCCGCTGCGGCCCGGGCAGCTCCACCAGGACGCCGAGATCCAGCGAGCAGAAACCTTGGCCGGCGATCTCGAGCCAGGACAGGCGCAACGTCGGGCCGGCCACTGACGAGCCGCGACGGGGCACCAGGATCGCCTCGAGCGCCGCCAGTGCCCGTCGGCCCCCTTCGCCGATGTCCAGCGGGAACAACGCCTCGCCGGCGCTGCCGTCCCGCAGCTTCGACGCCAGCGCGGAGACATCGATGCTGCGGTTGATGCCTACGACGCCACCGATGCGGGACAACTGGAACCCGAACCCGAACTGGACTCCCGGTGTGAACCCGGCGGCGAACACCGCCGCGAACGACGGCTCCTGACCCGCCCGGCGCAGGCTCGCCAGCGCCGCCACCTCGACGACCCCCAGATGAAGGGACAACGCGCCGTCGACCCCGTCCGGGAGCACCACGATCGACCCGTCACCGACCACCGGTCCGGCGTCCAGATGAGCCGAAACCGTGTCGGGAGGCAGCGGCCCGATCACGAGCTGAGCAGACCCAGGACCGCGAGGGTCGGGCACCCGCAGGGCCGGAGCCAGCACATGCATACCCAGCGGCCCGAACTCGGCGTCCAGGTGGACTCCGTCGGGCGCGGCCCACCCGTCGCCGGGGTCCAGCAGCGGCAGGGCAGGGACCGGGATCTTCGCCAGCAGATACTCAACAAGCCTGCCGCTGATGGCATCCGTCGCCCGCCGCCACTCCTGCAGTGCGCTGTCGAGCCCGGCGGGCTGGCCCAGGGCTGTGTCCAACCCGTCGGCCGCAGTGAGCAGCTCGGCGACTGCTGGATCGCCCGGCCCGGCGGAGAGCGACGCGATGACAAGGTCCGCGTAGGTGCGGATCGCTCCAGCCACGGGCTTACCCTTCAGCTAGCCCAGCACGGTTCCCGCTGCCCGCACCGTATGCCCGCATGTCCGCAGGCGGCAAGGTGCCGCGAGGTGGCCCGTCCACGAGAGAGTGCCCCCCGGTAGGCCGCGCTCTCACGCGGGTCTGATCCGCCATACAAGGAGAAGCCGGCGTGAACATCGCGAGGCTGGCCAACGAGTGGGCCGGCGCACTACCGGGTCGCGGGCGGTGAGGAGCACTCCCAGAGGTTGGGTCCGGAGCGGTGTACGGCGCTTGTCGACGTGGACGCACTCGATCACGTGCGTCGGATCTCGGCGCGTGCCGGCGCGACCACATTCTCCAGCGCCAGCGACTCCGGCGTCTGGTGACGGCGCCTCCTGATCACCTTGCCCAGCTCGACGACGATCGGGAGCAGGGCGGCGAGGCCGGCGCAGACGAGCCACTGGCGACCGCTGAGCGGGACGGTGAGCAGGGCCCCCTGCACGGTCGGAAGCTGGGTGGCGAGGAAGACCATGGCCACAGGGATGAGGGCGATGGCCGCGGCCTTGAGGAGCGGTGGTGTCAGTCCGCTGGTGGGGTCGCGGCGGTTGACGATCGCGTTGAACGCGGTTCCCAGCCCCATGACTGTGAACGTCATCGTCATCGACACGCTGGCGTGGATGGGGCTGGGCTCGTCGGGCCCGGCGACCAACGGCACGAACGCGGCGACGAAGAGCACCAGGGCATAGATGACCCACATGACCACGGCGCTCCGGTTGGTGATCGTCACCGAGGGGTCCCGCGGCGGTCGGTGCATGACGTCGGGGTCGCCGGGGTCGACAGCGATGATGACGACCCCGACCGCGGTCGCGAAGAACAGCAGGTACAGCACCATCGGCGGCGTCATCGCGACGCCTTGGTTGACGTTGAACACGGTGGCGGCGAGGAAGAGGAACACCAGGGCCAGCAGCTGGGTCATCTGGTAGCGGACGTAGGAGACGACCTTGGCGTAGACCCGCCGGCCGATGCCCACCGCGTGGACGAGCGTCCCGAAGTTGTCGTCGGTGAGCACCATCCGGGCCGCCTGCTTGGTCACCTCGCTGCCGCTTCCCATCGCGACCCCGATGTCGGCCTGCTTCAAGGCCGCCGCGTCGTTGACCGCATCCCCGGTCATCGCCACGATCATCCCCTGCTCCTGCATGGCCCGAGCGAGTCGCAGCTTGTCCTGCGGCGTGACCCGCCCGAAGACGTGCAGGTTGGGCAGCTGCTGCTTGAGCTGGTCGTCGCTGAGCGCTTGCAGCTCGGTGCCGCTGATCGCCCCCGGACCCAACCCGAGGTCCGCACCGATCGCCTGTGCGGTGACCGCGTGGTCGCCGGTGATCATCCGCACGTCGATACCGGCGGCCAGAGCGACGGCGACCGCGTCCTTGGCCTCCGCGCGCAGCGGGTCGATGATCCCGGCCATGCCCACGAACGACAGGCCCCGGGTCAACGCCATCGGGTCGTCGGACATCGTGGCCAGCTCGTCGTCGGCGACCAGCCGCGCCGCGAACGCGAGGACGCGTAGGCCCTGGCGGCCCATCCGTTCGTTGGCCTCGATGATTCCCGGCCCAGCCTGGTCGAAGGGCACCTGCGCTCCGCTGAGGGGGCCGCCGGCCTGGCTGCAGCGGGCGATGACGACGTCCGGGGCGCCCTTGACCAGCTCGATGACGTGCTCCGCGCCCTCCAGCGTCACCCGGTGGAACGTGGCCATGAACTTGTACTCGGAGTCGAACGGAACCTCCGACAGCCGCGGGTATGCGCGCCGTGTCTCCTCGGCGTCGACCCCGAGCTTCGCGGCCAGCACCACCAGCGCCGCCTCGGTCGGATCGCCGATCACCGACCCGTCATCGTGAACGACCGCATCGCTGTCGAGCGCGAGGCCCAGTGCGAGCCGGGTGAAGTCGGGGACCGGCGTGCCGGCCACCGACAGCAGCGCGCCCGTCTTGCGATAGCCCTCGCCGTCGACGGTGAACCAGGAACCGCTCGCGTACAGCGTCGAGACCATCATCTGGTTCAACGTCAGCGTGCCGGTCTTGTCGGTGTTGATCGCGCTGGTCGCGCCGAGGGTCTCGACGTCCGTGAGGTTCTTCACCACCGCCTTCGCCTCCGCCAGCTGCTTCGCGCCGAGCGACAACAGGCCCGAGACGAACGCCGGCATACCCGTCGGGATCGCCGAGATGGCCATCGCCGTCCCGAGCAGCAACAGGTCCTGACCCGGGATGCCGCGGATCAGGCCCACCACCACGATGATGGCGACCGCACCCCAGGCGATGACCCCCAACACCTTCGTCAGGGAGTCCAGCTCCCGCTGCAGCGGCGACCTGGTCCGGGTCACCGAGCTCAGCATGGTGGCGATCTGACCCATCTCGGTCTTCGTCCCGGTCGCCGTCACGACGATCGCGCCCGTGCCCCGGGTCACCGAGGTGTTCTGGAACAGCATGTTCGTGCGGTCGCCCAGGGTCACCTCGGAAGAGGCCAACGCCATGGTGTCCTTGGGGATCGGCGCGCTCTCGCCGGTCAGCGCGGCCTCCTGCGCCTCCAGCGTCGCGGACCGGACGATCCGACCGTCGGCGGGCACGATGTCACCGGCCTCGACCTGGACGAGGTCGCCGGGAACGACCTCGGTGGCCTCGACCAGCGAGACCGCTCCGTCCCGGACCACCCGCGCCCGCGGCACCTGCATCTTGGCCAGCGCGTCCACGCTCGCCCGCGCGGCCAGCTCCTGGCGGGTGCCCAGGGCGACGTTGAGGACGATGAGGAGGCCGACGATGACCCCCGTCGAGACCTGCCCGATGAGCAGGCTGATGACCACCACCGCGACCAGCATCAGGTTCATCGGGTCCCGCAGCTGAACAGCGGCGACCTTCACCGCCGACGGCGGTTCCTCGGCGGCGACCCTGTTCGGGCCGTATGACGCCAGGCGCTGGGCCGCCTCGGCGCCGCTCAAACCACCACCGGCATCAGAGCCCGCCGCCTTGATCACGTCGTCGGCGCCGAGGGCATACGGCGGAGTCTCCGCGCCGGCCGTCGACTCTGCTGTCCTATCGAGTTCGCTCACCGGTACCTGCACCTCCGAACTCGAAACAGCCTGGCCTCCCCGCACGCTAGTCCCCCAGGTCGCTAAGACAGGTGCCATGTCGGCCTCAGGCACTCCCCTCCCATCTCAAAGACGTCTTCTTCTCACGGCGGCCGCCCTGACCGTGGTCGGCGATGGGACCGGCTCTGCCCTGCGTTCCGCCGCCTGGAAATCGCGTGGATCCGGAAGCTACTCCGTCGTCGCGGCTGCGTTTGAAGCTTGAGCAACGGCCGAAACTGGCGGTGGTCCGGCAGTGAACGAGCAGGCAGGACGCGAACAAGGCGGGCACCGGGTCGGCATCGTAGAGGCCGCGGATCATGTAGCGCCCGCTCCTCCACCTATGCCCGCGTCGTGCAGGTCCCACTACGAGCCAACTACGAGCGGTCTCGCATCCGACGGGGCGGTCACCATGGGCTAGGTTCGGGTTCCACCCTTCGGGCCATCAGTCCACCATCGACGAACGGGAAAACATGGGCAGCAAGAAGCAGAAGAGCGCCGTCAAGAAGTCCAGCGCGACTCAGAAGGACTTAGAGAAGAGCATCTCTGTCCTGCGTGGCCAGCTGACCAGCACTGAGAAGGCGCTGACGAAGGCGAAGAATCGGGCTGATCGCTGGCAGAAGGAAGCGAAGGCGCAGAAGAAGTCGGCCTCCCGAGCCCGAGCGCGGGTCGAGAAGCTGCGTCAGAAGCTGGACCGAGCGCCTGCGGCACCGGGACCGGTTCAGGTTGCTGCGCCGATAGAAGCGACGGCTGCGGATCGACCAGTAAACGAGCCAACGACCGTCGACAGTCTCACGGTGCCGGACGAGACGTGGAGCGTCGTCCAGTTGCGGGCCGAGGCTCGCGCCCGCGGACTGACAGGAATGTGGGACAAGACGAAAGCGCAACTCCTCGCCGCCCTGTCCTGAGCTTGGCGCCCCCACCAACTGAGGTCGTCGAGGTCGCTGTCGAGGGGATCCCGGCCGAACGCACCGACCTGCGCGCGCCTTCAGGCTCCAAGCCTGCGTCCTGCTAGCAGCCGCGTTCCGATGTACTGGTGCTTTCCGGCCGCGCGCTGCAGCGGCTGGGCGGCCTAAACCCCCAGCCTGTCGCGCGTTCTGGATGTGAGCTGGCCGAGGTCGGCGTGTAGTCCGCTGGGCGTCGACCGGGGATCTGACCTCCATGACGGGACGGTATGGGCGTCACCGTGGACGCGTCGCGATGCTCAACCCGGCCCGGCCCGGGTTGAGCATTGCGACCGCCCGACGCGGCAGGTTGCTAGTGCTGGCCGGTGTCGCCTCCGGCGGTCCGATCACGGCGGGGGCGGCGATTCTCGTGGCTTCCCGCGCAAGCGTCATGGCGTCGACGTGGTCCAGTGCCGCCTCGATACCGGCGATGAGTTCACGCGCGTCTTCGGCGGTCATGGCTTCGGCGGGGTAGACCCAGTCGGTGATCTTGACCCCGAGGAACCTGTTGTGGTCAGTGATCTCGACGCGCCGACCGGTGCTGACGCGCGGACCTCGGTAGCAGCACCAGTCCTCGGCGCCACCGTTCAACCGGTCCGTGTCGTTGGTCAGACCGCCAGTGCGCGATCCATATGAAGAACCACGGATCACCCACTCGACGCAACGGTGTCTGCCCTGCCCCCGATTGAGTTCGGACAGCATCCCTGGCAGGCAAACGACCGCGACCCCAACCCCGCAGGTCGCGTAAAGACAAACCCTGCGACGGACCCGGGCGGTTCAACCTGCCGACTTGCGCCCCGCACTAGGCTCGCCTGGATGAGTCGGAGTGCGGTCGTTGTCGCACCGCAGCGGTGGCGGGCGTACGTGCCTGGTCTGGCGGTGGTCACGTCTTACCAGCGGAGTTGGTTGCCCAAGGACGTCGTTGCGGGACTGGTCCTGTCGGCGTTGTTGGTGCCGCAGGGGATGGCGTACGCGGACCTGGCTGGGCTCCCTGCGGTGACCGGGCTTTACACGTCGATCCTGTGCCTGCTCGCGTACGCCGTCTTCGGACCTTCCCGAGTGCTGGTGCTTGGCCCTGACTCGTCGCTGGGTCCGATGATCGCGGCGACGATCCTCCCGCTCATGGTGGCGGGGGGCGACCCGGTGCGGGCGGTGGCGCTTGCCTCGCTGCTCGCGGTGCTGGTGGGCGTGATCATGGTGGCTGCGGGGCTGGCGAAGTTCGGGTTCGTGGCGGACCTGTTGTCGAAGCCGACCCAGATCGGCTATATGAACGGGCTGGCGCTGACGATCATCGTGGGCCAGCTGCCGAAGCTTCTGGGGTTCTCGGTGGACGCCGACGGGCTCGTCGCCGAGGCCCGCGCCTTCGTGTCGGGGTTGGCGCAGGACGAGGCGAACACCACGGCTGCCGTGGTTGGCGTCGCCTCGCTGGCCGGGATCCTGCTGCTGAATCGGCTGCTGCCGAAGCTGCCGAGTGTCCTCATCGTGGTGGTGTTGGCCGCGGTCGCGGTCAACGCGTTGGACCTGCAGGAACACGGGGTCGACACCGTTGGTGTGATTCCGCAGGGCTTCCCACCCTTCACGGTTCCCGCTGTCACGTGGGGTGACCTGCCGCCACTGCTGCTGGGCGCGTTGGCCATCGCGGTTGTCGCACTGGCGGACACCATGTCCACGGCGTCCGCGTTCGCGGCTCGTCGCGGGGAGCAGGTGCGGGGAAACCAGGAGATGGTCGGGATCGGCGCGGCGAACATTGCCGCCGGCTTCTTCCAGGGCTTCCCGGTCAGCACCAGCGGGTCGCGGACAGCGGTCGCCGAGCAGGCCGGGTCCCGATCCCAAGTCACCGGAGTCGTCGGCGCCGGCGTCATCACCCTGGTCCTGGTGTTCGCCACCGGGGCGATGGAGTTCGTCCCGCAACCAACCTTGGGCGCGATCGTCATCGTGGCGGCGCTGTCGCTGGCCGATGTCGCCGGGACGCGTCGACTCTGGCGGCAGCGCCGAATGGAGTTCACCCTGTCGGTGATCGCGCTGCTCGGCGTGGCTCTTCTCGGGGTACTCCCCGGCATCCTCATCGCAGTGGGCCTGTCCATCCTCAACGTCTTCCGCCGTACCTGGTGGCCCCACCACACCGAGCTCGGCCGGGTCGACGGAGTCGCCGGCCTGCACGACACGGAGCGGTACCCCGACGCCGAGCTGTTGCCGGGTCTGGTCGTCTACCGCTTCGACGCACCGTTGATCTTCGCGAACGCGCGGATGTTCGGCGAGGCGATGCGCGGGATCGCTCAGCAGCACCAGGACCTGCGCTGGATCGTCATCGCCGCCGAGCCCATCACCGACGTCGACACCACCGCCTCCGACATGCTGCACGAGCTCGACCTCTGGCTCAACCAGCGCGGTGTGTCACTCGTCTTCGCCGAGATGAAGGACCCGGTACGCGACAAGATCGAGCAGTACGAGCTGACTGACACGATCGATCCCGCGCACTTCTTCCCGACACTCGACGCGGCACTCGCCGAGTACCTGCGGCAGACAGGCGCGGTTTGGCCTGGTAAGGGGGCGGGGTCGTGACCACGACCGTCGCGGGCGGCGAGCCCAGCATGGTGCGCCGGGCCGCAGCGGCGGCTGCGCTGGTGGCTCTGCTTGCCGCCTTGGTCTACCTCGCAGTGTCGGCGCTCTCCCGCTGGGACGTATTACTGGCGAGCGTCGTATCCCTCGGGGTCGCCGTGATCGCCGCGTGGTACATCCTGTCCCGGCGCGGGGTAGCCCGTGCCGTGGCCGCGGGCATCGCTGCGCTCGCGCTGCTGGTGTTCCTGGCAGTCGTCATCGCGAGTGAGAGCGTCGTCGTGCTCGTGGTTGGGCTGACCCTCGCGGCGGTGTCGGTCGCAGCGGCGAGCTACGCCTTGATCCCGGCCACGCCGGCCATCGCCGCCGAGCGGGCGCCACAGGCGACGTACCCCGTTCTGCTCATGAATCTGAAGTCCGGTGGAGGAAAGGCCGAGCGGTTCAGACTGGTCGAGCTGTGTCGGCAGCGCGGCATCGAGCCCGTCGTCCTGCACCCCGGCGACGATTTGCGTCAGCTGGCCGAGGACGCCGTCGCGCGCGGCGCCGACATCCTCGGGATGGCGGGCGGTGATGGCTCCCAGGCGCTCGTCGCCTCGGTCGCGAGCCAGCACGGCATTCCCTTCGTCGTCGTTCCCGCCGGGACCCGGAACCATTTCGCCCTCGACCTGGGCCTCGACCGCGCGGACGTCCAGGGGGCTCTGGACGCGTACGAGGATGGCGTTGACACCGTTGTCGACCTTGCCGAGATCAATGGACGCGTCTTCGTCAACAACGCGTCGATGGGGGTGTACGCCAAGATCGTCCAGTCCGGGGACTACCGAGACGCCAAGGTGCATACAGCGGCGGCCATGCTGCCGGACCTGCTCGGGCCGGAAGCGACGCCACTTGACCTTCGCTTCACCCTTCCATCCGGCCAGGAGGCGAAAAGCGCCCAGCTCCTGCTCGTGTCCAACAACCCGTACGCGCTAGCGCGCCTGCGGGGCGGCGGCACCCGCGAACGTCTCGACCGCGGCGTGCTCGGCATCGCCTTCGTGCGGGTGGCCTCGGCAGGAGAGGCAGAAAAGCTCGCCGCCTTGGAGGCCGCGGGCCGCCTCCAGCGCTTCTCCACCTGGAGCGAGTGGACCGCGTCCGAGTTCGAGGTGCGCTCCTCGCACCCCGTGGAGGTCGGCGTCGATGGAGAAGCACTGACCCTCCAGCCACCGCTGCGCTTCGTCACTCGGCCGGGCGCACTGACCATCCGACTGCCGCCCAGTGCCCCCGGACGGTCACCCGCCGCACGCACCGTCCGGGTCATGACCAGACCCACCGTGGTGGCGCTGTGGCGGACAGTCCTGGGCCGTCCGAGTGGGACCCGATGACCGGCCCCACGCCCCTGGAGCCGGTCGAGGAACGGCTCGCCGATCGCCTCAGCGCTCGGCATGAAGACGCGCCGCCGTCTTGGGACGTGCGAGTCCTCAGGCAGCTCGGCCACCTCGACCGGGCCGCCTACCGGGCCGTAGCGGATCTCTCCACGCCGGGGCTGGACCGTCCCCTGCGTCAGGTGTCGAAGTTCGCAAACTTCTCCAAGCCATGGTTCCTCATTGCGGCAGCGCTCGCCCTCTTCGGCGGGCGCCGAGGGCGTCGTGCCGCCGTGACCGGTGCGGCCGCGATCGGGCTCACCTCGCTCGTGGTCAACCAACCGATGAAGCTGGCCGGCAGGCGTGGCCGCCCCAACCGCACCGGGATGGGCGTCCCCGAGAACCGCTGGGTGCGGATGCCGACCTCGACCTCATTTCCCTCCGGCCACTCGGCATCGGCGGCCGCGTTCGCTGTCGCGGTCGGGGACGTGCTGCCACAACTCAACATGCCGTTGCGGCTCGCCGCCACGGTTATAGCGTTCTCACGCGTCTACACCGGCGTTCACTACCCCGGTGACGTCGTCGTAGGTGCAGCCGTCGGGGCCCTGCTCGGACGGGCAACCTCGAAAGGGGCTCGATGGCTGCGCCCCACTTCGTTCGAGTCACCTGGGGGGGCGTAAGCGCCGTCGCGAGGGCCTTGCTGGTTTGCCTGTGCCGTCAGTTTTGCTGGCTGCGCCACCTCCTCGTCGCAGTGGGCCTGGCCTGCCTGCACCACGGGTCGAAGAGGTACGCGCTGAGCAGACCGACGCCGACTCCGAGGGCGTAGCCGGCGGCGACCTCGGTGAGTGTGTGCACACCGAGCATGAGCCGGTCGAGCCCGACGACAAGCGCCAGCAGCACGCCGACCACCAGGACGAGGCGGCGTCCAGCCCGCGTGCGGAGGTAGATGGCCGACAGGACGCACGCGGCGGTGGCGGCCGCTGCGATGTTCGACGCGTGGCCGCTTGGCATCGCGCTCGAGGCGTACTGCAGGATCGGGTCCTCGACCACCGGTCTAGGCAGGTCCACGATCCTCTTGAGCAGGCTGGTGACCAGGCTTGTCCCCAGGACCACCAGCACGACGTAGATCGCGGCCCGATTCTGCCTCTTGGCCAGCAAGAGGCCAGCCACCACGGCGGTGCCGACGATACTGGCCACAGTGCCGAACGCGAAGGAAAGCCACACCAGCGGACCCTCCAGCCAGGGCGCGGTGTCTCGCCACCAGTCGGGACCGATCGGCAAAACCTGGTCCCAGCGGTTGAGGGTCTCCGGGGACCGCCGGGCCAGGACGCACAGTGTCAAGCACATCAGGATCCCGGCGGATCCCCAGAGCAGGAACCGCCGACGGACGGAAGCCGCGAAGGCCACACCCGCCAAGGTATGTGCTCGGCTGGCATTGGGGTACCAGAGGACCGGACATCGCGTCCAAGGCGAATGGTCTCGACAGGGATGACGACGTCAGGAGCGCCGTTGCGGTGCAGGACGCGATGGGGGCGGGGCACCAGGTCGGCATCGTCGAGGCCGCCGACCATGCACGGCCTTGGTGTGCGGAGCGGGTTCACCCGCGCCCGGTTCGCGCATCGCGCGCTGTCATCGCTGCGCTCGAGCGGAGGCGGGAGATCGAGAAACTCCACATATGACGGCGTTGCGGAGGTCCACGTACGAACGTTCTGGCATCCGACCGGCAGGGGACGATGGGATAGGTTCGACCGCCACTCTCGGCCCTGAGCCAGCCATCGACGAATGGGAGGCACCTGCGCAGCAAGAAAGCAGAAATGAGCCGTCGAAAAGGCCAGCTCGAAGCAGAAGGAACTAGCAAAAACCGTCACCAGCATGCGTGGCCAGCTGACCAAGACCGATAAGGCGCTGACAAAGGCGAAGAACTGGGCGGATCGCTGGCGGAAGGAAGCGAAGGCGCAGAAGAGATCGGCCTCGCGAGCCAGGACGCGGGTCGCGAAGCTGAATCATCAGCTGGACGCCGCATCGGCTGGACGGGAACTGGCGCAGGCGGCTGAGCCGATGGACGCAATGCCTTCGGGTCGACCGGTGACCGAGCCCACGACCGTGGCGTCACGGTGGCCAACGAGACGTGGAGAGTCGTCCAGTTGCGCGCCGAGGCTCACGCCCGAGGATTGACCGGCATGTCGAACACGACGAAAGCGCAACTCCTCGCCGGACTGTCCTGAGCTCGCCGTCGACCGCTGAGGTCACCGACTGTGTTGTCAAGAACAATCCCGGCTGAACGCCCGGGACCGGCTTGCCACGCGAACACTCTGCCTCGCGTCCTTCAGCCGGCGTTCCGGCGACCGGTGCCCAGGTCTATCGAGGTCGCGCGGATCCGCGGTGTCAGACGCCAGCCGCGCACCGTCGCACGCTGCGGCGCACCCCGGCGCGGTTACGCCAGTCGGCCTCCTGTCGACACCGGCCCTGTCCAGTGTCAGCAGCGCGAGCTCATTGGCGAGCGAGGTTGTTGGTCGCCCTCCGCGTGTTCCGCGGATCAGGCGAGCGCCTTGGCCTTGAGCGTGTCGAACTCGGTCTGGGTGATGGTTCGGGAGTCGTGCTGGTCACCCGGGCTGGCTGCTCGGGCTGGTGGCTCGGCATGCGACCGCGGACCGCCTAGGGCGTCACAGCGATGTCGCCCGCTGACGGTCGGACCACGGCCACGGGGCAGTGGGCCCCGTGCAGGACGTGGCGGCTGACGGAACCCAGCAGCAGACCGCGGAAGCCGCCGCGTCCGCGGCTGCCGACGACGAGCAGCTCCGCGCTCTCGGAGCTGTCGACGAGGGTGTCGGCGGGTCGTCCCTGGACCACGAGGGTCCGCACATCGACCCGGGGATACCTGTCGGCCCAGCCGACGATCGCTGCGGAGGTGATCTCGCCCTGCTCGGCCTCGAGCTCGGCCCACGGCTCGACCAGGACGCTCAAGGCGACGCTGCTGGTGAAGGCGTTGGCGTCCCACGCGTGCAGCACGGTCAGGCCGACGCCACGCTGGGACGCCTGCGCGAACGCATACCCGGTCGCCTCGACCGACAAGTCTGAGCCGTCGACGCCGACGACGACCCGCCGGGTCCCGTCGTGCCGGACGCCGGGCTCCCGCACGACGACAACCGGGCACGCGGCATGAGCGGCGACCTGCATAGAGGTGGATCCCAGGAACGACTCCTTCACCGCCGCGAAGCCGCGTGAGCCGACGACGACCGTGTTCGCGTGCCGGGACGCCGCGATGAGCGCGGATGCTGCCTGGGCATGCACGGTGCTGACTCGCACCTCGACGCCGGAGGACACGGACTTCGCGTCCGCGGCGGCGGACTCCAGGATCGACCGGCACTCCTCCTCGATGCTGGGCACCAGCGGGGCGACCATCTCCGCCGCGTAGTCCGACTGCCACGCACACAGGAGCTGCAGTGGAAGCCGGCGCCGGGTCGCCTCCTCGACCGCCCAGTCAAGGGCCCGCCGGCCCGAGTCGGAACCGTCCACACCGACGACGACAGATGGCGTGGTGCTAGCGGTCATCGTGTCTCCTGGTGTCTCCTCGTGCTGCGCTGGTCCCGGTGGCGATGTGGCGATGTGGCGATGTGGCGTACCGGGCTCACCGCCAATCTCCTCGGCCCGGTGACATGGCACAAGGACCCCGGCGTCGGCGCGGCTCGCAGCGGGCCGGGCAGCCCGCTTCCTGGGAAGTGACGCGAGGGGGCGGGGCGTCTTCCGTGTGCGGCGGGGCGGCCAAGTCGCAGGCCTGCGTCTTCCCGCCCGAAGGCTGTCGGTCGGCGTCGCTCGGGGCACCCCCATTGCCCCGGATGGTCACCATCGGTCAACCTCGACCCATGACCACCAATCAGACCGGTGACACCGAGGTCCTCACCACGCACGAGTGCTGGGAGTTGCTGCGCGAGAGTGTGGTCGGACGCCTGGCCGTCACGGTGGCCGGCAGCCCTGACATCTTTCCGGTGAACCCCATCGTCGACCACGGAACTATCGTGTTCCGCACCAGCGCCGGCACCAAGTTCGCCGCCACCAAGGGCAAGGAGGTGGCCTTCGAGGTGGACGGCTACGACGCCGGCACCGCGCAGGCGTGGAGCGTCGTGGCCAAGGGCCGGGCCCACGAGATCGTCGAGGTCGAGGAAACCCTCCGGGCACTGCGCCTGCCCCTGTACCCCTGGGAACCCGGCCGGAAGCCCCGCCTTGTGCGCATCGAGCCCACGAGCGTCACCGGTCGCCGGTTCGTCGTCGACGGCGGGTTCAGGGCCGACGAGGGCGACCGGAACCCCCACAGCGAGCAGGACGACGGGCCCACGACTGTCTAACGCGAGTCGACCAACAACGAGATCTCGGTGAAAGCAGCCGTGGACCTCGACTGGCCGCTGGGCACGTCCTTGGGTGTTCTTGCCGTTCGGGATTCGGATGGGGTCGTCGACGGGACGGCGAGCCCGACGATGGCGAACCCTGATGATCCAGTGGAGGGTGCTGCGGTCAGCGGTTCGATGGGGCGGGCGTCGTCGGGAGTCGTTTGCTCATCTGCTGTTGTACGAAGCGGATCGCGGGCCGTGGGGGGTGACCTCGCGTACGCCGTCGGGTCCGACCCACAGCCTTGCGGTGAAATGGACGCCTACTGCTGGGGATGGGATATCGCGTGGGTGCGGGCGTGAGTATCTCGTTCATGGCGAAGCAGACGACGGTCACAGTGACCGATGATGTGGATGGCACGGCGAAGGCGAAGGAGGTGACCTTCAGCCTGAATGGGCAGTCGTGGACCATCGACCTGAGCGCGAAAAACTGGGAGGCGCTGAAGAAGGCGCTGAAGCCGTACATCGCAAAGGCCACCAAACAGGGACGCCGCCGTTCGGCCGCCACCGCGAAGAGGACCGCTCGTCGCGCCGCCGGCACCGACCTGGCTGCAGTCCGGGAGTGGGCCAACCGCAACGGACACCAGGTCAGTGACCGCGGCCGGATCAGTGCCGTCGTGCAGCAAGCGTACGACGCCGCGCACTAATCCTCGTGGGCGGCCGAGACGGCCGACCCACGACTGGCCATCGCCGGGTTGGACCAACCCCATGATGGCCATCATCGAGCTACGAATCGGCCCCTCGTCGGGAAGACGACGAGGGGCTGATGTGTGCTCAGTTTGGCGGTGGCGGTGGGATTTGAACCCACGGTGGAGTTACCCCCACACACGCTTTCGAGGCGTGCTCCTTAGGCCGCTCGGACACGCCACCGCCGGGAAGGCTACCGGAGCCGCCGCGCCGCGAAGAAATCGAGGAGCAGGCGGGCGCACTCCTCCTGGCGGACCCCGCCGACCACCTCGACGCGGTGGTTCGCGCGCGGGTCGCGGGCCACGTCCCACACCGATCCGCAGGCCCCGGCCTTGGGGTCGAAGGCGCCGAACACGCATACCGGCACGCGGGCCAGAACCATCGCCCCAGCGCACATCACACAGGGCTCGAGCGTGACGACGAGGGTGCACCCGATGAGCCGCCAGGACCCCAGCACCTGGGCCGCCGCGCGGATCGCGACGATCTCGGCGTGGCCGGTCGGGTCCTCCCACGCCTCGCGGACGTTGTGCCCCTCGCCGATGACGTCGCCGTCCGGACCGACCACGACCGCGCCCACCGGTACGTCACCGGCCCGCTCCGCGACGGTGGCCAGCTCGAGAGGGCGGCCCATCCACGCGGCGTACCGATCGTCCTGCACGCGCTAAGTTTCCCGCATGCGCGTGCACGTGGCCGACCACCAGCTCATCTCGCACAAGCTGACCTACCTGCGCGACAAGCGCACCGACTCGCCGACGTTCCGGCGCCTGGTCGACGAGCTGGTCACGCTGCTGGCCTACGAGGCCACCCGCGACGTTCGCGTGGAGCCATTCGACATCGAGACCCCGGTCGCGCCGACGACGGGGATCCGGCTGGCCAGTCCGCGGCCCCTCGTCGTCCCGATCCTGCGCGCCGGCCTGGGCATGCTCGACGGCATGGTCCGGTTGCTGCCGACGGCGGAGGTGGGCTTCCTCGGGATGATGCGCAACGAGGAGACGCTCGAGGCGACGACGTATGCCAACCGGCTCCCCGACAACCTGCACGGCCGCCAGTGCTACGTCCTCGACCCGATGCTCGCCACCGGTGGGACCCTCGCCATGGCCATCCGGTACCTCGTGGACCGCGGGGCGGACGACATCACCGCGATCACCCTGCTGGCGGCGCCGGAGGGGATCGCCTACATCGAGGAGCAGCTCGGCGACCTCGGCGTCCCGCTCAGCCTGGTCACCGGTGCGGTCGACGAGCGGCTGAACGACCAGGGCTACATCGTCCCGGGTCTCGGCGACGCCGGCGACCGGCTGTACGGGCTCGTCTGAGCCGCGACGACACCCGGGCGCGCCTCGATCGTCACACCAGCCCCATACGGCACACTGACGTTCAGATTCTGTCCAGCCCCACGCCTACCGCCCCGATCCGTCCCCCCCGAGGAGCCGCCCGATGAGCCGAGTGCGGAAGATCTTGGGCTGGGTGCTGCTCGCGTACGTCGTCTACGCCATCGTCAAGTCGCCGACGCAGGCGGCCGACGTGGTCAAGACGTCCTTCGAGATCCTCGCGGAGGGTGTCCGGTCGATCTTCGCCTTCTTCGACTCGCTCATCGCCCGGTAGCGACCGCTCGCATGCGACGGCGTCGCGACCCGCACCTCCAACGGTTCCTCCTCGAGGGGGAGCGCGTGGTCGTCGACGTGCGGCAGCACTGGGGGGTCATCGCCCTCCCGGTCGTCTGCACCCTCGCCGGCCTGTTCGTCACCATGTGGGTCGACGCTCGCATCCGGGTCGACGGTGGCGGCATCGCGCGACTGCTCTGGCTGCTCTGGTTCGTCCTCCTGGGGTGGCTGGGGTTCCAGGTCGCCCAGTGGCGGCACGACCGGTTCATCGCGACCGACAAGCGCCTCCTGCTCAACTACGGCCTGTTCACCCAGAAGGTCGCGATGATGCCCCTCATCAAGGTGACCGACATGTCGTACCAGCGCTCGGTGCCCGGGCGGATCTTCGGCTACGGCCGGTTCGTCCTCGAAAGCGCCGGCCAGGACCAGGCGCTGCGTCAGGTCGACTGGGTCCCCCACCCCGACGCCACGTACCGGATCCTCTGTACCGAGATCTTCGGCGTTCCCAGCCGGGAGCGGGTGACCGACCCCGACCGGGACGACGGGTACCTCGACGACGGGACCGGTGCGCCGGCGGTGGCACCGGCGGTGGTCAGCCCGCTGGCCGGTGCCGTGGTGCGGCCGGTCGGACCAAGTGGGCCGGGAGGGTCGGGTATGCGGCCGGGCGGGTCCGCGGTGGACGAGCGCTGGTCCTACTCGCGGGCCATCCCGCTTCACCAGTACGGGGACTCAGCGCCGATGCCGAGCGGCGAGGTCATCTACAGCAGCGACGCGGAACGACGCCGGCGGCGGGAGGCCGACACGGGTCCGATCCCCCAGACGCCACCGCCCGGGACGGACGACGAGGTCACAGGGCCTTGATGATGTCCTCGACGCGCTCCTTGGCGTCGCCGAAGAGCATCGAGCTGTTGTCCCGGAAGAACAGCGGGTTCTGGACCCCGGCATAACCGGCAGCCATCGACCGCTTGAAGACGATGACGTCCTTGGCGTTCCAGACCTCGAGCACCGGCATGCCGGCGATCGGTGAGGTGGGGTCCTCGGCGGCAGCGGGGTTGACGGTGTCGTTGGCGCCGATGACGAGGACGACGTCGGTCGAGGGGAAGTCCTCGTTGATCTCGTCCATCTCGAGGACGATGTCGTAGGGCACCTTGGCCTCGGCGAGGAGGACGTTCATGTGGCCGGGCAGCCGGCCCGCGACCGGGTGGATGCCGAACCGGACCTCGATGCCGCGTTCGCGCAGCTTGTGGGTGAGGTCGGCGACCGGGTACTGCGCCTGAGCGACCGCCATCCCGTAGCCGGGCGTGATGACGACGGTTCCGGCGTCCTTGAGCAGGTCGGCGACGTCCACGGCCGTGGTCTCGCGGTGCTCGCCGTAGTCGGTGTCGTCGGAGGCGGCGATGGCGCCGGAGCCGAACCCGCCGGCGATGACCGACACGAAGGAGCGGTTCATGGCCTGGCACATGATGTAGGACAGGTAGGCACCGGAGGAGCCGACGAGAGCGCCGGTGACGATGAGCAGGTCGTTCCCGAGCATGAACCCGGCCGCCGCCGCGGCCCACCCGGAGTAGCTGTTGAGCATCGACACGACAACGGGCATGTCGCCGCCGCCGATCGACGCGACGAGGTGGACGCCGAGGGCGAGGGCGATCAGCGTCACCACGGCCAGCAGCCACAGCTCGGGGGTGATCACGTACCAGACGGTCAGCGCCACGAACACGACGAGCGCGCCGACGTTGAGCGCGTTCTTGCCGGGCAGCACGAGCGGGCGCGACGAGATGCGCGCGGAGAGCTTCAGGTAGGCGACGATCGACCCGGTGAAGGTCACGGCGCCGATGAAGATGCCGATCACGACCTCCGCGTTGTGCACGCCGCGCAGCGAACCGGTCAGGTCCGGCTGCGAGAGGTGGCCGGTCCAGCCGACGAGCACGGCGGCGAGGCCGACGAAGCTGTGCAGGAGGGCGATGAGCTGCGGCATGCCGGTCATCTGCACGACCCGCGCGCGCCACAGACCGATCGCGGCGCCGACCACCATGGCGACGATCAGCAGGACGATGGAGGACGCGGGCAGCACGAGGAACCCGATGGTCGCGACGAGCGCGATCCCCATCCCGACCATGCCGTAGACGACGCCGCCGCGGGCGGTCTCGTGCCGTGACAGGCCGGCGAGGCTCATGATGAAGAGGACGGCCGCGACCAGGTAGGCGGCGTCCGCGACGCTGAGGCTCACCG
>DASYGI010000219.1:0-1504 GCA_035999925.1 Pedococcus sp.
CCGCGCCGCGCTACGACGACCGGATCCGCGAACTCAGCGTCAGTGATCACCGCCAGCAAGGCTTGCGGCAGGTCGTAGTTGATGTGTGCGTTGATGCCCAGCAGCACGTGTCGCAGGGCCGGAAGCCCGGCTGGCGCGTCAAAAGCCAGCCGCCAGGGACGCGACACCTGCGGGCTGCCCGCGAGGTCCAGGTCCAAGGCGGCCAGGTAGAGGTCGGCGAACGCCACGTCCCACCGCTCAACCCACTCCGGGTCCTCGAACTGCGCGTCCTCAATGGCCCTCGCGACGGCCAAGGTCGTCCTGCGGTACGTCTCGAGGAAAAGTCGCTGCGCGGATCGTTCGGGAGACATCAGGACGAGCCGGGCATCCATGGCGGCGACCACTGCGCCGATGTCTCGCTCGGACATCTGAACCCCTTACCGGGAAGGCCTGCGCGACTAGTATCGAGCCCACGGCTGGCGCTTGTCAGCGACTACAACGGACGCGCCCCAGCCGAGGAGCGAGGTGTGCCGTGCTGAGTCGCCACAGTCCTCGTAACTTCGATGCCGTCGCTCTTGGGCGTCTGGAGACCCAGGCGTGGGCCAGCTACTACCGGCGCGAGTGGGTGAAGGCGCTGCGCGCGTTCGTCGGGATGGTCGACCAGGGGTTCGGCCTGGGGCCTCGGCTCACCTTCATCGCCGCGTGGCACGTGCTGCGCGCCAACCAGGCCTGGGCGCCCGTCCCCGTCAACGACCCCGAGGCCGCGCGTGCCGCCATGCTGCGGTTCTACCGGCTCGTGCTCGCGCACTCCGACCTGACCTACGACCCGGTGCGGGCGTCGGAGCTGGAGGTCGAGTGGTGGCGGATCCACCGGGCCCGTCAGCGCGGCGATGATGCATCTCGCGACGATGTCGCCACCCGCGCCGAGCTCGAAGCCGCCCTCGTCGCGCTCTACGCCCACGTCTACTCGGCCCCTCCGGAGGCGATGCGTGAGGCGGCACGATGGCGGGCCGAGGCGATGAACGAGTCGGACGCGTGGGTGGCGGCTGGGTGCGATCTCGCCGACCCCCGACTGGCCGCTGAACGGCGTGCCTTGGTGGCTTCGTACGCGGCACTCTTCGACGCCGTGTCACGGGTCAAGTCGTGAAGCGCGACGACCGGGTCCTCACCACGACGCGCGCATTGTCGGGGTTCATCGCGCCCTTCCTGCTCGTGGCATTCGTCCTGCTGTACGGCTTTCCCGGCGAGACCGCGCGCCTGTGGGCCTGGCCGATCCAGTCACACATGACGTCGATGCTGCTGGCGTCCGCCTACCTCGGTGGGTGCTACTTCTTCGTTCGCGTCCTGTTCGTAGAGCGGCGGTGGGCTGCGGTGCGTGCCGGCTTCGTCTCGGTCGCCCTGTTTGCGACCCTCCTCGGAGTGGCCACCGTGCTGCACTGGGACAAGTTCACCCACGACAAGGTCGCGTTCTGGCTATGGGCTGGCCTCTACTTCACCGCCCCCTTCCTGGTGCTGTGGGCCTGGG
>DASYGI010000220.1:0-10660 GCA_035999925.1 Pedococcus sp.
GTCATTGCCATCGTCAAACGGGCCAGGGGCAAGCGCCCGCAGGAGTGGCGCGACGACCCGTCCGACGCCGAGGTGCGGATGCGCCCCGGTCCTGGCTGGGGAAACGGCGGCTCCTGGAACTAGGTCTGGTCTCTTCTCACAGCCGACCAGCCGGGCCTGTGCGTGAAGTGTTACGGATGCTTTACGGCGGTCGTGCGGGGGTGAAACACGGCTTCGGGACCCTTCTCGGGTCGCCACCAGGAGTCCTCTGGTCCCCGAGAAGGAGCCCCGCATGTCCGCGCCCACAGAACAGAGCACCGTCCTCGTTCCACTGACGCCCGCCAAGCCCGCAGGTCGCTGGATCGACCACTGGGACCCCGAGGACACCGTCTTCTGGCGCGGCGGTGGGCGGGCCATCGCGCGTCGCAACTTGGGCTTCTCGATCGGAGCCGAGTTCCTCGGGTTCTGTGTCTGGGCGCTCTGGAGCGTCGTGGTACCGCTGCTCCCTTCCGCTGGCTTCCGCCTCACGCTGAACCAGCAGTTCTGGCTGATCGCGCTCCCCAGCCTCGTCGGCGCAACCCTGCGCATCCCGTACACGTTCGCCGTCCCGCGTTTCGGTGGCCGCAACTGGACCGTCATCTCAGCGCTCCTACTGCTGATTCCCTCGACCGCGCTCGCCTGGGTCGTGACCCAACCCGGCACGTCCTTCGGGGTACTGCTGGCGTGTGCCGCCTTGGCCGGGTTCGGCGGCGGCAACTTCGCCTCGTCGATGACCAACATCTCGTTCTTCTTCCCCGAGGCCGAGAAGGGAAAGGCATTGGGACTCAACGCCGCTGGGGGCAACCTGGGGACCGGCATCGTCCAGATGATCGTCCCCGCAGCCATCGCGGTCGGTGCGGGCGTACACCTCGAGCGGGCCGGCTTGATGTTCGTTCCGTTGGCGCTGCTGGCCGCGTTGGGGGCCTGGCGGTTCATGGACAACCTCACCGGGGTGCGGGCGGACTACGGCGCCTACGCCGATGCCATCCGCAACCGGCACACGTGGATCATCTCGTTCCTGTACATCGGGACCTTCGGCTCGTTCATCGGGTATGCCGGTGTCTTTCCCACCCTGCTCAAGACGCAGTTCCCGCAGGCACCCCTTCAGCTGGCCTTCCTCGGTGCCTTGGTCGGTGCGCTGACCCGGCCGCTGGGTGGCATGCTGGCCGACCGCGTTGGTGGCGCCCGTCTGACCATCGTCTCGTTCGCGATCCTCACCGCCGGGGCGATATCCGCCATCGCCGGACTCAGGCAGCACAGCTTTCCGCTCTTCTTCACCGCCTTCATGGTGCTGTTCGTGGGGGCGGGCCTTGGCAACGGTGCGACCTACCGAATGATCCCAGCCGTATTCCGGGCGGGCGCGACCGATGTCGCGACGCTGTCGGTACGTCGCAAAGCGGCGGCAGGGTGCATCGGCATCGCGGGGGCGGTGGGCGCCTACGGCGGTTTCCTGATCCCGCGCGGGTTCGCGATCGCCAAGCAGACCTTTGGCTCGTTGGTCCCGGCCCTCGAGGTGTTCGTGGCCGCCTACCTCGTGATGGCTCTGACGACGTATGCCGTGTACGCGCGTCGCGGCGCTGCGCTTGCCGCCGTTTCGGTCTAGGGCCCTGACCATGAGCGAGGTCGCCACCCACTGCCCGTACTGCGCCATGCAGTGCGCCCAGACGCTGACCCCGGCGCCCGGCGGAGTCAGCGTCGACGGGCGAGCGTTTCCGACCAACAGGAGCGGGCTGTGCCAGAAGGGCTGGACCAGCGGCGACCTCCTGCGGGCGCCCGACCGGCTGACGACTCCGCTCATCCGCTCGGCGGGCGGCGCCCTGGAACCGGCGACCTGGGACCAAGCGATCGACCTGGTCGCCAGCCGCCTGTCGGCCATCCGCGCCGAGGACGGCCCCAACGCCGTGGCCGTCTTCGGTGGGGGTGGCCTTACCAACGAAAAGGCCTACCAGCTGGGCAAGTTCGCACGGGTCGCCCTGGGCACCGCGAACATTGACTACAACGGCCGGTTCTGCATGAGCAGCGCCGCGGCGGCAGCGAACCGGTCGCTGGGGGTCGATCGTGGCCTGCCCTTCCCGCTCACCGACCTCGCAGGCGCGCAGGCCATTGTGCTGTTGGGGAGCAACCTCGCGGAGACGATGCCGCCGTCGGTCAGCCACCTCGGCGGCGTCCGCGCGCAGGGGGGCCTTGTGGTCGTCGACCCGCGACGCAGTGCCACCGCCCAGCTGACCGAGGATGGGAAAGGCCTGCATCTGCAGCCCGTGCCTGGCACCGATCTCGTCGTACTGCTGGCTCTGCTGCACATCGTGATCGGTGAAGGACTGGCTGACACGGCATACCTGACCGAGCGCACCGAAGGAATCGAGACAGTGCGTCGCAGTGTCGCCGCCTGGTGGCCCGAGCGCGCCGAGCAGGTGTGCGGAATACCAGCGGCCACCTTGCGAGACACCGCGCGGCTGCTGGCCGCGGCCAGCCCAGCCGCGCGGGGGGCGGGCGCGTACATCCTCACGGGACGAGGAGTGGAGCAGTCCACGCAGGGCACCGCCACGGTCACCGCGGCAATCAACCTTGCGCTCGCACTCGGCCTGCCTGGCCGCGTCGGCAGCGGCTATGGCGCCATCACCGGGCAGGGCAACGGGCAGGGCGGCCGCGAGCACGGGCAGAAGTCCGACCAGCTGCCTGGCTATCGGATGATCGACGATCCTCAGGCGCGTGCTCACGTCGCGCAGGTGTGGGGCGTCGACCCGATCTCCCTGCCAGGAAAGGGAATGCCGGCAATGGAGCTGCTGGCCACCTTGGGCACGGTAGGAGGACCACGCGCCCTGCTGGTCCATGGCTCCAACCTTCTAGTGAGCGCTCCGAACGCCCAGCGCGTCGCGGAGCGGCTGGCAGCGCTCGACCTGTTGGTCGTGTGCGACTTCGTTCCGTCGGAGACAGCCTTGCTGGCGGACGTCGTGCTGCCGGTCACCCAGTGGGCTGAGGAGGAGGGCACCATGACCTCCCTGGAGGGGCGGGTCCTGAGACGACGCAAGGCGATCGATTCACCGACCGGAGTCCGCAGCGAGCTGTGGGTCTGGTCGCAGCTCGCAGCTCGGCTCGGAGCGCCAGGCAGATGGAGCACCGACCCCGCTGAGGTGTTCGACGAGCTGGCCTGTGCCAGTGCCGGCGGTCGAGCCGACTACAGCGGCCTGTCACATGCGCGACTCGACGCAGAGGAGGAGCTCTACTGGCCGTGCCCCGCAACCGGTCCCGGGCAGCCTCCACATCCCGGGACCCCCCGGCTGTTCCTCCAGAGGTTCCCGACCGCTGACGGACGAGCCCACCTCGTCGCCGTCGACCACATCGGACCCGAGGATGATCTGCGGCCCGATGCGCCGCTGCACCTCATCACCGGACGGGTCCTGCAGCACTACCAGTCGGGTGCCCAGACGCGCCGGGTCGGTGCCCTCGTCAACGCCTCACCCACTGTGTTTGTCGAGATCCACCCGCTGCTGGCCGCTCGGGTCGGAGTGGACGAAGGGGACCTGCTGAGACTCACCACGGCCCGCGGTTCGGTGTGCGCCCCGGTTCGGATCACCGAGGACATCCGCCCCGACACGGTCTTCATGCCGTTCCACTGGGGCGGAGGCGACAGCGTCAACCGGGTCACCAACGACGCCACCGACCCGCTCTCGGGGATGCCTGAGTTCAAGGTCTGCGCGGTCCAGGTGAGCTCGGCACGGCTGGTCGCGACCCCCTCGGCCTTCGCACCGGTGGCGTCATGACGCGACTGGTCGTCGTAGGCAACGGCATGGTCGGGGCCCGCTTCGTCGAGGACCTACTGGCCGCCGACACCGCAGAGCGGTTCGAGATCACCGTGCTGGGCGCCGAGCCGTGCGAGCCGTACAACCGGGTCCTGCTCAGCGAGGTCGTCTCAGGGGCCTACGAGCTGGGCGCCCTGACCCTTGCCACCCCGACCTGCGAACGGCTGACCATCCACCGCGGAGTACAGGCCGTGCTGATCGACCGGGACGACCGCGTGGTGGTGACTGACAACGGTGCTCGATTCCGCTACGACCAGCTCGTTCTCGCGACAGGTTCGGCGGCACGGATCCCGCCGCTGCGCGGCCTCTGTGGGAGCACGGACGAGGACCCGCGGCGTCTGCCTCCAGGAGTCCATGCGCTGCGTACTATCGACGACGCGCGGGAGATCGTCGCGGCCACGCTGAATGCGCATCGCGCCGTGGTGCTCGGTGCGGGAGTACTTGGGCTCGAGGCTGCCTGTGGCCTGGCCCGACGTGGCGTCGCGGTGACCGTCGTGCACCCCGCGAGCGTGGTGATGGAACGTCAGCTCGACCCCCAGGCGAGCAGGGTCGTCGAGGACGCGATGGTCGGGCTGGGCATCGACCACAGGGTCGGAATCGGCGCCGACAGCGTCCGGCTGGACCGCGGCCGACTGGCCGCGGTGATGCTCGCGAACGGAGAGACCCTCGAGGCTCAGCTGCTGGTTCTGGCCACCGGTACGACGCCCGCCGTCGGGCTCGCGAGGCAGGCAGGCCTGGCCACCGCGCGGGGGATCGTGGTCGGCGCCGACCTGGCCAGCCCAACCGACCGTCGCGTCTTTGCCATCGGGGACTGCGCCCAACCGCCCGAGGGCGGCTCGGGGCTCGTGGCGCAGGGGTGGGATCAGGCGCGCCGGCTGGCCGCGAGCCTGGCCGGAGCCGGCGGTGGCTTCAAGGTCACCCGGGACGCCCCGAACGATGTGGTGCGTCTCAAGGCGCACGGGCTGGATGTCGTCACCATGGGGATCTGCGGGTCTCAGCGTCCCGACGACCCTGCCCAGCGCACCCTTCGACTGTCCGACCCTGAGATCGGCCGTCATGTCGAGGTCGTGGTATCGGGTCGCAGGCTGGTTGGCGCGACCTGTGTCGGCGCCGGCTCGGTGGCCGCGGATCTGGTCGCCGCCTACACACGACGCACCCCACTGCCAGCCGACCCGGCATACCTGCTTCTGCCGGCGCTTGCGGCCCAAACCGCAGCTCCGACGGACCCGCTCGACCTCCCGCCGGAGGCGACGGTCTGCCGTTGCAACTCGGTCACCAAGGCCGAGATCACCCAGTGCGTCCACGAGGGCGCTCAATCGCTCGCCGACGTGGCGCAGGCCACCCGGGCGACAACCGGGTGTGGCGGGTGCGCCGACGACGTGTGCGCGCTCGTCAACGCCCTGGGTACCTCACACGGACCTCGCGCCGACGGTGAAAACCGTTTTACGAGGGGGAAACACATGACGACCACCGCCGAAATGGGGGCTCTCTAACGTGAACGCCATGGTTCAGCGGACCCCGCCACAGCAGCTCGTCGTCATCGGCGGCGGCATGGTGGCACGCCGCCTCGTCGACGCTCTGCGGGACCGTGACGCGGCCGGCCAGTGGGCTGTCACCGTGCTCTGCGAGGAGCCTCGGGCCCCGTATGACCGGGTTGCCCTCACGTCGTACTTCACGGGCCGCGACCCGGACGACCTGGCCCTCGGGGGTCAGGACCTCTGGGATGACCCACTCGTCACACTGCGCCGCGGAGTGGCGGCCACAGCCGTCGACCGAGACAGCCGGACGGTCACCACCTCCGACGGCCGGACCCTCGGCTACGACTCGCTCGTGCTGGCCACCGGCTCGTATGCCGCGGTGCCCCCGGTCCCGGGGAAGGACCTGCGCGGCGCCTTCGTGTATCGCACCATCGACGATGTCGCAGGCCTGCGCACCTACGTCGAGCGGCGTCGTGACGAGCTGCAGCGCCCGGTTCGTGGCGCGGTCGTGGGTGGCGGACTGCTCGGGCTCGAGGCGGCTGGTGCGCTCCGCGCGCTCGAGGTCGAGACAACGGTCGTCGAGTTCGCGTCGCGACTGATGCCGATCCAGGTCGACGACGGAGGCGGGGAAGCGCTCAAGCGGCTCATCGAGGGCCTCGGCGTCTCGGTACGCACCGGCACGGCGACGGCCAAGATCGGGGGTGACCTCGGTCGTGTGGCCAGGATGGAGTTCACCGAAGGGGGCTCCCTGCCGGTGGACGTGGTGATCTTCGCCGTGGGGGTCCGGCCCCGCGACGAGCTGGCCCGAGCAGCCGGCCTACAGATCGGCGAGCGCGGCGGCGTGGTGGTCGACCAGGCATGCCGGACCAACGATCCGAACATCTGGGCCATCGGGGAGGTGGCGTGCATCGAGGGGCGCTGCCTGGGCCTGGTGGCGCCGGGCTACACCATGGCCGAGATCGTCGCGGACCGGCTCCTCGGCGGAGTTGGCACCTTCCCCGGGGCCGACCTCTCGACCAAGCTCAAGCTGCTCGGGGTCGACGTCGCAAGCTTTGGTGATGCGTTCGCCCAGGAGCCCGGCGGCCTCGAGGTCGTCATCTCCGACCCCGTCGCCGGCGTCTACAAGAAGCTCGTGATGTCCGACGACGCCCGCACCTTGCGGGGCGGCATCCTCGTCGGCGACGCGAGCGCGTATGCCGCGTTGCGTCCCATGGTGGGCCGCCCGCTGGGCGCAGACCCCGCGGCATACCTGCTGCCCGAAGGGACGACCGGGGCCGACCCAGCAGGCGGGGACCTGCCCGACGACGCAGCCATCTGCTCCTGCAACAATGTGTCGGCGGGCGCGATCCGTTGTGCCGTCAGCGAATCCGGCTGCACGGACCTGTCTGCAGTAAAGGCCTGCACCAAGGCGGGCACCAGCTGCGGGTCCTGCCTGCCGCTGGTCAAGAAGCTCGTCACGACCGAGCTCGAGAAGGCCGGCGTCACGGTCAGCAACGCCCTTTGCGAGCACTTCGACCTCTCCCGCGCCCAGCTGTTCGACGTGGTGCGCGTGCAGGGGCTGAGGACGTTCAGCAAGATCGTCGCGACCCACGGTCGCGGTCGCGGCTGCAACATCTGTAAGCCGGTCATCGGCTCGATCCTGGCCTCGCTGGGCACCGGTCACATCCTTGAGGGCGAGCGCGCGACGCTGCAGGACACCAATGACCACGTCATGGCGAACCTGCAGAAGGACGGCTCCTACTCCGTGGTCCCACGGATCCCCGGCGGCGAGATCACCCCCGAGGGCCTGATCGTCATCGGCGAGGTCGCCAAGGACTTCGGGCTCTACACGAAGATCACCGGCGGACAGCGGATCGACCTGTTCGGCGCTCGCATCGAGCAGCTTCCCCAGATCTGGGCGCGACTGGTTGACGCCGGCTTCGAGTCCGGTCACGCGTACGGCAAGTCGCTGCGCACGGTGAAGTCGTGCGTGGGGTCGACCTGGTGCCGCTACGGCGTGCAGGACTCGGTCGCGCTGGCCATCGCCCTAGAGCTGCGTTACCGCGGGCTGCGCTCGCCACACAAGCTCAAGCTGGGCGTCAGCGGTTGCGCGCGCGAGTGTGCGGAGGCACGGGGCAAGGACGTCGGCGTGATCGCCACCGACCACGGCTGGAACCTCTATGTCGGGGGCAACGGTGGCTTCACTCCCAGGCACGCCCAGCTGTTCGCCGAGGACCTGGACACCGAGACGCTGGTGCGGGCGATCGACCGGTTCCTCCTGTACTACGTGCGGACGGCAGACCGGCTGCAGCGGACGGCCGCATGGGTGGAGGACTACGAAGGTGGCCTCGAGGCGATTCGGGCGGTGGTCCTGCAGGACAGCCTAGGCATCTGCGACGACCTCGACGCGGCGATGGCATCACACGTCGACTCCTACGAGGACGAGTGGGCCGCTGCCCTGGCTGACCCCGAGAAGCTGCGCCGATTCAGCTCGTTCGTCAATGCGCCGGACCAGCGCGACGACTCTCTGGCGTACGTCAACGAGCGCGGGCAGGCCCGTCCCGCAACGGAATCCGAACGCGAGCAGGGTGGGGTCCTGATTGCCGGCACGACCCTGGAGGTGCGTCGATGACCGTTGACCTGCACGCCGAGGCGCTGGCCACCACGGTGGCCGAGATGACCGAGGTATGCCGCCTCGACGACCTGTCCACGGAGCGCGGCGCGGCCGCGCTGGCGGGAGGCGTGCAGGTGGCGTTGTTCCGCACGTTCGACGATGTCGTGTATGCCGTGCAGCAGCGCGACCCGTACAGCGGCGCGAACGTGATGTCGCGCGGCATCGTCGGGTCAGCTGGGGATATCCCCACCGTGGCGTCCCCGATGTACAAGCAGGTATTCGACCTTCGCACCGGTGAATGTCTCGATCCCGTCGGCAAGGAGACGCGGCCGCTGTCGACCTACCCCGTCATGGTGCGCGACGGGGCAGTGCTGGTGATGGTCGCGCGGACAACTGCAGCCGATGACCTGCCCGGGGCCGGCCCGTGATGGCGCCCTTGGGCCAAGTGATGGCTGGGTGTGTCGTCCTGGTGACGGCCGATCGCCGTTCGGGTGAGCTGGCCGCAGCCCTGAGCCGTCGCGGCGCGACGGTGCGGCACGCGGCAGCCCTGAGCATCGTCCCTCACGAGCATGACGAAGAGCTTCTACTCGCCACCAAAGCGTTGTTGGAGGCCCCGGCTGACATCGTGGTGATCACTACCGGGATCGGTTTCCGTGGTTGGGTCGAGGCCGCCGACGCCGCAGGACTCGCGGATGAGCTCGTGTCGACGTTAGCCGGCGCCCGCATCATCGCCCGTGGGCCGAAGGCCAATGGCGCCATCCAGGCGGCCGGGCTCCAGGCCGACTGGGTCGCGGAATCCGAGACCTCCGCAGAGATCCTGGACCTGCTACTCGCCGAAGGAGTCTCGGGTCAGCGGGTGGCCGTGCAACATCACGGCGCCGGTGCTGATGGCCTTGACACCGAGCTCGCCGCAGCCGGCGCCGAGGTGCACAGCCTGGTGGTCTATCGCTGGGGGCCGCCGCCGGATCCTGGCGCCCTCAGGCAGTCGGTGGTCGCCGCCGCGGCGGGCGAGATCGACGCGGTGGTCTTCACCTCCGCTCCCGGGGCGACCGCGTGGCTCGCGGAGGTCGACTCGCAGGGTCTCGGCGAGGAGATCTGCGCGCGGCTGCGGTCAGGAGCGATGCTCACCGCGGCAGTAGGCCCTATTACGGCAAAACCGTTGCAGGACAAGGGAATCAAGCCGATCATGCCGGACCGAGGGCGCCTCGGTGCGCTGGTTCGCGCTCTGGTCAGTCATTACGAGCAGGCCCAGTCGACTGCGGTCGCTACCCGGGCCGGACGGCTGCAGGTGCGGCGCACCGTGGCCCTCCTCGACGGCCACGTGGTGGCCGTGTCGCCCAGTGGCCTGGAGGTTCTGCGGCTGCTGACCGAAGCCCACGGCGACGTCGTCAGCCGCGAGCAGGTGCTGGCAGTCCTGCCGGGGGAGTCCCTCGACCCGCACACCGCCGAAGTGGCGGTGGCTCGACTGCGCGAGGTATGCGGCGGGCGCGCCTTGATCCAGACGGTGGTCAAGCGCGGCTACCGCCTTGCGGTGTCGTGACCACAGGGGGCCTGTAGCGCCGAGACCGACTGCGCCGCTCAGCCCGACCGGGTCAGCGCCAGGAACTCGGCCCGAGACCGGGCGTCGTCTCGCAGCCGGCCGCGCAGCGCTGAGGTGATGGTGCTCGCGCCACCGGCGCGGACGCCGCGCAGGGTCATGCAGAAGTGCTCAGCCTCGATGACGACGCCCACCCCTGCCGGTTGCAACTGCTCCTGAAGCCAGCCGGCGATCTGGGCGGTCAGTCGCTCTTGAACCTGTGGGCGGCGGGCGAAGAGCTCCACCACTCGCGCCAGCTTGGACAGTCCGAGGATGCGCTCCCCGGGCAGGTATCCGACGTGAGCGACGCCCAGGAAGGGCAGCATGTGATGCTCACACACCGAGTGCACCGGGATGGCGCGGGCCAACACGAGCTCGTCGTAGTGCTCGTCGTTGGGGAACGTCGTGAGGTCGAACGAGCGGGGACTGAGCATCTCGGCATACGCGCGGGCCATCCGCGCCGGGGTCTCGGCCATCGACTCAGACTCCGTCGACACGCCCAGCGCGTTCAACAGCTGACGCGCCGCCGCGGCCGCGCGGTCCAGATCCACCTCCTGCTCGTCGCGGGCGACCCGCAGCCGCGGAACCACGGCCTCCGACGGGACCGACTGATGAGCCGACGCCGACATCAGATCTTCCCTTGCCGTGCACGGTCCTCGCCGACCGCCAGCCGGAACAAGGCGACGGCGGCGACGAACAGGCCGAAGTCCCGCAAGGCCACGTCGTAGTAGCCGGGGATGAGCAGGAGGTTGACGATGATGCCCGCCAGCCACGCGCTGACCAGGAGTGCTCCCTGGCGCGGGCGTAGCGCGACGACGAGGCCGGCCACCACCTCGATGACCCCGACGGCGTACATCGCCTGCTGGGCTGTGCCGGGGAGCACATTGTCGATCACCGGTGCGAGATACCGAGGCCAGTGCACGAGCAGGTTCGCGAACTTGTCCAAGCCGAAGAGGATCGGGGCGATGGTGAACACGGTCCGCAGGAGCACGAACGCCTGGTGAGCCGGCTCCGCGGCGAGGGCGCCACGAAGGCCTGCCGGGTGGGTGAGCTGAGAAGTCGACATGGCCAAGCCTTTCTATAGTCTTGTTTTGACGACTATAGAAAATCCGTGCTCTTACGTCAACACATTTGTGCTTTAGAATCGCATCATGACCCGAGGGGTGGACGACCAGCACTTCTCGGCGATTGCTGC
>DASYGI010000221.1:0-5042 GCA_035999925.1 Pedococcus sp.
GTCATCCAGAACCACCTGCTCCAGCTGCTCGCCCTGACGGCCATGGAGGAGCCGGTGTCGTTCGCCGCGCAGCACCTGCGGGCCGAGAAGGAGAAGGTCCTCTCCGCGGTGCGCCACCCCCGCGACCTCACCAAGTCCACCGCCCGCGGGCAGTACGCCGCCGGATGGCAGGGCGGCGAGCAGGTCATCGGCTATCACGCCGAGGACGGCGTGGCCAAGGACTCCCACACCGAGACGTATGCCGCGATGAAGATCGAGATCGACTCGCGTCGCTGGGCCGGTGTCCCGTTCTACCTGCGGACCGGCAAGCGGCTGGGCAAGCGTGTCACGGAGATCGCGGTCGTCTTCAAGAAGGCCCCGCACCTGCCGTTCAACGACACTGCCACCGAGGAGCTCGGTCAGAACGCGGTCGTCATCCGCGTCCAGCCGGACGAGGGCATCACCATGCGGTTCGGCGCCAAGGTGCCCGGTGCCCAGATGGAGGTGCGCGACGTGACCATGGACTTCGGGTACGGGCGCGCGTTCACCGAGTCCAGCCCGGAGGCCTACGAACGGCTCATCCTGGACGTGCTCCTGGGTGACCCGCCGCTGTTCCCCCGCCACGAGGAGGTCGAGCTGTCCTGGCAGATCCTCGACCCGGTCGAGACCCACTGGGCCAGGCAGAAGGCGAAACCCGACCCCTACGTCGCCGGTGGCTGGGGTCCGGACAGTGCCGACGAGATGATGCGCCGTGACGGCCGGGTCTGGAGGATGCCGTGATCGTGGACCTGCCCAGCACCTCGACCGTCGCGATCAGCAAGAAGCTGGTCCAGCTGCGTCAGGACACCGGGGCGATGGCCCTGGGCCGGGTGCTGACCCTGGTGATCGTCGTCGACGAGGTCGACGCCGACGAGGCGATCGAGGCCGCCAACGACGCCAGCCGCCAGCACCCCTGCCGGATCATCGCCGTGGTGCTCGGCAACAAGCGCGGCCAGTCTCGGATCGACGGCCAGATCAGGGTCGGCGGCGACGCCGGTGCCAGCGAGGTCGTCGTGCTGCGCCTGTACGGGGCGCTGACCGACCATGGTCGCAGTGTGGTGATCCCCTTGCTACTGCCGGACTCTCCCGTCGTGGCCTGGTGGCCCAAGGACGCCCCGGCCAAGGTGTCCGAGGATCCGATCGGCTCGATGGCTCAGCGCCGCATCACCGACGCAGCCGAGTCGAAGAACCCGCGGGCGACACTGAAGGCCCGGGCGGCGACCTATGCCAAGGGCGATACCGATCTGGCCTGGACCCGGATCACGCTGTGGCGTGGCCTGCTCGCCGCCGCGCTGGACCAGGCACCGTACGAGCCCGTCGTCGAGGCGACGGTCAGCGGTGGTTCCGACTCACCCTCCACCGACCTGCTGGCGGCCTGGCTGGCGCACGCCCTGAAGTGCCCCGTCACCCGGGCGCGTACCCGGGTCGGCACCGGCATGGTCAGTGTGCGTCTCGAACGCCGAAGCGGGTCGGTGGACCTGGTGCGCCCCGATGGCGCGATCGCCACCCTGACCCAGCCCGGCCAGCCGGTGCGCCGCATCTCGCTGGCCCGCCGTGGGACTGCGGAGTGCCTTGCGGACGAGCTGCGGCGGCTCGACCCGGATGAGATCTACGAGGAGGCCATCCGCAAGGGCCTGGCGCGACTCGGCACGAAGAGCGTCACGGCGAGCGAGGCGGTCCGCGAGGGTGAGGCCCCGTCACTCGAGGAGGCCGAACGCGAGTCGCGGCGCATCGCACGGGCCAGCGCCAAGGCCGGCAGTGCCCAGATGGTCTCGGCGCCACCGCCTTCCGACCACGCCGATGAGCACACCGTCAAGAAGGTCGCTGCCCGCAAGCTTGCGAAGAAGAAGGCATCGTCGTGACCGAGTCGAACGCTGCTGCTCCCAGGGTTGTCGTCCACCCGACCAAGCAGCTGCTGTCCGACGCGATCGGTGCACGACTGCTGACTGCGCTGGTCGATGTGCAGGCCGCGCGCGGCGAGGTCTCGCTCGTCCTGACCGGTGGCTCTTTGGGCTCAGCGGTGCTGGCGTCCTTGGGAGCTCTGCCCGGCCGTGACGCGGTGGACTGGAGCAGGGTCGACCTCTGGTGGGGCGACGAGAGGTTCCTGCCCCAGGGCGACCCAGAGCGGAACGAGACGCAGAACCGCGAGGCACTGCTCGACGCCCTCCCCCTCGACCCGGCCCGGGTGCGCGCCATGCCCGGCCCCGACGGCCCGGACGGGGACGACGTGGCTGCGGCCGCTGCCCGGTATGCCGGCTGGCTGGCTGACGCTGCGGGTGTTGACGCTGCGGGTGGGGTTCAGTCCCCCACCTTCGACATCCTGTTGCTGGGGGTCGGCCCCGACGCGCATGTGGCCTCGCTCTTCCCCGGTCACCCGGACCAGCTCACGGCGGGGGTCGCGGCAGCACCGGTGCACGACTCCCCCAAGCCGCCGCCGACACGCATCACCTTGACGTTCGAGGCGCTGAACCGGGCTGACCGGGTCTGGTTCATCGTCGCCGGCGCCGACAAGGCCGACGCCGTGGCGGTCTCCGTCGCCGGAGCCCCACCGCAGGAGTCCTCCGCGGCCCAGGTGCACGGCATACAGGAGACGTTGTGGCTCGTCGATGTGGACGCCGCCTCGAGCCTGCCCCGCTAACCTCCCCCACCCCCGACTCCCCCACCACCTGCGACTTATTGCCCTGAATCCACCGTATCCGGGCCCCGTAGGGGCCGCGGCGGTGGATTCAGGGCAATAAGTCGGGGGGTATGGAGGGCTACTGGATGAGCTTGCGGTCCCGCAGGGTGGCTAGGGCCTCTTCCAGGATGGCCTTGCCGTCAGCGTCGGAGCGACGCTCCTTCACGTAGGCCAGGTGGGTCTTGTAGGGCTCGACCTTCGGGGGTGCGGGCGGGTTCTCCTCGTCCTGACCGGCCGGGAACCCACAGCGCGGGCAGTCCCAGGTGTCGGGGATGGCGAGCCCTGGCTCCTCGGCGAAACTGGGCCGCGTCTGGTGACCGTTGGCGCACCAGTAGGACACGAAGACGCGCGGGGCAGCCTCGCCGCGCTCGGCCTCGCCCATGGGGCCAGCTCCGACGCGACTGCCGCGGATTGCGTTACCACCTGCCATGAATGCTCAGGGTCCCTTCGGGTCAGTGGGAAAAGCGGTCGATGAGGCCAATGCCGACGATGCAGGCGAACCACACGATGCCCACCGCCACGGTGAACCGGTCGAGGTTGCGCTCGGCCACGGAGGACGATCCGAGCGAGGTCGACATGCCGCCCCCGAACATGTCCGAGAGGCCACCGCCCTTGCCCTTGTGGAGCAGGATCAGCAGGGTCAGAAACAGACCACCGATAACCAGCAGCACCTGCAGGCCAATCCGTACGGCTACCACGCGTCTAGCCACCCATCGTCTCGAGGTCGTGTTGCCCTGAAAAGGCAACGAGGATCAGGATACCTGTTGGGCACTCACACAGTCGCCAGGTGGTCGCGGTACCGGCAGATCGAGGCGAACTCCTCGGGCACGATGGACGCCCCGCCGACCAGCGCGCCGTCGACATCCTCCTCGCCCATGATCGCCGCGACGTTGTTGGCCTTGACCGAACCGCCATAGAGCACGCGGACACCATCAGCCAGGTCACCGGAGTACAGCTCGGCCAGCGTCGTGCGGATCGCCGCGCAGACCTCCTGGGCGTCCGCCGGCGTGGCCACCTCACCGGTGCCGATGGCCCAAACGGGCTCGTAGGCGACGACGATGCTGCGCGCTTGCTCGGCGGTCACCCCGTCGAGGCCGGCCTTGAGCTGCATCAGGACGTGCTCGAGGTACCGCCCCTCCTGACGTGCTTCGAGATGCTCACCGACGCAGAAGATCGGGGTGAGGCCATGCCGGTATGCCGCCTTGACCTTGGCATTGACGACGTCCTCGGACTCGCGGTGGTACTCACGTCGTTCGCTGTGACCGGCCAGGACGTACGTGCACCCCAGCTTGGCCAGGAAGGCGCCCGACACCTCGCCGGTGTAGGCGCCACTGTCATGGGTGGAGAGGTCCTGCGCGCCGTGACGAAGCTTGAGCCGGTCGCCGTCGATGAGCGTCTGGACCGACCGCAGGTCGGTGAACGGTGGCAGGACCGCCACCTCGACCGCGCTGAAGTCGTGCTTGGCGTCGCGCAGGGTCCAGTCGAGCTTCTGGACGAGATGGGTGGCCTGGAGATGGTCGAGGTTCATCTTCCAGTTGCCGGCCATCAACGGGATGCGACCGCTGGTCTTAGCTGCCATCAGTGGGTGGTCTCCTCGTCGAGCACGGTCAGTCCGGGCAGCTGCTTGCCCTCCAGGTACTCCAGGCTCGCCCCACCCCCGGTGGAGATGTGACCGAACTGGTCGTCGCTGAAGCCGAGCTGACGCACCGCCGCGGCCGAGTCGCCCCCACCGACCACTGTCAGTGCGCCCCGCTCGGTCACCTCGACGAGAGCCTTCGCCACGGCAGCCGTGCCTGCGGCATACGGCTCCATCTCGAACGCGCCCATCGGGCCGTTCCAGAACACGGTCTTGCAGTCCTTGAGCTTCTCCGCGAACAGCACGCCGGACTCGGGGCCGATGTCCAGGCCCATCCGGTCAGCCGGGATGGCCCCGGCCGGTACGACCTCGTGCTCGGCGTCGGCTGAGAACGCCGTAGCGGCAACGATGTCGACGGGCAGGACGATCTCGACGCCGCGCTCCTTGGCTTGGTCGAGGTAGCCCTTGACCCGCTCGACCTGGTCCGCCTCGAGCAGGCTGCTGCCCACCTCGTAGCCCTGCGCCTTGAAGAAGGTGAACACCATGCCACCGCCGATCAGGAGGCGGTCGGCAGTCTGCAGGAGGTTGTCGATCACGCCGAGCTTGTCGGAGACCTTGGCACCGCCGAGCACCACGGCATACGGGCGGTCGGGCTTCTCGGTCAGACGCCGAAGCACGTCGACCTCTTGCTCCACGAGCCCTCCGACAGCGGCAGGCAACAGCCGGGCCACGTCGTAGACGGAGGCCTGCTTGCGATGCACCACCCCGAAC
>DASYGI010000222.1:0-3046 GCA_035999925.1 Pedococcus sp.
AAAGCGGTGAGTGCGCTGCAGCGTCACGAGCCGCGAATCGCCGCCGTGCGCGACCTGATGGACGAGCTGGTCGGCATGGACGAGCCTCGCAGACATGTCGTCGGACTGATCTCCGGCCTCGACGTCCACTACGACCTCGGCGAGGGACACCCCCTGCTCGGGCGACGGATGCCCGACCTCGACCTGTTGGATGGCGATGCCGAGGTGCGCGTCTACTCGCTGCTACACGAAGGCCGTCCCGTGCTGATCAACTTCGGGCCGCCGGGGACCGCGTCCGTGGGGCCTGGGGTTGGTCGGGTTCGCGTGCTGGACGCGACGTATGCCGGGGGGTGGGAGCTGCCCGTGATCGGCGCCGTCACCGCCCCGCTCGCGGTCCTGGTCCGACCGGACGGCTACGTGGCGTGGGTGGGAGAGGGGACGCGCTCAGGCCTGGACGAAGCGTTGGCGACCTGGTTCGGAATGCCGGACCGCCCGGGGGGACGTGAGGGGCTCTGACAGTGCCTCCCAGAAGCGCACCTGCTCGCCTAAGGTCGATCACATGAGCAACGCCAGCAGCAACAACCAGACCCGGGTCACCCTCGGCGAACCAAGGGGCGGCGCAACGGAGCTGCCAAACCACATCACCCACAACGATCTGCTGCTGCGACCCGCTGGCCAACCCTGACACCACCCCGACGGGGAGCACCGCGATGACACCACCACCCGCACGGCGAGCGCACCGGCGGCGCGTCCTGGCGAAGGTGGCAGCCGCGTCCGCCGTGGTTGTCATCCCCCTCGCGGTCCTGCTCGCGGACGGCGCGATCTCGTCGCGCCCGATCGGCGCCGTCCCGATCGTCGCCGGCACGACGGCTGCCGCCCCGACGGCCTGCGCCCGAAGGGTCAACGACAGCCCGGCCAAGCTCGTCGACTGCGTGCGCACGACGGATCTGTGGCAGCACCTGGTCAACTTCCAGTTGATCGCCGACGCCAACCCCGGGCCCGACGGGCACCCGTCACGCAACTCCGGTGAGCCCGGCTACAAGGCGTCGGCCGACTATGTCGCCACTGCCATGCGCGCCGCCGGCTACGACGTGACGATGCAGCAGTACACCTTCCACTACTTCAGCTTCCTCGGAACGCCGGTCTTCCGAGAAGAGGCACCGACCCCACACGCCTGGACCGTCGGCAAGGACGTGACCGCGGCACGGGTCGCCGGCACGACCACAGCCAAGTTCCAGCCCGCCGCCGGCATGGTCGTCCCGGCGACGCCCACGCCCAGCTCGGCGAGCGGGTGCCGCCCGTCCGACTTCGCCGCCTTCACCCCGGGCAACATCGCGCTGATCCAGCGCGGCACCTGCACCTTCGGCACCAAGGTGGCGAACGCAGAGGCCGCGGGCGCCACCGGGGTCGTCTTCTTCAACGAAGGCAACCCCGGTCGGACCGGCCTGGTCTCGAGCTCCCTCCCCGAGGGCGTGCGCATCCCCGTGGTCTTCACCCCGTATGCCGTGGGCGCGCAGCTGCTCGCTCAGTACAAGGCCACGGGCGACACGGGCCCGACGCTCACCATCGAGGTCCGAGCCGTCGAAGATCCGAACCGGGCGGACTGGAACGTCATCGCCGACTCCAAGGGCGGGGACCCCAACAACATCCTGGTCATCGACGCCCACCTCGACGCGATCTACGGCGCGGGCATGCTCGACAACGCCTCCGGCTCCGCCGCGATCCTCGACATCGCCCAACAGCTCCAGAACACCACCACCCGCAACAAGCTGCGCTTCATCTGGTTCGGTGGCGAGGAGCTCGGACTGCTCGGCTCCATCCACTACATCGACACCCTCCCACCCAGCGAGCTCGCCAAGATCAGGTTCGACCTCGACGCCGACGTCCTGGGCACGCCGAACTACGTGGCGGGCATCCTCGACCCCAAGGTCGGTGTCACCCTCTTCGGCAGGACGCCGGGCACCCCCAGACCGCCAAGCATCTTCGCCCCTTCGGCCATCGGACGGGACTACGGCATCGACTACCTCACCTCGATCGGGAAGAAGAGCATCCTCTTCTCGGCCGACGGCACCGATGCCTTCACGTTCCAACAGGTCGGCATCCCGGCGAGCGGGGTGCTCACCGGCCAGGACTGCTGCAAGCTCCAGTCGGACGTGACGCTGTTCGGCGGGCACCAGGGCAACTTCGAGGGCACGGTCCCGGGCACCGACGGCGGCTGTGTGGACAACCCGTTCCGCTGGTGCGACAACCTGAGCGACAACGACCCACAGGTCCTGACCTGGATGTCCAAGACCTTCGCGAGCATGGTCGCGCACCTGGCCTACGACACCCAGGTGTTCACCCCGACCGACTCCGGCGGACACGTCAAAGCAGCCCCGCCGCAGGCAGCCACCACCGTGAAGGTCGCGTCGTGAGGTCCGGCCCCCGGGGGCGGCATACCTCGGGGGTCTTGACGGCCCTGGGTCTGACCATCGCCCTCGTCCTCGCGGGTTGCGGCAGCCCGACGCCTCCCGCGACCTCCAGCTCACGCGCCCCAGCGACGACCTCCGTGAGTCAGGCCTCACCGTGGGCGCCATCGCCGAGGGCATCAACGCCGATGTCTCCCGCGCACGTGGTGGTGGTCGTGATCGAGAACCACGCTTTCGGCGAGGTCCTGGGCAGCCCAAGCGCTCCTTTCCTGAACGGCCTCGCCGCCGGCGGGGCTACCTTCACCCAGCTCTACGCGATCACCCATCCGAGCGAGCCAAACTATCTCGCCCTCTTCTCGGGCTCGACCCACGGCCTCTCCACCGACGCGTGCCCGATGCGTTACGGCGGTGCGAACTTGGCGAGCTCGTTGCTCGCCGCGGGCAAGACGTTCACCGGGTATGCCGAGGACCTCCCGCGGTCGGGGTACGCCGGGTGCGCGAGCGGCGCGTATGCCCAGAAGCACGCTCCGTGGATCAACTTCTCCGCCGTGCCGGCGCGGGCGAGCCAGCCGATGACCTCCTTCCCCAGCGTCTACGCCGTGCTGCCGACGGTCTCGTTCGTCATCCCGAACCTGCTGCACGACATGCACGACGGCACG
>DASYGI010000223.1:0-8709 GCA_035999925.1 Pedococcus sp.
GAGGTGGACGCGGCGTCGAGCAGCCCTCGGAACACGCCTGGGAACACCAGCACGTTGTTGATCTGGTTGGCGAAGTCCGAGCGACCGGTGGCGACCACCGCGGCGTACTGCGCAGCCTCGACGGGGTCCACCTCCGGCTCGGGGTTGGCCATGGCGAAGACAATGGCGTCGTGGTTCATCGTGGCGATGTCCGCGCCCGTGAGGATGCCCGGTGCAGACACTCCGATGAAGATGTCCGCCCCTGCCAGAGCCTCGCGCAGCGTGCCCGTCACCCCGCGGTGGTTGGTGTGGGCGGCCGACCAGGCCAACGCCGGCTGGTCGCCCGACGCGATATCGGGCCGGTCAAGGTGCAGCACGCCGCGCTCGTCGGCGACGACGACGTCCGTGGCTCCGGCTTTGAGGAGCAGCTTGAGGATGGCAGTGCCTGCCGCCCCCGCGCCGGACATGACGACCCGGCATTCGGCGAGCTCCTTGCCGACCACCCGCAGGGCGTTGCGCAGGGCGGCGAGCGTGACGATCGCGGTGCCGTGCTGGTCATCGTGGAAGACGGGGATGTCGAGCTCCTCGCGCAGCCGCGCCTCGATCTCGAAGCAGCGTGGTGCCGAGATGTCCTCGAGGTTGATGCCGGCGAACACCGGGCTGATTGCCTTGACCGCGGCGATGATCTCCTCGGTGTCCTGCGTGTTCAGGCAGATCGGAAAGGCGTCGATATCGCCGAACCTCTTGAACAGGGCCGCCTTGCCCTCCATGACCGGAAGGGCCGCCAGCGGCCCGATGTTGCCCAGACCGAGGACGGCGGAGCCGTCGGTGACCACGGCCACGGTGTTGCGCTTGATCGTCAGCCGGCGCGCGTCATCGGGGTTGGCGGCGATCGCCAGACACACGCGGGCGACCCCCGGGGTGTAGATCAGGGACAGGTCGTCGCGGTTGCGGATCGGGACCTTGGACTCGATCTTGAGCTTGCCACCCAGGTGCGCGAGGAAGGTGCGGTCCGAGACCTTGCCGATCTCGACGCCATGCACGCCGCGCATCGACTCGACCAGCTCGTCGGCATGGTCGGTGTCGCGGGCCGCGGCCGTGACGTCCACTCGCAGCCGGTCGGGACCGGAGGCGGTGACGTCGAGGGCGGTGACCAGTCCCCCACCGCGCTCGATGACACCGGTCAGCTCCGAGACCGCGGTGGCGCGGGCCGGAAGGGTAAGACGAACGGTGATGGAGTTCGACACGGAGGGGGCGGCGGTCATAGTCGCATTCTTGCCACTACTGCGGGGTAGACCGAAACGGCATACCGCGCGGCGAGACGCGACCGGCCCCCGCTCACGACTCCTCGAGCCTGCGGGCGGCCAGCAGATACCGCTCGTGCTCGAGCTGCCTGCCCCAGAACACCTCGTCACGCAGCTGCACCACGGTGGGCTCGAAGCCGAGCGCCTGGACCCGTGCCGCGAGCTCCTGGGACGGCACGCCCTGCCGCCAGGGCAGCCCGTCGACCACGGCGGGCTCGAGGCCCCATCGGCCCTCGATCAGCACCATCCGACCGCCGGGACGCAGCAGCTCGGCCCAGCGTTGCAGCACCCTCTCAGGGTCGGGCAGGGTCCACAGCACGTGGCGCGCGAACACGACGTCGACAGTGCCCGACGAGAACGGGGGGTCGCCGGCGTCGGCCTGGGCGATCTCCACCGCCGACCCGTAGGGGGCGGCCTTGGCCCTCGCCCGGGCGACCATCTCTCCAGAGAGGTCGACGGCCCGAACCCGGTGGCCCAGCTCGGCCATGAGCACACTCATGGTGCCCGTCCCGCAGGCCAGGTCGACCACCGCGGAGGGCCTGGTGGGGAGCCAAGTGCGCAACAGATCCTTCCAAGCGGCGCGGACGTCCGAGTCCAGCAGGCCGTGGTCCGGGTAGCTGTCGTACTCGGCAGCCTGGTCGTCCCAGTACTCGCGAAGCTGGTGAGTGCTCATCTACGCAACTCTAGGCTGAGCGGCAGACACCCGTTGGGAAGCATGCGAGCAGGCACGACGTTGAGGCTCACATGACTACGACCACACTGACTGCGGAGAACTTCGAGAAGACTGTGCTCGAGAGCGGCACGGTGTTCGTCGACTTCTGGGCCGACTGGTGTGGCCCCTGCAAGCGTTTCGCCCCCGTGTTCGAGGCGGCTTCGCAGGAGCACCCCGACATCGTCTTCGGCAAGGTCGACACCGAGGCCGAGCAGGCACTGGCGAGGGCGGCCAACATCACGTCGATCCCGATGCTGATGGGTTTCCGCGACGGGATCCTCGTCTTCGCCCAGGCGGGCGCGCTCCCTGCGCCGATGCTGGCCGAGGTCATCGGCAAGGTCCAGAGCCTCGACATGGACTCGGTCCGACGTGACATCGAGGCCGAGAAGAACCAGCCGGCCACTGGGCAGCCGTCGGCCTGAGATCACACCGTCGCGGTGACCTCGTGACCACCATGACATCGTGAACCCCATGACTTCGTGGTGGGTCCAAGCGCTGGGCTGGGCCGGTTCGGCCGTGCTCGTCTACTCGTTGATCCAGTCCAGAGTCCTGCGGTTCCGGCTGCTGAACCTTGCCGCCAGCCTCACGCTGACCGTGTTCAACGCACTGCTGCACGTCTGGCCGATGGTGGCGATGAACACCGTGCTGGCCGGTATCAACGTCGTGTTCATCGTGAGGCTCATGCGCGAGCGCGACGACGAACGGGTCTACGAGGTCGTCGCGGTGGGCTCGGACGAGGCGTACCTGCGCCATTTCCTCAAGGTGCAGGGTGCCGACATCCGCAGGCACTTCCCGGCCTTCGACCCCGACGCCCCGTCGACCGGGCGCAGCGCCTACCTGGTCGAGCGGGGCAACGAGACCGTGGGCGTGGTGGTGGTCCGCGACGCCGGGGCCGGGGTCGCGCAGGTGGAGCTCGACTACGTGACCCCGCGCTTCCGCGACTTCTCCCCCGGCGAGTTCGTGTACCGCAGCAGCGGGCTCTTTCGGGGCAAGGGGATTCGTCGGATCCTGACTCCCCCCGGGATGGTCAACCCGTACTACGCCAAGCTCGGGTTCCGTCCCGAAGGCGACCACTGGGTCAGCGATCTGACCTAGTCCCGTCTGGGCACCGGCTGTTTGCCCGCGGTTCAGATTCCAGCCGCTCGTTGCCCTCCCCGGCTACCTAGCCTCTGCGTCGTTCAGTCGATTTGGAGAGGACGCCGTGGAGAGCCCACCTGCAGTCCGCTCGCGCGGAATCACGAAGTACTTCGGAGAGGTCGTCGCCCTCGACGGCGTCGACCTCGACATCCCCAGGGGCCAGGTGCACGGCCTGGTTGGCCCCAACGGCGCCGGGAAAACCACCCTGCTCGGCCTGCTGCTCGGCCTCTCCATCGCCGACCAGGGCACCCTCGAGGTCCTGGGTGCGCCAGTGAACCGGGTGTTGGGTGTACCGGACGGGGTGGCGGGGTTCGTCGACGGACCGGGGCTCTACCCGTCGTTGACTGCCCGGCAGAACCTCGCGGCCCTGGCCGCGCTTCGCGGTCACCGGTCGCACCAGTCCGGCGAGGTCGACGACGCCCTGAACCAGGTCGGACTGGCGGAGGTCGCCGACGAGCGTCTGCGGGGCTTCTCGCTCGGCATGCGCCAACGGCTCGGCCTGGCTGCCGCCCTGCTGACCAAGCCCCAGCTCCTGGTGCTCGACGAGCCGTCGAACGGCCTCGATCCGGCCGGCAAGCGCCATGTCTACGCGGTGCTCAGCGATCTTGCCGCCGGTGGCGTCGCCGTGGTCATCTCCAGCCATCACATGGATGACCTCGCAGCCCTGTGCTCCGAGGTCACCATCCTGACGCGAGGCCGGGTGGTCTTCTCGGGGTCGGTCGCCAAGCTCGCCGCCGAAAGCGGGCGGCTGGACTATCGGGTCGTCACCTCCGACGCAGCCACCGCCCGGCGGGTCGCCGGGCAGACGCCGGGGCTGGAGCTCGTGCAGGCGCATGGTGCCGGCGAGCCCGACGACGCCCTCATCGCCCGGGGTCCGGTCGGCGCGGTGGACGAGCTGGTGGTGCGGCTCGTCGGAGCAGGCGTCGCCGTCCGCGAGCTCAGGCCAGTCGTCCCGCCTCTGGAGGCGGCATTCCTGACGCTTACCGGCACCGAGGATCCCGCAGCCGTCGAGCAGGCAGCCCCGTGAGCTCCGCCCTCGCCGAGGCAGCGGTGACGGCTGGACCGATGACCAGTCCGGCCAACCTGCGCTCAAGCTTCCGCTTCGAGTCCGTCAAGCTGTTCTCGCAGTGGCGGATCCGCATCCTCCTGGTGGCCTGCTGGGTCGGCCCGGCGCTCTTCATCGCGGGCGCCAGCGCACAGAGCACGCTGCCCAGCGACACGGTCTTCGGCCGTTGGCTGTTCAGCTCCGGCTGGGCGGGCTCGCTGGTCGTCCTCAGCTTCGCCTGCACCTGGGCACTTCCGCTGCTGACCGCGCTCGTCGCCGGCGACGTGTTCGCCGCCGAGGACCGGCTGGGTACCTGGCGACACCTGGTCATGGCGGTCCGCTCACCGCGTCGCATCTTCGTCGCGAAGTCGCTGGCAAGCACAGCCGCGATCGTCGTGATGGAGGCGGGCCTGGCCGTTTCGAGCATCAGCGGGGGCCTGGCCACGGTGGGCAACCAGGGACTGGTCGGGCTCGACGGCGCGAGCCTCGACATCGGCCACAGCGCACAGCTGGTCCTGCTCGCCTGGGCCTACGTGGGAGCCGCCTCTCTGGCATACGCCGCCGTCGGTCTGCTCGGCTCAGTGGTGCTGGGGCGTTCGCCGATGGGTCTGTTGATGCCGGCAGTGCTCGCGTTCGTGCTCCAGGCAGCCCAGCTGCTGCCCATGCCCGCCGCCGTCCGGCTGGCGTTACCCAGCCAGACATTCCTCGCCTGGCGCGGGCTGTTCACCAGCGCTACTCAGACCGGACCCCTCCTCGTCGGGATCCTGGTGAGCCTCGCCTGGGTCGTGGTGGCCACGACCCTCGCCTACCTACTGTTCGTCCGCCGGGACTTCGCGGATCTCGCCTACGACGGGCCCGGAGTGCGTGCCCTGGTCGTCAGCGCCCTTTCCCTGGTCCTGCTGGCCGCGGCCACCGTAGGGGTCGTCGCGGTGGCGACGCCCGCGACCGGCTCGGGGATCGACCGACCCAAGGTGGAACGCTCGCTGGCGACCTCGTTCGCCCACCTCTACCGGCTTCAGTCACGCGAGCTTCACCGGCCGGACGTGACCGAGGCGCAGCTCCGAACCAGCGCCTCGTGCTACCGGGCCGGTTCCCAGGGGGTCGACCAGGGCCCCGGGAACGACTGGCGTTGTGCCGTCACCTGGCACATCCCGGGCGCCACGGCCGTCGGAACGGCCATCTACCAGCTCGACATCGCCGCAGAGGGCCGGTACGTCGCCGACGGTGACGGTCCCCGCGAGGTGAACGGCTATTTCCAGGTGCGCACCCCAACCGGGGACACACCCAATCCCCTGTGGCAGATCGACGGCCTTGTCGACCTGCTGTCGGGCAACTCCTCGAAAGGATGAACATGCAGGTCACTCAACAGCGACGACGCATCTCGCCCCCCCGATCCGAGCAGTTCGGCATCACCCCACGCCGGGTCAGGACTGTCCTGGTCAGCACGGTGGCCCTCACCCTTGCCTGCGGTGGGATGGCCTACGCGACGGACGCCTTCGGTACCCGCACGGTCGGCACCCAGTACGCCGACGGGCTCCAGATCTCCGACAACCAGGTCATCAAGCCGCTCGGTAACCGACTCATGACCCAGTACGGCAAGTTCATGGGGTCGACGGTCAGCCCGGATGGACGGTTCCTGGCCGCGAGCAGCGCCGACAAGGGCGTGGCGCTTCAGGTCTTCGACCTTGCCGCCAACAAGCTGCTCTACCGCGTGGGCAAGGCTGCCGGCGTCGACCAGACGCTGGCTGACGGCAGCGTCGGCCAGGAGGGTCCGACCTACTCCCCCGACGGCAAGTTCCTCTGGCTCTCCCAAGCCGATGCCCTCACCCGTTTCCCCGTCAACCCCGACGGCACCTTGGGCACCGCAGTGCGCTTTCCCCTCCCGGCGGTGAACGGTGCCTCCGCGCTGCCGGCCAAGTCCGTGTACTCACCCGACGGATCCACGCTCTACGTCGCGCTGAACGGACAGAACACGGTGGCCGCTGTGGACCCGACGACGGGAGTCGTCAAGGGGACCTGGAAGGTCGGCAACGCCCCACGTCAGGTCATGTTCAAGGGCGCCAAGCTCTACGTCAGCAACGAAGGCGGCCGGGCGGCCAAGCCCGGCGAGACCGCCCTCAACTCCTACGGGACGAACGTGCCCGCGAATCCCTACCTCGACACCACGACCACCGGCACGGTCAGCGTCATCGACACCTCGACCCCCAGCGCCGCGGTCAAGTCCATCGACGTCGGGCTGCACCCGACGGCACTGTTCACCTCCGGTAACGCACTGTTCGTGGCCAACACCAACAGTGACACCGTCTCGGTGATCGACACCGGCAAGGACGACGTCGTCCAGACCATCGCCACCCAGCCGTGGCCGCAGTCCCGCGTGGGCTATCACCCGACGGGCATCGCCATGACCCGCGACGGGCACCTGCTGGTCACTCTCGGTCGGGCGAACGCGGTTGCGGTCTACCGTTACGGCAGCCGCCCGCAGGAGCCGGTGAGCTACGTCGGTCTGCTGCCGACGGACTACTACCCTGCCAATGTCGCGACCGTCGGCGACCGGGTCGTCGTCACCAACACCCGTGGCATCGACGCCAGAGGCCCGGCCATCACCACCAACAAGGGGTACGGCGTCCCGATCGTCAGCGGCCATGACACACACAGCACCACCGCGTCCCTGACGAGCTTCACGCTGCCCAGCGACCAGCAGATCGGCAAGTACACCGCCACCGTCTTCGCCCAGAACGCCTGGGGCCCCAACGACGTCAAGCAGGCCAGCGGAAGCAAGGTCGCCCCGGTCCCGGTCCCGGCGCGTCTAGGAGACCCGTCGACGATCAAGCACGTCTTCATGCTCGTCAAGGAGAACCGCACCTACGACCAGGTGTATGGCGACGACCCTCGTGGCAACGGCGACCCGTCCCTGGTCCAGTTCGGCAAGACCGTCACCCCCAACCAGCATGCGCTGGCCAAGCAGTTCGGCCTCTACGACAACACCTACGACATCGGCACCAACTCGGCCGAGGGCCACAACTGGCTGATGCAGGGCGAGAACCCGGAGTACACGGAGTCCAGCGCCGGGGAGTACATCCGCAGCTACGACACGGAGGACGACGTCCTCGGGCACCAGCGTTCCGGTTTCCTCTGGACCTCCGCGCTGTCCGCGGGGGCCACGGCCCGTAACTACGGTGAGTTCACCCAGTTCCTGACCAAGCCGGCCGGAGCGACCTGGCAGAAGTACTACTGCACCGCCAAGGCTGTCCAGGGCGGCGCCGACCCGAGCACGCTGATGGACCCGTCGCTCAAGTCGGACACCCAGTCCCCGATTCCCTCGCTGAACCAGATCACGGTGCACAACTACCCGAAGTTCGATGTCAACATCCCCGACATCTACCGGACCCAGGTCTGGAAGCAGGACTTCGAGAAGAACGGGCCCGCGAACTTCAACATGATCTGGCTGTCCAGCGACCACACCGGTGGGGCACCGGACGCGAGGGCCCAGGTCGCCGATGGTGATGTCGCGGTCGGACAGGTCGTCGACAAGATCTCCCACAGCAAGTACTGGAAGGACTCGGCCATCTTTGTGGTCGAGGACGACAGCCAGGACGGTGCCGACCACGTCGACGGCCACCGCGCCCCGGTCCAGGTGATCAGCCCGTGGGCCCAGCACGGCAAGGTGGTCAACCGGTACTACTCGCAGATCAACATGGTCCGCACGATCCAGCAGATCTTGGGAGCGCAGCCGCTGAACCAGAAGCTTGCGGCGGCGACCCCGATGTTCGACGCGTTCTCCTCCAAGCCTGACTTCACCCCCTTCACCGCGGTGCCCAACCAGATTCCACTGACCGAGCAGGTGACTCCTGCCCCCTCGTGTGGACAGGACAACCCGACTCCGGCCAGCGGCGCCGCGGCCAACGGCGGGGCGGCCAGCATGGCGTCCGTGCCGGCCTCCGAGAAGGCGGTAGCCGCGAAGTGGGAGGCGTGGCGCCAGAAGCAGGCGTTCAACAGCGCCAACCCGTCACCGGACACCGCCAGCCCTGAGCTGATGAACCGGTTCACCTGGTACCAGGCTCACAACTGGTCCACCCCCTACCCGGGCGACCCGCGCATCTACACCCCGTCCCAGGTCCCGGGCGCCTACATCCCGAGCTCGGACGGGCAGTAACCAAGCACCGCTGACAACGAAGCAGTGCCCGGGACCCTCGATCGGGCCCGGGCACTGCTTCGTTGCTGACTGCGGCGTGTGAACACCTGGGTGGTGGAGGTGGCGGGAATTGAACCCGCGTCCATTGACGGGAAACCAGGGCTTCTCCGGGTGCAGTGCGCTGCGGATTTTCTCGGCCCCAGGGCTCGCGCGCACACGTTCCCTGACAGGCCCAGTTGAGTAAGAGTCCCGCGTAGCCCCCCAACATGACTACGCAGCAAGTTCTCTAGCTGACGCCAGACACTGAGTCGAGAACTACCTCAGGCTGACGGACTTCGGAGCTCGCTCAGGCGGCGAGGGCGAAGTCGGTGCGCTTGGAGTTGGCACCTATTGGTTTGCC
>DASYGI010000224.1:0-14314 GCA_035999925.1 Pedococcus sp.
CGACGTCGCCACCGTCCTTCTCGACCGCGGCCAGCTCCTTGCGGTGGAGGATGTTGGCGGCGCCCTGCGCGCCCATGACCGCGATCTGGGCGGTCGGCCACGCCAGGTTGACGTCGGCGCCGAGGTGCTTGGACCCCATGACGTCGTACGCGCCGCCGTAGGCCTTGCGGGTGATCACGGTGACCAGCGGGACGGTGGCCTCGGCGTAGGCGTAGATCAGCTTGGCGCCGCGGCGGATGATGCCGTTCCACTCCTGGTCGGTGCCGGGCAGGAAGCCGGGGACGTCCACGAAGGTGAGCACGGGGATGTTGAAGGCGTCGCAGGTCCGCACGAAGCGGGCGGCCTTCTCGGAGGCGTCGATGTCGAGGCACCCGGCGAAGTGCAGCGGCTGGTTGGCCACGATCCCCACCGAGCGGCCGTCGATGCGCCCGAACCCGCAGACGATGTTGGGGGCGAACAGCGGCTGGACCTCCAGGAAGTCCGGTGAGCCGTCTCCGGCGGGGTCCACGACGTGCTCGATGACGGTGTGCATGTCGTAGGGCTGGTTGGCGTTGTCGGGGATGAGGGTGTCGAGCTCATGGTCCTGCTCGGTGACGGTCAGATCATTCTCAACGTCGTAGGCGGGGGCGTCCTCGAGGTTGTTCGACGGCAGGTAGGACAGAAGGGCCTTGACGTACTCGATGGCGTCGACCTCGTCCGAGCCCATGTAGTGCGCGACCCCGGACTTGGTGTTGTGCGCGCGGGCGCCGCCGAGATCCTCGAACGAGACGACTTCGCCGGTGACCGTCTTGATGACGTCCGGTCCGGTGATGAACATGTGCGAGGTCTGGTCGACCATCACGGTGAAGTCGGTGACCGCGGGGGAGTACACCGCCCCGCCGGCACACGGCCCCATGATCAGCGAGATCTGCGGGATGACCCCCGAGGCGTGCACGTTCCGGCGGAAGATCTCGCCGTAGAGGCCGAGCGACACCACGCCCTCCTGGATGCGGGCGCCCCCGGAGTCGTTGAGCCCCACCACCGGACAGCCGACCTTCATGGCGAAGTCCATGACCTTGCAGATCTTCTCGCCGAACACCTCGCCCAGCGACCCGCCGAACACGGTGAAGTCCTGGGCGAAGACGGCCACGGTGCGGCCGTCGACCGTGCCGTAGCCGGTGACCACCCCATCGCCGTACGGGCGGTTGTCCTGCTGCCCGAACGCCACCGAGCGATGCCGGGCGTACTTGTCCATCTCGATGAAGGAGCCCTCGTCGAGGAGCAGCTCGAGCCGCTCACGAGCGGTCTTCTTGCCCCGGGCGTGCTGCTTCTCGATGGCCCGCTCGGACCCGGCGTGCGCGACCTCGGCCACTCGGCGCTTGAGGTCGGCGAGCTTGCCCGCGGTCGAGTGGATGTCGATGCCGGAGTCGGTGCTGGGGACGTCGGTGCCGCCGAGCGAGAGCGGATCAGCGACGGAATCGGTGGTCTGCGCCATGTCGGGGAGCCTAGCCTTGCCCCCATGCGCGAACCGCTCGACAGTGAGGCATTGCACGAGGCGTTGGTCACCTCCGGGTCGCCGTGGACCGGGGTGGACGTCCATCCCACGCTGGGCTCGACGAACGCCGAGGCCGCTCGGCTGGCCGAGCCGTGGCGGGTCGTCGTGACCGACCACCAGCAGTCCGGCCGAGGTCGGCTCGGTCGCACCTGGGAGACCCCGGCGCAGACCTCCGTCACCCTCTCGGTCCTGCTGCCGGCTCCCGACGCGGGGCTGGGCTGGATGCCCTTGGTCACGGGTCTGGCCGTGGCCCGGGCGATCGAGGAGGCCAGCGGTCTCCGCGCGGGCTTGAAGTGGCCCAACGACGTGCTGCTGCCCGCCGACGGTGACCGGAAGGTCTGCGGGGTCCTCTGCGAACTGCAGCCGCAAGGGGTCGTGGTCGGGGTGGGGATCAACGTCGACCAGGAACGGTCGGAGCTGCCCGTGGACACCGCCACCTCGCTGCGCCTGGCCGGAGCACCGCAGGTGCGCCGGGAGGACCTCGTCGTGGCCATGTTGCGGCACCTGGCTGCCGTCCACGCGGACCTCGGACGCGGTGGCAGCGCCCGCACGGAGGTGCAGACCGCGTACCGCGACGCCTGCCTGACCACTGACCGCGAGGTGGACCTGCACGCTGCCGACGGGACGGTCCGCCGGGTGCGCGCGGTCGGCATCGACGTGGCCGGCCGGCTCGTGGTTGCCGCTGGCGGCATCGAGTATGCCGTGTCCGCGGGCGACGTCGTCCATGTCAGGCCGGCAGCCTGACCCGACCCTGGCGCCGGCAGCCTGACCCGACCCTGGCGCCGGGCTGGGGGGCGTGGGGGCGCTCGCCCGCCTGACACGGCATGATGCGAGGTGACCAGCGCCGGTCTGACGCTTCGGCACGCGAGTTGGGCCCAACGCGCGGCAGCGACATGACACAGAGAGAGGTGCCGACGGTGACCGAGCCCGAGCCCGGACGGCACCGACCCGTGCGGCCCGAGGACCTCGAGGCGCTGCGGCCTGACAACCTCGAAGCCCGGCTGCTCGGCAAGCCGGCCACCATGGGCCGACGCGACGTCAGTCGCGGCGCCCAGGTCTCCATGCTGTCCGCTCGCAAGTTCTGGCACGCCCTGGGCTTTCCCATCGTCGAGGACGAGGAGGCGGTGTTCACCGAGGCAGACCTGATGGCCCTCAAGGCCGTCGCCCGCCTGGTGCGCGAGGAGGAGCTCGACGAGGAGACCGCGCTCGCGATGACCCGTGCGTTCGCCCGCACCACCGACCGGCTCGCCGTCTGGCAGACACAGCTGATGGCCGAGGCGCTGGCTCCGACCGAGATCGAGGCGGCGCTCGACGAGGCGGATGCCCGTGCCGTGCCCGACCTGATCGCCGCCGAAGCGTCGGCGCTCAAGCTGGCCGATATGGCCGACGCGTTGGAGCCATTGCTGATCTACGCCTGGCGCCGTCACCTCTCGGCTGCGATCTCCCGCATGCTGGCCGACGCTGATCCCGAGCGCTCCAGTGGCGGCGTGCGGCGCGTCGTCGGGTTCGCCGACCTGGTGAACTTCACTTCGCTGGTCCGCCGGATGACCGAGCGGCAGCTGGCCGTCATGGTGCAGCGTTTCGAGGCCCTGACCAGCGACATCGTGACGGCCCACGGCGGACGGGTGATCAAGACGGTCGGCGACGAGATCATGTTCGTGCACATCGACGTCGCCCCGGCGGCCGCGATCGCGCTCGACCTCGTGGACACCATGGCCGAGGACGACCTGCTCCCCGACGTGCGTGTCGCCATGGCTCTGGGGCCCGTGCTGTCCAGGCTCGGAGACGTGTTCGGGACGACCGTGAACCGCGCCAGCCGGCTGACCAGCGTGGCGCCGGGAGGGGGCGTGCTCGTCGACGACGCGCTGGCCTCCGCGCTCGCCAGCGGCAGTGGGTTCGAGACCACCGCTCTGCGCCGCCGGGTCCTGCGGGGCATCGGGCCCGTGACTCCCAGCGAGCTACGCCGCGCGGGCGGCGGCCGTCGCACGACCAGACGAGAGGTACATCGATGAGCGAGTCCCCCCTGGTACGCATCACCCGTCACGAAACCGGCGGGACCGTCGCAGAGCTGGTGCTCGACCGGCCCGAGGCCATGAACGCCGTCTCGACGGCGATGGCGCAGGCCCTGGCGCGAGCGACCCGCGAGCTCGCCGACGATCCGACCGTGCGCGCAGTGGTGGTCACCTCGACACACCCCAAGGCCTTCTGCGTGGGCGCGGACCTGAAGGAACGCAACACCCTGACCGATGACGAGCTGCGCGCGCAGCGACCGCTGGCGCAGGCGGCATACCGGGGGGTGCTCGACCTGCCCGTGCCGGCGCTGGCCGCGGTGGACGGCTTCGCGCTGGGCGGTGGGTTCGAGATCGCGCTGTCGTGCGACCTGGTCATCTGCGGCGAGGCAGCCGTCGTCGGGTTGCCGGAGGTCAGCGTCGGGGTGATCCCGGGGGGTGGGGGGACTCAGCTGCTGACCCGCCGGGTGGGGTGGTCGCACGCCGCGCGGATGATCTTCACCGCCGAACGCTTCGAGGCGGAGCGCGCCCATCGACTGGGGGTCGTGGACGAGGTGGTCCCGGCAGGAACCGCCAGGGATCGGGCCCTCGAGCTGGCTGCCGTGATTGCGGCGAACTCGCCCGTGGGACTGCGCAACGCCAAGCGCGCCATGCGCTCCGGTTTCGACACCGATCTCGACGCAGGGCTGCGGATCGAGGACGAGTGCTGGGCCGCCACCGCCTTCTCCGCGGACCGCGCGGAGGGGGTGGCGGCGTTCAATGAGAAACGCCGACCGGTGTGGCCCGGTCGCTGAGTTGGCCTACCGTTCCCTACGATCAAGCCCATGACCCGAGTGCTCCTCGCTGAGGACGACCCTGCCATCTCCGAGCCCCTGGCCCGCGCGTTGCGTCGGGAGGGGTACGACGTGGACGTCCGGGCCGACGGACGAGCTGCTCTGGAGGCGTCCGCGGCGAATCCCGACCTGGTCGTCCTCGACCTCGGGCTGCCCTTCGTCGACGGCCTCGAGGTCTGCCGCCGCATCCGCGCCGAGGGCCGCACCGTTCCGGTGCTCATCCTCACCGCTCGCGCGGACGAGGTCGACACCGTGGTCGGGCTGGATGCCGGCGCGGACGACTACGTCACCAAGCCGTTCCGGCTGGCCGAGCTGCTCGCCCGGGTTCGCGCCCTGCTGCGACGCACGCCCACGGATGTGGGCACCACGGCTGAGCTCGTGCGGATCGACCCCGAGGGTCGTCGTGCCTGGTTCAACGAGGAGGAGCTCCAGCTGACCGCCAAGGAGTTCGACCTGCTCCGCGTGCTCGTCCGTGAGCAGGGCAAGGTCGTCTCCCGCGAGCAGCTCATGCGCGAGATCTGGGAGACGGCGTGGTTCGGGTCGACCAAGACCCTGGATATGCACATCTCGGTGCTGCGGCGAAAGCTCGGCGACGACGCGGCCCAGCCGCGCTACATCGCCACGGTTCGCGGAGTGGGTTTCCGTTTCGAGCGTGGCGACGAGGCCTGAGGGCAGCGCATGCGCCAACAGCTGATCCGGTCCACCGTGCTCGCCGTGGTCCTTGCGATCGCCATCATCATGATCCCCGTGGGCATCGGCCTGTGGCGGGCGAGCGAGGGCAACGGCCTGATCCACGACTGGCTCGGTCAAGGTATGCCGCTCGGCTCCTCGGTGCGGATCGCCGCGCTGCTGCTGGCGCTGTGCCTGCTGGCGCTGGGTATCGGGGTGGTCGTGGCCATCCAGCAGGCCAAGAGGCTGTCGCGACCCATGACGATGTTGGCCGACCGGGCCGAACGGCTCGGCGCGGGGGAGTCCCGCATCCAGCCACTGAACTCGGGGATCGCCGAGCTAGACCAGGTCTCCCAGGTGCTGGCCCGAAGCGCCCAGCGCCTGACGAAGTCCCTGGCCTCGGAGCGCGACTTCGCCGCCGACGCCTCGCATCAGCTGCGCACTCCGCTGACTGCGCTGCTGATGCGACTGGAGGAGATCGGGGTCACTGACGACCTCGAGGTCGTCCAGGAGGAGGCGAGCATCGCCATCGCCCAGGTCGAGAGGCTGACCCGCGTGGTGGACGATCTGATGTCCCGGACCAGGCGCGGCGGGGACGACCCCAAGTCGTCGGTCTCGCTCGACTCGGTCATCGCGGCCCTTCAGCGGGAGTGGCAGCCCGCCTTCGAGCAGGCCCGGCGTAGTGTCCGGGTCCACGGGGAGCGGGGACTGTCGGTTCAGGCCAAGCCCGTCGACCTGTCCCAGGTGCTCTCCACCTTGCTCGAGAACTCGTTGCGGCATGGACGAGGCACCGTGGACGTGCACGCCCGTCGGAGCGGCCCGTCGGTGGTCGTTGAGGTCAGCGACCAGGGCGAGGGAGTGCCGGCGGCGATCGCGCCGCACATCTTCGAGCGGTCGGTGACTACCACGGGGACCGGTCTCGGCCTGGCGCTCGCGCGCGACCTGGCCGAGGCCAACGGGGGCCGGCTGGAGCTCATCCAGGCCCAGCCCGCCATCTTCGCGCTGTTCCTCAGCGAGTCGGACGCGGCCTAACCTCGGGACCGGCGGGCTCAGCCTTGTTCGATGGGCTCGCTCTGCTCGGCGTGGGTGCCGTGCTCGGCCAGCGGCGACGTGTCGGCCAACGGTTCATTACCGAACACGAACGTCCGGTAGGCCCAGAACCGGAACAGCGTGCCGAAGCCGATGCCGACGATGTTGGCGACGTTGTCGGCAGCCAGCGAGGTCATCCCGAGCCCGTAGTGCGAGACCGCGATACAGCCCGCTCCGATGAGCAGAGCGATCCCGTTGGTCAGGATGAACAGGGCGGCCTCGTGGTGAGCCGGTCGGTTCTGGCGGTGCTTGAAGGTCCAGGTGCGGTTGCCGATCCAGGCGATCGCGGTGGCTACGGTGGCCGAGACGAGCTTGGCCCCGGTGGGCTTGTCCTCCATGACGGTGTGCCGCAGGATGTTCATCAGACCGACGTCGACGATGAACGAGACGCCGCCGACGACGCCGAACTTGATCATCTCGCGATAGAGCACGTCGACCGCTCCGCGGAGCCGGTCAGTCACTGGGGGATGCGTGGCCACCCGCGGAGCGTACCCGCGTCGCCTGTGCCCCAGATGCATGCTCGTGGCAAGGCTCGTCCGGGTGGCCGATATCCTCGCCGCGTGACCTCACCCCAGCGCGCCCCTGGTGGATTCCCCGTGGTCGGCATCATCGGCGGCGGTCAGCTGGCCAGGATGTGTGCCGCCCCGGCGGCGGAGCTGGCGGTCACCCTCAGCGTGCTGGCCGAGACCCCCGACGCGGCGGCGGCGCAGGTCGTGCCGTCAGCCCCGGTGGGCGACTACACGGATGTCGAGACGGTGCTGGACTTCGCCCGCGACTGTGACGTGGTGACGTTCGACCACGAGCACGTCCCCGATGCGGTGCTGGCGGCCCTGGTCGAGGCGGGTATCCCGGTGCACCCGTCGCCCGGGGCGTTGCGCTTCGCCCAGGACAAGCTCGCCATGCGTCGGCGGCTCACCGAGATCGGCATCGCCTGTCCCGCGTGGGCGCAGGCCACCACGGTGGACGACATCGAGGAGTTCGCCGGCCAGGTCGGCTGGCCGATGATCGCGAAGACCCCTCGTGGTGGCTACGACGGCAAGGGGGTTCGGCTCGTCAGCGGCGTGGACGAGCTCTCCGACTGGCTCGGCCAGGTGGGGACGGACGGCCCCTTGTCCGAGGGCATCCTGCTCGAGGAGAAGGTCGACTTCGTCCGCGAGCTCGCCGTCCTCGTCGCGCGCAGCCCCTCGGACCAGGCGGCGGCCTGGCCAGTCGTCGAGACGGTACAGACCGACGGTATCTGCACCGAGGTGCTTGCCCCGGCTCCGGACCTCGACCCCCACCTCGCAGCGGTGGTGACGCAGGCAGGCCTGCGGATCGCCGAGAGCCTGGCCGTCACCGGCGTTTTCGCGGTGGAGCTGTTCGAGGTCCGCGACCCCGAGACGGGGGAGCCTGCCTATGTGGTCAACGAGCTCGCCATGCGCCCGCACAACAGTGGGCACTGGTCCATGGACGGCGCGGTGACCGGTCAGTTCGAGCAGCACCTGCGCGCCGTGCTGGACCTGCCGCTCGGGGCACCCACGCCGCGCGCGCGGCATACGGTCATGGCGAACGTCCTGGGGGGCGACTATCCCGAGCTGTACCCGGCCTACCGGCATCTCATGGCGCGCGACCCGGGGCTGAAGCTGCACCTCTATGGCAAGGCGGTCCGGCCCGGCCGCAAGATCGGGCATGTCAACGTGAGCGGCTCAGACCTCGACGATCTGCGTGAGCGGGCCCGCCATGCAGCCGACTACCTCGCGGGAGTGATCACCGAATGAGCATGCAGCCGTTGGTCGGTCTGGTCATGGGCAGCGATAGCGACTGGCCGGTGATGGAGCTCGCCGCCCAGGCCCTGGAGGAGTTCGGTGTCCCCTTCGAGGCGGACGTCGTCTCGGCCCATCGGATGCCACAGGAGATGATCGCCTACGGCGAGAACGCCGCCGGGCGGGGTCTGCGGGTGCTCATCGCCGGGGCCGGTGGGGCTGCACATCTGCCTGGCATGCTCGCGGCCGTCACCCCGCTGCCGGTCATCGGCGTCCCGGTGCCGCTGAAGTACCTCGACGGCATGGACTCGCTGCTGTCCATCGTCCAGATGCCGGCCGGGGTCCCGGTGGCGACGGTCTCGATCGGCGGAGCCAGGAATGCAGGTCTGCTCGCTGTGCGCATCCTCGGTGCCGCCGAGGGCTCGTATGCCGCGGGGCTGCGCGAGCAGCTGACCACCTTCCAGGGTGCCCTGCGGGACCAGGCCCACGCCAAGGGGCTTGCCCTGCGCGAGCGCCGGCGACCCGGCGCGGTGGGCTAGCTCGCCGTCTGGGCGGCGCGGACGGAAGGCCACTCGATGCGCGGGCAGGCATCCATGACGACGCCGAGGCCGGCTGCGCGGGCCCTGCTGGCGGCTGCCTCGTCGACCACCCCGAGCTGCATCCACACCGCGGTGATCGCTAGCCGGTCCCGGTTGGCGATCGCCTCGTCCACCACCTGGCCCACGTGCTCGGAGCTGACGAAACAGTCCACCACGGCGACGTGCGTCCCGTCGGGGATCGCCGACAGGTTCGGATAGGCCGGAGCGCCGTGCACCAGCTCGGCCTTGGGATGCACCGCGACCAGGCCCATGCCCAGCTCTGCCTTGAGCCAGCCCGCGACCCCGTAGGCCGCCCGAGCCTGGTTGGCTGACAAGCCCGCGACGGCCCAGACTGCGCGGTCGGTCAGCAGGGCACTGACGAGTTCGGGGTCGTTGCGGTGCGCAGCCATGCCTCGACCGCACCACAGCGGCCGTGCCAGCGCAAGCGCCGCACCGGTGACGTACTCTCGCCCCCATGAAGTTCGGACTCTTTGTACCGCAGGGCTGGCGCATGGACCTCGTCGGCATCGACCCCTCGCAGCACTGGGGCGTGATGGCAGGGCTGGCCCGCCGCGCCGACGCCAACGACGACTGGTCGTCGATCTGGGTCTACGACCACTTCCACACCGTGCCGGTGCCAAGCGAGGAGGCCACCCACGAGGCCTGGACCCTGATGGCGGCCTTCGCGGCCGTGACCGGCCGGGTGCGGTTGGGCCAGATGTGCAGCTGCATGAGCTATCGCGAGCCGGCATACCTGGCCAAGGTGGCCGCCACCGTGGACATCATCAGCGAGGGCCGCGTCGAGATGGGCATCGGGGCAGGCTGGTACGAGCACGAGTGGCGCGCCTACGGCTACGGGTTCCCGGGTGCCGGCGAGCGGATCAAGCGACTCGAGGAGGGCGTCGAGATCTTCCGGCAGCTGTGGACCACGGGCTCGGCCACCTTCAAGGGCGAGCACTACACGGTCGACGGGGCCCTGTGCTACCCGCTCCCGCTGCAGGGGACCTCCGCGCCTGGCTCCAGGGGCAACGGCATACCGATGTGGATCGCGGGCGGTGGTGAGAAGAAGACGCTGCGCATCGCCGCGCAGTATGCCGACTACACCAACTTCGACGGCACCCCCGAGGGATTCACGGCCAAGTCCGAGATCCTCAAGGGCCACTGCGACGCGGTCGGTCGCGACTTCGGCGAGATCGTCCGCAGCGCCAACTACAACGTGTTCATCGGGTCGAACCAGCGGGAGGTGGACGACCGATTCGCTGCCCTGCGGGACCGGGCCCTCGGTGCCGGCGTGCCCGAGGCTCGGGTGACCTCGCTGATCGAGGAGTACCGGCGCGGACCTGCCGTGGGCACTCCGGAGCAGATCCTGCAGAACCTCCAGGGCCTGGAGAAGCTGGGCATGACGTACGCGATCCTCAACTTCTCCGAGGCGGCGTACGACACCACCGGCATCGCCCAGTTCGAACGCGACGTCATGCCCGAGCTGGTCGACCGTCAGGAGCACGGCCACCTCTGGCACCTGGCCAACCGCCGCTGACCCACCTGAAGCGGCTGGCCGGCTGGATGAGCTGGATGAGCTGAACCGACAGTCGCTCGAAACGCCAGCGAGGGCTGGGGCCGTAGCCCCAGCCCTCGCTGGCGTTCAGTCGTTCATTTTCAGTCGTTCAGTACCGACCCTCAGTCATGAGGTGATCAGGTACGAGCTCCAGCCCGTCCCCACCACGTACACCTGGGAGCCGTCGAAGTGGCCGTCGCCGACGACGACGTACGCCAGCAGCCGTCCGTCTCCCAGCCGGGCATAGACCACCGGGTTGGTACCCAGCAGCTCCGGCCCGGCGAGGGCGTTGAAGACGTTCCACCCGCTGCCGACCTGTCGACGGGAGCCGAAGCCACCCACGCCGTTGCCCGGGTAGAGCCACAGCCTCCCGCTGCTGTCGCGAGCGACCAGGTCCGAGTGGTTGTCGAGGTTGAAGTCACCGACTGCCTCGATCGCGGTCATGACCTGCCAGCCGACCCCGACCCTGACCCGGCTGCCGAGCGTGCCCAGCCCGGTGCCCGGGTACAGCCAGAGGTTGCCACTGGGATCGCGGGACAGCAGGTCGGCTATGCCGTCACCATTGAAGTCGCCAGGCGCGAGCATCAGGTAGCCGTTCCAGCCGGTGCCGACCCGCACCCGGCCGGCGAAGTACCCGCCGCCCAGACCGTCGTAGCGCCACAGGTTGCCCTGCGCGTCTCTGGCGAGCAGGTCCGCGCGGTTGTCGCCGTTGAGGTCGCCCGCAGCGAGCACGGTGTTGAAGACGTTCCACCCAGAGCCGATTCGTACCCGCGTTCCCGCGAAGGAGCTAGGGGTGCTCGGGTAGGCCCACAAGGTCCCCGTGGAGTCGCGGGCGATGATGTCCGACCCGGCGCTGCCGACGAAGTCGGAGGTTCCCTTGGACTTCGGCTGACGGATGTCGTAGCCGTTGAAGCCCGACAGGCTGCCGTTCACCGACGCGCCGATGGTGGTGGTCTGCAGCCCGGCCGAGTCGAAGTGGTCCGCGAGGACGGTGAACGTGTGGTAGCTGGAGCTCGTGGGGTCCTCGTTGACGTCCTCGACGAACAGGGTGCCGTCGGGCGCGATCCGGGTCCGTTCGTAGTAGTCGGTCGTGCTCGACTTGTACGTCGTGACCGGGTCTCCTGCCGTGGGGGAGATGTACCGGATGGAGTAGTTCGTACCATCGCCCTCGGTGAACCAGATCCGGCCATTGGGGGCGCGCCGAGGGTCGCCCGCGTTGGCGGTGCCAGCCACTGGCGTGGCGGTGCCTCCGGCAGTGGGGAGCAGGTACAGCCCCGACCCCTGGGTCAGGCCGGCGGCGACGAACGTGCTGGCGGACCGCCAGTCCGCCTGGAGCAGGCCGTCCGAGCCGGGCACCAGCGCGGTCGCGCCGGTCTGTGCGTCGAGCCGCCACAGCTGCGATGCGGTGGCCTGGTGGGTCGTGGGGTCGATCTGGTACCTGGTGTAGACGACCGAACGCCCGTCGGGGGACCAGGCGGGCTCAGCCCCGGCCGATCCCGCAGGCATGGCCACCCGCAGGATCCGCTGGTCCCCGCTCTGGGGGTTGACCCGCAGGATGTCCATGGTCCAGCTCACGCCATCCGGGCTGTTGGCCACGATCATCCGGCGGCCGTCCGGGGAGAAGGCCGGGTCCATCCCGGTCTGAGTGCTGGGCATGGCTTGAGAGAACACGTCCTGCATGGCCAGGGAACCGGACCCCTGTCCCGAGCTCGACGCGCCCCAGACGGCGTCCGGATAGCCCCAGTCGTCGCTCGTGGCCATGCTGATCCCGTTCAGCGCGCAGTCCACGCCGTTGCCGGTGATCCGGTAGCTGAACCAGCTGCGAGGGTTCACGCCGAGGTCGAGGTACGACGTCTCACCCGCCTGGGCGACGTGGATCTGTGTCCAGGCGCCGCCCTCCCGCATGCGCAGGATCGTGTAGCTCGGCAGTCCGACATCGGCCCAGTGCACCCACACCCGGTCGTTGGTGGGAGTGACGTCTCCCGCGAGCTGGGTGCAGGTCGGTGCGGTGGTGGTCAGGGGGGTGCGCGAGGCAGAGCCGCCGGCCGATGTCGTCGAGGCCTGAGGCTTCGCGAGTGTCGTCGACGTCATCGGTGCCAGCGGGGTCGTTCGGGTCACGCCGGGAATCCCGGCGGTGGGCCGGTCCGCTCGACCCGGTCGGTGTGCGGCGGAGACGGCGGCTGCGGACACCGCGAGCTGCCCGGTTGCGGGGCCACCCAGGGCGCGCTTGGCGGCGCTGGCGATCATGTCGTTCACCGCGCCGGTCTTGAGGTTGACCGGGCTGCCCGTGGCGCGGCTCGCGGCTTGGGCGGTGGACCCGGCGCCAAGGGCCACGCCCAGAGCCAGGGTGGCGGTCGCCGCGACGGTGGCCCGTCGACGGGTGTGGAGGAACGTGGTCATCTGGTGGCAAACCCCCTGCAATGGCCGGCGCCGATCGCCGGATGTCGGGAGATGCTTACCACTCCGGGCGCGTACATGGGGGCAAACCGGATGAGACACCCGATATCGAGGTCCCCCGGACGTGTCCGGCACCACACGCCACAGCCGGCGCCGGGCGGCATACCCGAAGGTAACCTTTGCTTCCGTGACCGCTGCGAACGCCTCCTTCGACCTGTTCAAGATCTCCGAGGACCACGAGGGCCTTCGCGAGGCCGTCCGCGCCGTGGCGCAGGACAAGATCGCGCCCTATGCGGCGGCGGTCGACGAGGAGGCCAGGTACCCCCAGGAGGCACACGACGCTCTGGTGGCGTCCGACTTCTTCGCACCGCATGTCCCGGAGGAGTTCGGTGGGGTTGGCGCCGACGCGCTCGCGACGTGCATCGTCATCGAGGAGATCGCCCGGGTCGACGCGTCGGCGTCGCTCATCCCCGCGGTCAACAAGCTCGGCTCCATGCCGCTGATCCTGGCCGCGAACGACGACGTCAAACGCCGCTACCTCACCCCGCTCGCCGAGGGCCGCACGACGTTCTCCTATGGCCTGTCCGAGCGTGAGGCCGGCTCGGACACCGCAGCGATGAAGACCCGAGCCCGCCAGGACCCGGCAGATGGCAGCTGGGTGCTGAACGGCCAGAAGTCGTGGATCACCAACGCCGGCGTGTCCGAGTTCTACACGGTGCTGGCCGTGACCGACCCCGAGGGCCGTCGTGGCAACAACGTCACGGCCTTCGTCGTGGAGAAGTCCGATGCCGGGTTCACCTTCGGAGAGAAGGAACGCAAGCTCGGCATCAAGGGCAGTCCCACCCGCGAGCTGTACTTCGAGAACGTCCGCCTGCCGCAGGACCGGGTCGTGGGGGAGGTCGGCGAGGGCCTTAAGATCGCTTTGCGAACCCTGGACCACACCCGCGTCACGATCGGTGCCCAGGCCGTCGGCATCGCCCAGGGCGCCCTGGACTTCGCGGTCGGCTATGTCAAGGAACGCAAGCAGTTCGGCCAGGCCGTGGGTGACTTCCAAGGGATCCAGTTCATGCTCGCCGACATGGCGATGGCGGTCGAGGCCGCACGTCAGATGGTGTATGCCGCGGCAGCCAAGTCCGAGCGGGGCGACAAGGACCTGCCGTTCTTCGGCGCGGCCGCCAAGTGCTACGCCTCGGACGTGGCCATGCAGGTGACGACCGATGCGGTCCAGCTGCTCGGTGGCGCGGGGTACGTCCGCGACTTCCCGGTGGAGCGGATGATGCGAGACGCCAAGATCACCCAGATCTACGAAGGCACCAACCAGATCCAGCGCGTCGTGATGGCACGTCAGCTCCTGAAGTAGTTCGTTGACCCGCGTTGCTGCAGGTCAACGCCATGTTAGGGGCAGTTGGGGACACGGTCGGCATCTCCGCCCCTCGGTGTTGGTGTTCGAATGGGTCGGCATACTTCGGCACCGTCGCGTACACGTTGTGTGACAGTTATGTGACAGGCATCCGAAGCCTCTGAATGACCCGCATGTCATGACCCGCATGTCCCAAGTCGTGACGCACTGTGAATGCGGACCTGAGCCCTGGGACGCCGCGGCGGCGCGTTGGCGTTCGTGAGGCCGTTTCGGTCCGGCGCATCCGCAGCCGGACCAGGGCGGGCTTGATGCTTCGACCGGTGCGGGGGGGAGGGGCCCGGCTACGGCAGGGTCCTTAACGACGTCCTAGCGGCCTGTCGCGTGGGGTCAGGCTTGGGGTCGAAGGGCGGCGATGCGCTACCGCGCGGTGGTGGACGTGGACCGGGGTTGGGCCCCGCTCCGCCAGAACGGCGAGCATTCGGATCGGTGGAGGGGCCAATGTTCTGAAGCCTCGGCCACAGGGCCGAAGTGCGATGTGCTGTGCACCC
>DASYGI010000225.1:0-21158 GCA_035999925.1 Pedococcus sp.
CGACGTCCATCGAGGTCGGGCTGGTCAGCGTGCCCCACCCGTCGATCTCGGTGATCTTGTTCTTCTTCATGAGGAAGTGCACGCCCTTGACGATGCCTGCGGACACCGCACGAGACCGGGCATGCGTGGGCTTGAACGACATCGTCGCGTCGCCCTCGATCCCGAAGTTGTCCTTCTCGTGGGTCAGGATGTGCGACAGCTCGGCGTTGCGCAGCAATGCCTTCGAGGGAATGCAGCCGACGTTGAGGCAGACCCCACCCCAGTACTTGGACTCCACCACTGCGGCGCGCAGCCCGAGCTGCGAAGCCCTGATCGCGGCGACGTACCCACCGGGACCAGCACCGAGGACGACAACATCGAAGTCAGCCATGAAGGGCAGCCTACTGACTGCCCGACGGCCACCCCACCCGACCTCGGTGCCCCAACCGCAGCGCCCAGCTCAGGGCAGCGTGCGCAGCACGTCGTAGATCTGTCGGGCGGCGGGGGCAGCCGCCTCTCCCCCGGTCCCGGCCTGCGAGATCACCACGGCCACGGCATACCGGGGCTTCGTCGCCGGGGCGTAGGAGAGGAACCACGCGGAGTCCTGTGACCCGAACGCCTCGGCGGTGCCGGTCTTGCCCGCGACCGGCCACCGGGCCAGCGGAAAACCCGTGAAGGCGCCTGCTGCCGTTCCGCGGCTGACGACTCCCTGGAGCGCCTGGTGCAGGAAGGGCAGCACCCCCGCCGGAAAGGCGACGGAGGCGGTCGGTCCCGGCGCCACCGGCTGGAACGAACCGCCCGGTGGCCGCAAGCCCCTGGCCACGTGTGGCGTCACCAGGACCCCACCGTTCGCGATGGCCGCGTAGGCCCGGGCCATCTGGAGCGGCGTCACCCCGATGTCGCCTTGGCCGATAGCGAAGTTCGCCGCGTCTCCGGCACGAAACTCGAAGCCGCTGCGACAGTTCTCCACCGCCAAAGCCTTGAGGTATGCCGCGCGCGGCGGGTCCGTGCGGGCGACCTCCGGATAGCCCGTGCTGGCCCGGCGGCAGGTGTCGGTACGGGTGGCAGCCCACGTCTGGCGCTTCCACGCGCGGTCGGGGACGCGACCGCTGCGCTCGCCCGGCAGGTCGATGCCGGTGTCGGCACCGAGTCCGAAGGCGTGGGCCATAGCCACGAAGGGGTCGTTCACGTCCGACGGCGCTGCGAGACCTCCCTGGGCCAGCCACGACCGGTAGGCGAAGTCATAGAAGATCGTGTCGCAGGAGACCTCGATGGCCTTGGTCAGCGAGATGGGACCGTAGGCGTGCGACTCGTAGTTGGCGAACGTACGGTTGCCGATCCGGTAGCTGCTAGCGCAGTCGTACGTCCCGGACAGGGAGTTCCCTGCTCGGACCGCCGCCGGCAGGCTGACCACCTTGAACGTCGAGGCGGGCGGATAGACGGCGGAGGTGACGCGGTTGACCAGGGGCTGGCCCGACGCCGGCGCGACCAGGGTCGCCAGGGCCTGCGCACCGATCCCCCCGGTCCACACGTCCGGGTCGTACGTGGGGTAGCTGGCCGAGGCGAGCACCCCACCGGTCGTGATGTCCAGGACCACCGCGGCCGCCCCGTCGGCCCGATGCCCGCGCCGACGCGCAGCTGCCACCGCCCGCCGCAGCGCCGACTCGGCGGCAGCCTGCACCCGGACGTCCAAGGTGGTGACCAGGTCACGCCCCGGCACCGGCGCGACGCGTGACAGCACCCGGGTCACCACCCCACGGGGGTCGACGGCGACGGTCGTGCGCCCTGGGGTACCGCGAAGCTGCTGCTCGTACTGCTTCTCCAGACCGGTCCGCCCCACGAGGTCGAGGTCACCCACCTGGCCGTGGGCCGCGGCGACGTCCCGTGCCGTGGCCGGCGCCAGATAGCCCAGCACCTGGGCTGCGTTGACCGTCCGTTTCTCGGGGTACTCCCGCACCGGTGCCGCCGCCACGTCGATCCCCGGGTACAGGTCGGGACGCTCCAGCAGGCTGAGCGCCCGGCGCGGATCCGCTCCGACGAGCAGCGGCACCGGGACATACGCGGATCCACCCCAGCAGGCGGGCGCGGGAGGGGCGCCCGGGGTGCCACACAGAGAGGTCCTGGCCCACAGCCGGTCGAAGGGCACCCCCAGCACCATCGCCACCCGAGCCACCAGGGCGCGTCCGCCGTCCTTGGCGTCGGCCAGCACCTTTCTGTCGACCGTCACCACCGTCTGAGCGGTGTTGTCCACCAACGGGACTCCGTTGCGGTCCAGGATGCGTCCGCGCAGGGCCGGCTGGGCCGTGGTGCGGGTGTTCAGGGTGGCAGCCGCCCGTTCGTATGCCGCGTGGTCGCGGACCTGCACCTGCCCCAGCCGGCCCACGAGGGTGCCGATGAGGGCGAGGACAACCAGGCCCAACACCCACAACCGGGAAGAGCCGGCCCGCAGCCCGTCGCGACGACCGGTCACCACGCCCTCCGGCGGACCAGCCACTGCTCGAGGCGAACCAGTCCCGGGACGACCAGCCCGCACAGCAGTGCCGTCAGTAGCGCCCGCAGGCCGGTGGCCGACCACGCCAGCGTCACCCCGGAGAGCAGTCCCACCACGATGCGGCCAGCGGTCAGAACGGCGGTGCCGGCGACCCCGACCGCGGCCACCCAGCCCCAGGGCGCCGGCCCCTCGCGCCGGGCGGCCCCGGCGAGCAGTCCTGCCGCGGCATACAGCAGGGCGTTCGTCCCCAGGACGTGCGCGCCCGGAGGCATGAGGTCCACCACCCACCCGGCGCCCAGGCCCAGCAGGGCGCCCCCCGAAGGCCCGGTGAGCAGGGCTCCGGCCACGACGATGGGCAGCACCAGGTCGGGAACCACGGCTACTCCGCGTCCCCAGGTGCTGACCGACAGCAGGGCGGCCAGGACCAGCAGGACGCCGCGCAGGGCCGTCGCAGGGAGGCGGGCAGACATCGTCAGCCGCCTGCCGTCACCGCGGGTCGAGGACTGGTCCGCGGGGCCTGGATGAGGACTCCAACGGCATCCACCGTGGTCACGTCCACCGCTGGGCGCACCGCCGCGGTCGGGGCAAGGTCGCCGGGTGACGCATCGACGCTCGTCACCGTCCCGACGGGCAGTCCCGGTGGATAGGGCGAGCCCCCGACACTGCCCAACGTCGTCACCGCGTCGCCCACCCGGACCGTTCCCCGCTGGACCAGGGTGAGAGTGACAAGCCCGGCCGGTCGTCGGGCGGCACCGGTGGCACCCGAGGCCACCGAACCGAGCGTGCCCGCACGACCCACCCGAACCCCGGCGACCACCTCGTCACTCCCCATCAGGGCTACGTCAGCCGTCCAGGGCCCGACCGACACCACCCGCCCGACCAGGCCAGCTGCGTTGACGACACATTGGTTGGTGCGCACGCCGTCCCGTGAACCCACGTCGAGCGTCACCCGCTCGGGGCCACCGGCCCCCTGACGGTCCACGGCGACCACGCGAGCGGGAAGGATCCGGGCACCGCTGAGCGCCGGCGCCGAGAGCAGCGAGTGGAGCGACGGCCCCGGCGTCACGAGCCGCTCGAGGGGACCGAACACTGTCTCCCCGGCAGTGCGCAACCCACCCACCCCTGACCCGCCGACGCCACCCTGCGTGGCTTGTTCGGCGTGGTCCACCACCAGGACGCCCACGGTGAGGGCCAACAGCACCAGACCCAGGCCCCGGCGAGGGCGACGCCCCGGCAGCGACGACCGTGAGAGGGATGACCGTGAGAGCGACGGCATCAGAAGCGATGGGAGTCCACGAGGACCCGTTCGAGCGTGGAGAACTCCTCGATACACCGGCCGGATCCGCGGACCACGGCACGCAGCGGGTCGTCCGCGACCCGGACCGGAACCCCGAGCTCGTGTCGCAGCCGCTCGTCGAGGCCGCGCAACAGGGCTCCGCCACCGGTGAGGGTGATGCCACGGTCGAGGATGTCCCCCGCCAGCTCCGGCGGGCAGACGTCCAGGGTGGCCCGGACGAGCTCCACCATCTGCAGCACCGGGCCCTCGATGGCCCGGCGGACCTCCTGGCTCGAGATCGTGACGGTCTTAGGCAGGCCGGTCACCAGGTCGCGTCCGCGGATCCGGGTCGTGGTCTCCTCGCGCAGCGGAAACGCGGATCCCGCCACGACCTTGACGTCCTCCGCCGTGCGCTCCCCCACCAGTAGCGAGTACTCAGTCTTGATGTGGGACACGAGCGCGTCGTCGATCTCGTCTCCGCCCACCCGGGTCGACCGGGACGTCACGATGCCGCCCAGGCTGATCACCGCGACGTCCGTGGTGCCACCACCGATGTCGACGACCATCGACGCGGCCGTCTCGTTGACCGGCAGGTCGGCCCCGATCGCGGCGGCCATGGGCTCCTCGATGACGTAGACCCGGCGCGCGCCACACCGGACGGCGGCATCTTCGAGGGCCCGGCGTTCCACCCCGGTCACCTCGCTGGGCACGCAGACGACGATGCGGGGGCGGACCAGGCGCGACGGCCGCACCTGGTCGACGAAGTAGCGCAGCATCCGCTCGGTGACATCGGCGTCCGAGATCACGCCGTCCTTGAGTGGGCGAACGGCGCGGACATGGCCAGGGGTGCGACCGAGCATCTCCTTGGCCGCGCTGCCGGCAGCCACCAGCCGGCCCGACGCGGCGTCCAGCGCCACCACGGACGGCTCGTCCAGGACGACTCCGCGGCCCCGCTCGTAAACCAGCGTGTTCGCCGTGCCGAGGTCGATCGCGAGGTCTCGTCCGAGCGACAGCCATCCTCGACGAGACCCACCAGCGCGCACGACGGCGATGCTACGCGCGAGCCGCGCCCCGACCCGGCTGCCCGGCGGAGTGTCGCGAACTAGGCCGCGAGCGCCGCCTCGACGGTGGCGGGCCGGGTGGGCCGCATCGTGCGCATGGAGGTGCGAAGGCGCCAGGCGGCGACCACGGCGACCAGGCTGATGGCGATGTGGAGCCCGATGAAGAGGCTGCCGAAACCGGCCCCCAGGATGATCCCCGCGACGAGCGGGCCCACCGCCGAGAAGCCCGTCTGCAGCGCGGTGAACAGTCCCAGGGTCGTGCCGACCAGCCCGCTGGGGGCCAGGCTGGCGGTGAGCGGGTTGAGGATGGGCGCATACATCGTCTCGCCGACGGCGAAGATGCCGAAGCTCGAGACGAACAGCACGCCGGCCACAGAGGGCACCAGCGAGGCGGTGGCGAGCACGATCCAGGCGGCGGTCCAGATGGCGCCGACGAGCATGAGCAGGCTGGCGCCGCCGCGGCGCGCGGTCATCCGCACCACGAGCATCTGCAGGATGATGATGACCACGCAGTTCACGGCGGCGGCGAGCCCGATGGTCGAGGCGCTGACATGCAGGATCTCCAGCGCATAGGCAGGCAGCCCCGACTCGAACTGGGCATAGAAACCGAGCGCGAGCGTGACCGTGATCAGCGCGGTCCAGCGCAGCGCCGGGACTGCCCAGATGGCGCGCAAGGAGTCGCGCGGGCTCGCCGTCCCCAGACCCAGCGGCTGAGGCGCCTCGCGGGCCAGGTGATCCGGCTCAGGAGAGGCCTCGACCGGCGCGACGGCCCAGCGAGGCTGGCCCGCCACCACCAGCAGGGCTGCCGAGGCCAGGAAGCCGAGCGCCGCGGCGGCAAAGCCCGGCCACATCCCGTCGCTGCGGCTCAGGTCGACGACGTAGCCGGCGGCGAACGCCCCCACCGCCATGCCGAGCGCCTGCCCGGTGAACTGCCACGCGAAGATCCTGCGCCGGTCCGCGCCCCCCACCCAGCGCAGGACGAGGACTGACTGGGCCGGGGCGGCACCGGTGATCCCCAGGCCGAACACGAACATCCCCAGCAGGAACGTCACCGGGCCGTCCGCCCAGATCAGCCACGCGACGCCAGCGGCAGCGACCAGCTTGGAGACCACCGCCACCAGGACCGGTGAGACCCGGTCCGCGAGCCTGCCACCGAGCGGGGCGGCGAGCAGCGCTCCGAGCGAGAAGAGGCTGGACGCCGCCGCCGCCACCAGGGCGCCCCAGCCGCGAGTCGTGGCGGCATAGGCGAACTGGTAGGGCAGCACGGCGCCCCAACCGAGCATGGCTACGGCGGAGGCGAGGATGAGCAGACGGGCACGCATGATGGGATCAACAATTCTTCGTGTTCGAATATTTCGATTTCGAAATCTTACCATGCGAAGATGACGCCATGCCTCGTGCCCGGCGCAAGCCCAGCGTCCAGCAGCAGTACCAAGATGCCGTCGCGGCATACGTCGCCGCCGGAGGCGAGGAGTCCGTCCAACGCGTCATCACCGCGGTCTTCTCACTGACCCGCAAGCTCGACCAGTGGTACAACCGTCAGCTCGCCGACCTTGACATCTCGCACGGCGAGTGGTCCGTACTGGCGCATCTCGCCACCGCCGGCGACGAGCCCGTGACGCCCAGCCGGTTGGCCGACGTCACGAACATCGCACCGTCCTCGATGACCCACCGTCTCGACCGGATGGCCGAGCGCGGCCTGCTGCGTCGCTCCCCCGACCAGGCCAACCGCACCCGCGTGCTCGTCGAGCTCACCGACAAGGGGTGGGAGCTCTTCGAGGCGGCGGTCCGCGAGGCCAACGTCGTGGAGTCGGACACCCTGGCGCCGCTGACAGCACAGGAGCGCGGCGATCTCGCCGCGCTCCTGGAAGTGGTGATCAGCGGGCTCGACGACCTCGAGACCGCCTGAGGGTCAGAGCTGGCTCTAGCTCAGAGGCTGGGGAACCAGATACCGATCTCGCGCTCGGCGGACTCGGCAGAGTCCGACCCGTGCACGATGTTCTGCTGGACCTTCAGACCCCAGTCGCGGCCGAGGTCGCCACGGATCGTCCCGGGCAGGGCCGCGGTCGGGTCGGTCGCCCCAGCCAGCGCGCGGAACCCCGCGATGCAGCGGTCACCCTCGATGACCACGGCCGCCACGGGACCGCTGCTCATGAACTCCACGAGCGGCTCGTAGAAGGGCTTGCCCTCGTGCTCGGCGTAGTGCTCGGCCAGCTGCTCGCGGTTCGGCGTGGTCACCGCGAGGGCAACCAGGCCGTAGCCCTTGGACTCGATGCGGCGCAGCACCTCGCCGGTGAGGCCGCGGGCGAACCCGTCGGGCTTGACCAGGACCAGAGAACGCTCGATCTGTGTCGTCACGCCGGTCAGCCTACCCAGCGTCGGGGGTGCGCCCGCGCGCGGCCACCTGGTCCTCCACGCGGCGGCAGAGCACCAAGGAGCCGACCCAGAGGACCAGGAAGAGAATGCCGACCACCACCATCGCCGGAACCACCAGGGCCGCCACGAAGGTGGCCAGCTGGATCAGCCAGCCGAGCGTCACCCCCCAGGGCCTGCGCATCAGCCCGGCGGCCAGGAAGCACAACACGGCAAGGCCGATGCCGACCCAGAGCCAGGTCCCGCCGCGGTCGTCGCCACTGGCGTGGGCCAGCCCACGGGCCACGAGCGCCCCGAGGAAGACGACGATCCCCTGCCCGGCGAGCACGGTGGCCAGCATCCGCCAGGTGAACTTCCCCAGCGAGCCGTAGAAGACCACGCCCTTCACCGTCGGCCGCGCCCGGAGTCGCGGAACTTGGTGAGCAGCCAGAAGGCGACCGCCACGACGATGATGAAGACGACCAGCTTGCCGGGCATGCAATGAGCGTATGCCGTGCTCCGCCAGGAGTACCGTCGGGTACGGAGCCACCCAGGCTTCCGACCAAGGGAACCAGCCATGACGGATAAGTCACCCCGGCAACACCTGTCCAAGAAGGCCGGCAAGACCATCAAGGAAAAGCGGGCCGACAAGGCCGCGAAGTCCGACGCGAAGTCGCACCTCGACATCGGCCAGCTGGGCAAGCACTAGCCCCAGCCGCTAGACCTCACTCACGCCGAGCAGCATGCGGACCTCGGCGGCGGTGGTGACCGACCCGGTGGCGAGCACGCCCCCGCCCAGGCCGCCCTCGTCGGCGAGGCCCGCCGCCTCGTCCAGGGCGTCGGGCAGGTCCTGGACCACGGTCACGCGGTTCTCGCCGAAGATTTCTCTCGCCAGCTCGCCCAGGTCGTCGGGACGCATGGCCCGTGGGGACGTCGTCCTTGAGACGACCACGTGGTCGAGCACTGGTTCGAGGATCTCGAGCATCTCGGTGGCGTCCTTGTCCTTGAGGATCGCGATGACCCCCACCATCCGGGCAAAGGCGAAGGAGTCCTCGAGCGCGTCTCGCAGCGCCAGTGCGCCGGCCGGGTTGTGCGCGGCGTCGACGATGACGGTCGGCGAGCGTCGGACGATCTCCAGCCGCCCCGGCGAGGTCACCGCCGCCAGTGCGGCACGCACGACGTCGGGGTCCAGTCGCTGCTCGGCGCCGCCCAGGAACGCCTCGACTGCGGCGACGGCCAGCACCGTGTTGTGCGCCTGGTGCAGCCCGTGCAGCGGCAGCAGGATCTCCTCGTACTCGCCCGCCAGCCCGCGGATGGCGATCTGCTGACCACCCACGGCAACCTCGCGGGCCAGAAGCCCGAAGTCGTTGCCCTCAAAGGCGATCCGGGCGCCGACGTCAGTGGCCCTGTCCCGCAGGATCTGGGCCACCTCCGGCTCCTGGACCGCGATGACCGCAAGCGCGTCCGCCTTGATGATGCCCGACTTCTCGGTCGCGATGGACTCCACGTCATGACCCAGGAAGTGCTGGTGGTCCAGGGCAATAGGCGTCACCACGGCGACCAAGCCGTCGGCGACGTTGGTGGCATCCCAGCTGCCGCCGAGACCCACCTCAACCACGGCGACGTCGACGGGAGCGTCCGCGAAGGCGGCATAGGCAATGGCGACCAGCACCTCGAAGTAGGTCATCCGCGGGCCGCCATCGGCGAGCGAGCGGGCATCCACCAGGTCGACGAACGGCATCACCTCGTCGTAGGCGTCCAGGAACTTCTCGGGGCTGATCGGCTCCCCGGAGAACGCGATCCGCTCGCGCAGGCTGTGCAGGTGGGGCGAGGTGAACCGGCCCGTCCGCAGTCCTAGCTCGCATAGCAGCGAGTCGACGATCCTCGTCGTCGAGGTCTTGCCGTTGGTCCCTGTGAGGTGGATGACGGGGAAGGTGCGCTGGGGGTCGCCGAGCAGTTCCATAACCGCCTGGATCCGGTCGAGGCTGGGTTGCAGGTCGTGCTCGGGCGCGCGGGCGACGATGGCCTCTTCGGCTTCGCGCATCCGCTTGAGCACCTCGAGGTTTCGCGCGGCCTCGCGCTGGGCGGCATCGGGAGCAGGGGGCATGGGGTCAATCATCCCCTAGCGGTCCGCGCCCCCGGACCTGTGGACAAGCAGGGCCGCCCAATTCGAACATCTGTACGATTCGAGGATGTCTTTGAGTCCTGCGACTGCCCACGAGGCGACGACTTCTGCGCTCTGGGATCGCGCAGCTGTGATCGCGGGCCAGCTCAACCGGGCGCATGGCGCGCTGGTCGAGCTCGCTGCCGGCCTCCTCGAGGGTGGCTACTGGGGCGACGGCGGATTCCGGTCCCCGGAACACTGGCTCGTGGTCCGTGCCGGACTCTCCCCCGCCAGGGCCGCTGACGTCGTACGCATCGCTCGACGGCGCGACGGGCTGCCAGACGCAGCTGACGCCCTGGCCGCCGGTGAGCTGTCCGTGGACCAGGCTGCCGTACTGGCGCGCCACGCTCGGGCCGACCACCAGGGGGGCATGGCCCGCTTCGCACGGAGCGCCGCCGTTCCCCAGCTCCGCCAGGCCTTGTCGAGGTCGGTGTTCGTCGACTCCCCCGCCGTGCCGGCCACCCAGCACGACCGGGCCGACCAGGCGGCCGCCAAGCCAGATCTCACGATGCACTACGACGAGGTTGGCCGGTTCCACCTGCGCTACTGCGCGCCCGCCGAGGTCGGTGCCCTCGTCGAGCAAGCAGTGAAGGAGGCCAAGGACGCGCTCTTCACCGCCTCTGGGGCGACCGGCACGAGCCCCTCGTATGCCGATGCAGTTGCGGAGATGGCGCAGCGATCGCTCGCGTCGATCGAGTCGACGAGTCGCGCGGCCCACTACCGCGTGTACGTCCATCTCAGCACCGACGGCGCCTGGGTCGGCGGTGGTGGCGCCATCACGCCAGCCACGGCCGCACGGTTCGGCTGTGACGGCATAGTGCAGCCATTGTGGGAGACCCAGGGCCGACCCGTCAGCGTGGGCCGCAACCAGCGCATCGTTCCCCCCCGGACCCGGCGCCTCATCGAGGACCGCGACCGCGGCTGCCGCTTCCCCGGCTGCGCCGCCAGGCGGTTCGTCGAGATCCATCACCTCGACCATTGGGCCGACGGCGGCGCCACGGACTACGACCGTCAGGTGAGCCTCTGCCCGTTCCATCACGACGCGCATCATCGAGGCGACGTCACCATCAGCGGCGACCCAACCCGGCCCGGACAGCTCCGGGTGACGAACCGCTACGGACTGCGCCTCGGGCCGCCAGACCGTGCCGAGCTGGCAGTGCCCGCTGACGGGGATCCCCACCCCGAGGAGTCCCCGCCCTATGCCAGCCCGAGCGGTGGTCCGATGCGAGCCCGTGACGTCGAGTTCGTGCCGGACCACCACGTCCCAGACAGGCCGCGCGTCAGAGCTTCATCACCTTGATCCGCACCGGCTGGCCGTCGCCCACGGTCGCCTCAGCGACGTCAGACCGCGATGGCAGTGCCTCGAGCTGACCCGCGGAGCCGAACTGCGTCGCCAACGTCTCCTCCATGATCAGGGACTGGTGCGCGATCGTGGCCTGCCAGACGTCGTCGCCGCCGGTCACGGTGAGGCTGATCCGGTCGGAGACGTCGAGCCCCGCGTCGCGGCGGGCCTGCTGTACGGCCCGGACGATGTCGCGCGCGAGCCCCTCCTGAGCCAGCTCAGCAGTGACCTCGGTGTTCAGCACGACGAACCCGCCACCGGGCAACATGGCGGTCGCCGTGGAGCTGCCCTGCTTTGCGGCGTCGACGACCGTCTCGAGCGAGTACTCGCCCTCGACGAGGTCCAAACCGCCGGCCCGCACCGAACCGTCCTCACCGACGGACCAGTCGCCCGACTTGGAGCCCTTGATGGCCTGTTGGACATCGCGACCCAACCGCGGGCCGGCCGCGCGGGCGTTGACGGTCAGCCGCAGCGAGACCCCGAAGTCCGACTCGCTGGCCTCACTGAGGTCACGCAGGGTGACCGTACGCACGTTGACCTCGTCGGCGATGATCGCGCCGAAGTCCTGCAACGATGCCGCATTCGCCGTCACCACGGTGAGATCCTGCAACGGCAGTCGCACCCGCAGGCCGTTCGCCTTGCGCAACGACGAAGCAGTGGAACAGATCTCGCGAGCCCGGTCCATCCCGGCGACGAGCGCAGCGTCACTGGGCAGGTCCGATGCGTCCGGCCAGTCCGCCAAGTGCACCGACCGGCTCCCGGTCAGGCCGCGCCAGATCTCCTCGGTGAGCAGGGGCAGCAACGGTGCCGCGACGCGGCATACCACCTCGAGGGCGGTGTAGAGCGTGTCGAACGCCTGCTCGGCCCCGGACCCCGCACCGGTGTCCCAGAACCGCTCACGCGAACGGCGCACGTACCAGTTGGTCAGCAGGTCGAGGAAGCCGCGAGTGGTCTCGCAGGCGCTGGCGACCTCGTAGCCGTCGAGCTGGTCCTGCATCGTCTGGACGTACTGACCGAGCTTGGCCAGCAGGTAGCGGTCGAGCGTGTCCGTCGACGACGTCGACCACTTCGCTTCGTAGCTTCCTCCGTCAGGTCCTGCCCCGGCGTAGGCGTTGGCGTACAACGAGAAGAAGTACCAGGTGTTCCACAGCGGGATGATCACCTGACGCACCCCGTCGCGGATCCCCTGTTCGGTGACCACGAGGTTGCCACCGCGCAGGATCGGGCTCGACATGAGGAACCAGCGCATCGCGTCGGCCCCGTCGCGGTCGAACACCTCGCGCACGTCAGGGTAGTTGCGCAGCGACTTCGACATCTTCTGACCGTCGGAGCCGAGCACTATGCCATGCGAGACGCAGGCCGAGAACGCGGGACGGTCGAAGAGCGCGGTCGCCAGGACGTGCAGGGTATAGAACCAGCCGCGGGTCTGGCCGATGTACTCGACGATGAAGTCGCCCGGGAAGTGGTGGTCGAACCATTCCGCGTTCTCGAACGGGTAGTGCACCTGCGCGAAGGACATCGACCCGGAGTCGAACCACACGTCCAGGACGTCCTCGACGCGACGCATCGTCGACTGCCCCGTCGGGTCATCCGGGTTCGGGCGCGTGAGCCGGTCGATGAAGGGCCGGTGCAGGTCGTCGACCGTGACTCCGAAATCCTTCTCGAGCTCCGCGAACGAGCCGTAGACGTCGATGCGCGGGTACTCCGGGTTGTCGGACTTCCAGACCGGGATCGGGCTGCCCCAGAAGCGGTTTCGCGAGATCGACCAGTCCCGGGCATTGTCCAGCCACTTGCCGAACTGCCCGTGCTTGATGTGTTCGGGCACCCACTCGATCTGCTCGTTGAGCTCGACCATCCGGTCCTTGAACTTGGTCACCTCCACGAACCAGCTCGAGACCGCCTTGTAGATCAGCGGCTGCCGGCAACGCCAGCAGTGCGGGTAGGAGTGGTCGTAGGTCTCCCGCCGGACCAGCACCGTGCCCTCGGTGACCGCGCCGTGCGAGGCGTCACCGCGGGTGGCCGCCTTGAGGTCCTCGATGATCGGCAGGTTCGCGTCGAACACGAGCATGCCCTCGTACTGCGCGACGGGGAACGTGAAGCAACCGTCCGGCCCGACCGGCATGACCGGTTCGATCCCCTCGCGGTCGGTGACGACCTTGTCGTCCTCACCGAAGGCGCCTGCGCTGTGCACCAGGCCGGTTCCGTCGGTGGTCGTGACGAAGTCGGCCTCGACCACGCGGTGCGCGTGCTCATGACCGAGGTAGTACGAGAACGGCGGCGTGTAGCTGCGCCCGAGCAGGTCGCGCCCGGTCAGCCGCTCGACGACGAAGGACTCGACGTCGGCCTGCGGGTCGCCGAAGAGGTCTCGCGCGTAGGACGCCAGCCGCTGCGCGCCGATCACGTAACGCTCGCTACGACCGGTCGGCACGTCCGTCTCGACCACCACGTAGTCGATGTCGGGATGCACCATGACGGCGAGGTTGGCCGGCAGCGTCCACGGCGTGGTCGTCCAGACCAGCGCGAGCTCGCCGGTCTCAAGGCGCACTCCCACGGTGACGGCGGGGTCCTGACGCATCTGGTAGACGTCGTCGTCCATCCGCAGCTCGTGGTTGGACAGCGGTGTCTGGTCGTTCCAGCAGTAGGGCAGCACGCGGAAGCCCTCGTACACGTAGCCCTTGTCATGGAGCGTCTTGAACGCCCAGATCACGCTCTCCATGTAGTCGGGGTTGAGCGTCTTGTAGTCGTGGTCGAAGTCGACCCAGCGAGCCTGGCGCGTGACGTACTCGCGCCACTCGGCGGTGTACTTGAGCACCGACTCGCGGCACTTGGCGTTGAACGCCTCGATGCCCAGCTCGAGGATCTCGTCCTTGGTCTTGATCCCGAGCTGGCTCATGGCCTCGAGCTCCGCCGGCAGACCATGGGTGTCCCAGCCGAACCGTCGCTCGACCCGACGGCCCCGCATGGTCTGGTACCGCGGGATGAGGTCCTTGACGTACCCGGTCAGCAGGTGACCGTAGTGCGGCAGACCGTTCGCGAAGGGCGGCCCGTCGTAGAAGACGAACTCGTTGTCGCCGTTCGTCCCGCTGGCGCGGTTCTCCACCGAGGCCAGGAAGGTCCCGTCTTCGTCCCAGTACTTGAGGATGCGCTCCTCGATCTCGGGGAACCGCGGGGACGCGGGGACGCCCGCAACGCTGGAACCGGTCGGGTCGAAGGAGACCTTGGGATAGGCCATGGTGTCGGCAGTCCTCACATCGCTCGCGTGCTCTCGCACGAGGACGACGTCACCGGGACCTCCCGGCGTCACCGCGGTACCACCTCGCTTGCCGCACGCGCGCCGCCGAGGGGCGACGCGGCCTACGACCGCTCTTGCCACAGGCGCTGACGGGCCCACCCGTCCGGGTCTAGTAGGCCTCCGCAGGCCGCACGCGACCTGTGGGAGCTGTTCTTCCGGAGGCTCACCGGTGATGGCCGGGTCGACGCCTGTGGCACCAGTCTAGCGGCGCCTAGGGTGGGGCGGTGACTGAGATTCCGCTGGCGAGGTTTCCAGCCGGGTTGGCCGAGCGTCGGGTGACCGATCCGGACGTCAAGGCCCGGTATGCCGTGGACGAGTCCGTGGGGGCGCTCGCCCCCGACACCTTCGAGGTCGTCCGCGCGCGCGACGTTGCCGAGGTCATCGAGGTGCTGCGCTGGGCGCAGCAGACCCGCACACCCGTGGTGCCCCAAGGTGCCCGAAGCGGCCTGGCCGGGGGCGCGGTGGCCATCGAAGGCGGGGTCGTGCTCAACCTGGAGGGGCTCGACCAGGTGCTCGACGTGGATCCGCTCGAGTCGCTGGCGGTCGTCGGGCCAGGCGTCGTCACCGCGCAGCTCAAGGCGGCCGCAGCCGAGGCCGGACTCTGCTACCCACCCGACCCGGCGTCCGCGGCGTTCTGCACGGTGGGCGGGAACGTGGCCACCAACGCGGGTGGGCTGTGCTGCGTGAAGTACGGCGTCACGGCTGACTACGTCAGAGCCCTGCAGGTGGTGCTGCCTGGTGGTGAGGTGATCAAGACCGGCCACCGCACCGCCAAAGGCGTGGCGGGCCTTGACCTCACGGGACTGTTCGTGGGGTCGGAAGGGACCCTGGGGGTGGTCACTGAGGTCACGGTGAAGCTCGTCCCCGCGCCCGACCCGGCCCTGACCGCGCTGGCCACCTTCGACTCGCTCGACGCCGCCAGTCGCGCGATCGTGGCGCTGCGTCGCGAACGGCACCGGCCGTGCCTGCTGGAGCTGCTCGACGGTGCCAGCGTCGAGGCCATCCAGGCGCTGGCGGACTACGGCTTCCCACCCGGCTGCGAGGCGGCCTTGATCGTCCAGTCCGACCGGGCCGGACATACCGCCGACGATGTGCATCGGTATGCCGTGGTGCTCGAGGCGGCCGGGGCCACCGAGGTGGCCGTCGCCGACGACACCCAGGAGAGCGAAGCCCTGCTGGCGGGGCGACGCGCGCTGCATCAGGCCCTGGTGGCCCGGGGCACCCACTTCGTCGAGGACGTCTGCGTTCCGGTGGGTCAGCTCACCGCACTGATCGCCGCGGGGCAGGAGATCTCTCGACGCACCGGGGTCGAGCTGACCATGTCGGGTCACGGGGGCGACGGCAACCTGCACCCGTCCTTGTTCTTCGACCCGCTCGACGAGGCGAGTCGCGAGCGCGCCGAGGCCGCGTTCGGCGAGCTCCTCGGGGTCGCCCTGGCCATGGGAGGCACCATCACCGGGGAGCACGGCGTGGGGTCGCTCAAGGCGAGATGGCTGCCCGACGAGGTCGGCATGGCGTCGATCGAACGTCAACGGGCGGTCAAGTCACTGTTCGACCCTCGGGGGATCCTGAACCCGGGACGGGTCTACTGGTAGAAACAGGACATGAGCCCGCTCGAACTTCACCGCAGTGAATCCTGGCTGACCCGCGAGGAGCTCGACGCGGCACGAGAGCGGCTGCCCATCCTCTATGTCGACGCCGTGCCGGTCCGGGTCGACGAACGCGGCTCCGTGACGGCAGTCGGGCTCCTGCTCCGGGCCTCCGATGGCCTCATGAACCGGGAGCTGGTGTCAGGCCGGGTGCTCTACCACGAGCGGGTCCGCGATGCGGTGATCCGTCACCTCGAGAAGGACCTCGGGCCGATGTGCCTGCCGCAGCTGCCGCCCAGCCCGCAGCCGTTCACGGTGGCCGAGTACTTCCCCACGCCAGGCGTCACCCCGTACCACGACCCCCGCCAGCATGCCGTCGCGCTGGCGTTCGTCGTGCCGGTCGCGGGTGACTGCCAACCGCAGCAGGACGCCCTCGACCTCACCTGGCTCACCCCCGAGGAGGCGACCGACCCCGCGCTGCTGCGCGAGATGGACGGTGGCCACGGAGCGTTGTTGCGTCAGGCGATGGCCCACCTGGGCCACGCCGTCTAGCTCAGCTCAGGCGCGACCAGCTCGGGCGCGACCAGCTCAGGCCTGGGCGCGCTTTCGCCGCTCGCCAGAGTCCATCGAGTCGGCCTCCTCCAACGTGGGCGCCGAGCCACCCAGCCGGGCGGGCAGCAGGTCGCGCTCGGCGTCTGGCCACGCCGGGTAACGGTCCTGGTCGGCGTGCAGCTGGGTGGCCATGACGGCCTTGATCCGGTCGGTCGCCTCGGCGGCGTTCTCGTCCGGACCGACGGTGATCGGGGCCCCGACCGTGATCAGGAGCGGGAAGCCATGACGACCCATCCGGCGCGGCTTGCCCTTGGTCCACACCCGCTGCGATCCCCAGATGGTCGTGGGCAGGACCGGAACTCCCGCGTCCTGGGCGAGCCGGACGGCCCCGGTCTTGAACCCTTTGAGCTCGAAGGACCGCGAGATGGTGGCCTCCGGGAAGACTCCGACGATCTCCCCGGCCCGCAGGGCGGCCAACGCCAGGTCGTAGGACTCCTGACCGGCCGAGCGGTCGACCGGGATGTGGTGCATGCCTCGCATCAAGGGACCGGCGACCGGGTTCGACCAGATCGACTTCTTGGCCATGAACCGCACCAGGCGACCCGCCTTGACCCCGGCCAGCCCGGCATACGTGAAGTCGAAGTAGCCGGTGTGGTTGATGGCCATGACCGCTCCGCCGGTGCTGGGGACGTTGTCCAGGCCGCTCAGGGTCATCTTCAGGCCTTGGGCGGCGAACAGCAGGCGGGCGAACCCGATGACAGGGGTGTACACGGGTTCCATGGCCTCACCATAGGGCTCCCTCCTGAACGTAGACCCCAACCACAACACGGCACCGAGGCGAACAACCGGTTGGTGAGCACGTCACCGGGGATGGGAAGATTCACGCCATGACCGATGCCCCCTCCACGCCGCGTGCCGCCACGATCCCCGAACGGCCCTCGATCGACGGGCTCGAGGACCGGTGGTCACGCGTCTGGCAGGAGCAGAACACCTTCGCCTTCGACCGGGCCGCCGCGCACGACCGCGGACGCGGCGCGGTGTTCTCGATCGACACTCCCCCACCGACCGCATCCGGCTCGTTGCACATGGGACACGTGTTCTCCTACACGCACACCGACTGCATGGCTCGGTACAAGCGGATGGCTGGGTTCGAGGTCTTCTACCCGATCGGGTGGGACGACAACGGCCTGCCGACGGAGAAGCGGGTCCAGAACTTCTACGGCGTGCGCGGCGACTCCTCGCTGCCGCACGACCCCCAGTTCAGCCCTCGGCACCGCGGGGACGTCAAGAGCCTCAAGGCCGCCGACCAGCAGCCGATCTCGCGCGCGAACTTCATCGAGCTCTGCGACGAGCTCACCGTCGAGGACGAGAAGGCGTTCGAGTCGCTGTTCCGGCGGATGGGCTTCTCCTTCGACTGGGACATCAGCTACCGCACCATCGACGACCACTCGCGAGCCACCGCGCAGCAGGCGTTCCTGCGCAACCTGGCTCGCGGCGAGGCCTACCAGTCGGAAGCGCCCGGGTTGTGGGACGTGACGTTCCAGACCGCGGTTGCCCAGGCCGAGCTCGAGGCGCGCGACTACCCCGGCGCGTACCACCGGGTGGCCTTCCACCGCACCGCCCCGGACGGCAGCGCCGGCGAGCCGGTGTTCATCGAGACGACGCGACCCGAGCTGATCCCCGCCGTGGTGGCGCTGATCGCCCACCCCGACGACGAGCGGTATGCCGCCTTGTTCGGCAGCACGGTCCGCTCCCCGCTGTTCGGGGTCGAGATCCCCGTGCTGGCGCATCCCGCGGCCGAGCCCGACAAGGGTGCCGGCATCGCCATGTGCTGCACCTTCGGCGACCTCACCGACGTGCTGTGGTGGCGCGAGCTCCAGCTGCCGACGCGCTCGGTCATCACCCGCAGTGGCCGGATCCAGAGCGAGGTGCCCGAATGGATCGCCTCCGGGTCCGGACAGCGGTTCTTCGACCAGGAGCTGGCAGGCAAGACCACCTTCAGCGCCCGGGAAGCCGTGGTGGGGGCGCTGCGCGAGTCCGGCGACCTCGACGGTGAGCCGCAGCCGACCCAGCGCAAGGCCAACTTCTACGAGCGCGGCGAGAAGCCCCTGGAGATCGTCACCTCGCGCCAGTGGTACATCCGCAACGGCGGGCGTGACAGCGACCTCAACGCCGAGCTGATCGAGCGCGGGCGGCAGGTCGAGTTCCACCCGACCTTCATGCGGTCCCGGTACGAGAACTGGGTGAGTGGCCTGAACGGCGACTGGCTGGTCTCACGTCAGCGGTTCTTCGGCGTGCCGATCCCGGTCTGGTACCCGCTCGACGAGTCTGGCGATCCGGTCTTCGACAAGCCACTCGTGCCGACCGAGGACGAGCTTCCGGTCGACCCGGCGTCCCAGGCTCCCGCGGGTTACGAGGAGTCTCAGCGTGGCCAGGCGGGCGGCTTCGTCGGCGACCCGGATGTCATGGACACCTGGGCGACGTCGTCGCTGACCCCCCAGATCGCGGGACGGTGGCGCGACGACCCCGAGCTGTTCGCGGACGTCTTCCCCATGGACCTGCGCCCGCAGGGGCACGACATCATCCGCACCTGGCTGTTCTCGACCGTCGTCCGCTCGCACCTGGAGTTCGGTTCCGTGCCCTGGCACCACGCGGCCCTGTCGGGGTGGATCCTCGACCCCGACCGCAAGAAGATGAGCAAGTCCAAGGGCAACGTCGTCACCCCGGAGGACGTGGTCAAGGAGCACTGCGCCGACGCCGTCCGGTACTGGGCCGCCAGCGGGCGCCTGGGTGCCGACGCGGCATACGACACCGGGCAGATGAAGGTCGGCCGCCGGCTGGCCATCAAGATCCTCAACGCCTCCAAGTTCGCGCTCGGCTTCGGAGAGGTCGACGGCGACCTCACGCAGGCCGTCAGCAACCCCCTCGACCGGGCCATGCTGGCTGCCTTGGCCACCGTGGTGGAGCAGGCCACCACCGGGTTCGAGGGCTGGGACCACACCCGCGCGCTCGAGGCCAGTGAGTCGTTCTTCTGGACGTTCTGCGACGACTACCTCGAGCTGGTGAAGGAGCGGGCCTACGGCGGTCAGGGTGAGGCGGAGGCGGCCTCGGCTCGCGCGTCGCTGCGGCTGGCCCTGGACGTGCTGCTGCGTCTGTTTGCTCCCCTGCTGCCCTATGTCACCGAAGAGGTCTGGTCCTGGTGGCACGACGGCTCAGTCCATCGCGCGCCGTGGCCGCAGGTCGCTGAGCTCGCGGCAGCCCAAGGTGGCGACGCAGCCCTGCTGGCTGCTGTCGGCGAGGCCCTTGCCGGCGTCCGCAAGAGCAAGTCGGAGGCCAAGGTCGGCATGCGCGCGGAGGTCGCCGCCGTCGTGCTCGCCGGACCGGCGGAGTGGACCGAGCGGGTGCGCACTGCCGAGTCCGACCTGCGGGCGACCGGGCGGATCACCGGGGACATCATCTACACCGACGCGGAGACCCCGGAGGTTCGCGACGCGGTGCTCATCCCTGTGGAGAAGCCGAAGGCCTGAACGGTGCGCAGCCCATTGGGCTGGACGGTCAGCCAAGGGACGTCCCAGCCCGCGAGCCGCAGCTCCCGGGAGGCGAAGCGCCCGGGGTCGAGCACACTGACCGCCCCGGTCGACGGGTCGTAGACGTTGACGCGGTCGCCGTCCCCTGGCAGCACCAGCGCCACGTGACGCGGTAGGACCGCGCTGCCCAGATAGAGCAGGGCCGGCTGGCCGTCGGCCACGACGTCGACCAGCCGCGTATAGGCGCCGCGCAGCCGCGTGTTGGTGAGCTGACGCAGAAGGTGCTGCTCGTACTGCGTGCCACGGCGTGAGGCTCCAAACTCCAGCTCCTTGCGGGCGCCCCACGGAGGGGTGCCCAAAGCCCGCGGCCAGGGCACGTTGAGCTGGCGGCCGCCGGCATAGAGCCGGTTGGTGCGCGCCATCACGACCCGCTCGTATGCCGCGAACCTCTCCTGTTCGGTAGCGCCCGCGGGCGCATCGAGGCGTGGGCCCTCGCCGCGAAGGATCCAGCGAGCGAAGGCCGGGTTCACGAGCATGCGGGCCACGGTCAGGCACGCCGACCCACAGGTGACCTGGCTCTGCTGGACGGGCCCGATGTCACCATTCGTCAACCGGAACCCGTTGCTCATGCCGCCATCCTGTCCGCTGACCCGCCTGGTCGTCCACCAGGAGCCGAAGTCAGTGGATAGTGCGTCCCGCCATCGCAAGAAGCAGCTCTTCCGGACCGGCGTCGGGCCGCACCGAGGGGACGGCACCGAACCGGCCCGGTCGGTCCACCGCACCGATATGCGCGCGGGCGACCGGCCACAGGTCCCGGGCCAGGGCGGGCGGGACAGGACGTGGGCCGCCCAACGCGCGGCCCACGTCCCAGCTGTGCAGGGTGATCTCCAGGGCGCCCACGGCGGCCAGGACCGCCAACGGCACCTCACGTCGGCCAAGGAGTACGCCGGGGATCCGGTCCCTGGCGTGAAGTGCCATCCAGGGACCGAGCAGACCGCGGGCGCGCTCGCAGATGCTGTCAACGAGCTCGCGGTCGTCGACACGACGGGGCAGGTGCGACAGGGCGACAGTACCGCCCCGTGCCGCCTCGTCCAGGGCTGCCAGCGAGTCGTCCAGGTGTCGTAACAGCGCACCCAGGCACCACGCCTCGCATGGGGTCGCCCGGCCGAGGTCGGGGACCGTGACAAGCTGGACCGTGGTGCCGCAGTAGGCGATCGACCGTTCGAGCAGGTCAAGCGCGCCGGACTGCTGCGGGGGCGCCTGCCCCAGGTCAGGACGTGAGTGCATGGCTGGCCTCAGGCAAGGACAGGGTGGTCCGCCACAGGGTGGTCCGCCGGCAGGGTGTCCGGCAGATCGAACCGTGCGAAGAGCGCCGGGTCGAAGAACGCCGCCACGTGGCTGACCCTGCCGTCGGCCAGGGTGAGGACCTGAAGCTGGAATGCGGCGAAGGTGCCGTCGGGCTCGCGCAGGTACAGGCCGAAAGCGGGCTGGCCGTTCGCCGAGGTCGCCAGCATGGGCATGTCGTGGACGCCG
>DASYGI010000226.1:0-2323 GCA_035999925.1 Pedococcus sp.
GAGTCCGACGACCACCGTGATCCCAACGGGAACCCACGCGCGGGCAGTCCACTGGTGGACCGATCGTGGCGGGCTCGCCCCGCTGCGACAACAATGAGTGCACGCCTGGTCACCCGGGGTGGGTCGCGGTCGATGGCACCCCGCATGACGGGGTGCCATCCATTTGGGGCCCTTCCGGGCACGCTCGGCCTCCGACCAGGTCTGACGCGGGGCGCTGAACGGGTGCGTTTGTCGGGGTTTCGCCAAGGATCAAACGCTTTGCGGATGAAGGGCGCTCGCGATTTGCAGACTTTCCCTCCAAGCGAGTTGCCATTGAACGCTAAATGGTTCAGGATTAACCCGTCCGCTCCCCTTCGGGGTCGAGTGGATCGGCGCACCGGCTCCTCCCCCCCGGAGCCTGGCGCGTCGACGGCCCCGGTTGTCCCCCCGACCGGGGCCGTCCCCTTTTCCCGGGCAGTTCCTTTGCGCAGGCTCAGGCAGTTCTGTCGGAACGATCCACACCCTCGGCACCCGCCCCATCGCTATCCACAGCCCCCGGCCCAGCGGGTCTGATCGGCCGGGCCCTGACGCGAGGGTTGTCGCATGGATCATCTGGTGGTTGGCGTGCTCGGTGCCTCCGGCGGCCTCGGAGTCTCGAGCCTGGCGGTGGCGCTGGCGGTGCGCGCCGCGCGGCTGCATGGGGTGACCGCGTGCGTCGATGGGACCACCGCGGGGGGCGGCCCCGCGGGAGGTGGCCTCGACGTCACCGCCTGTATCGAACACCTGCCCGGGCTGCGATGGTGCGACCTCGCTGACGCCCAAGGCGCCTTGGATGGCGCGGCTCTGCTGCGGTCCTTGCCAGGGGAGGGGTCGGTCCGGGTCCTGGCCGCCCGCGCGGAACGTCCGACGATGGCGGTGATGGCTGCAGCCGTGAGCGCCCTTGCGGAAGTGTGCGCTGTCACCGTCGTGGACCTGGGCCGATCGGTCGAGCCTGCGCAGTGGTGCACCGAGGTGGTTGTCGTCAGTGGGCTGACGGCCCGCCAGCTGGCCGATGCGTCCGCCGTCGTTCCCGAGGTGCTTCGTCAGGCACCTGCGGCGGGTCTCGTGATTCGCGCCGGGCGCCACGACCCGTTTCAGCCCGAAGACGTCGCGGCCCATCTCGACCTGCCGCTCGCTGCCGTTCTCGCCGACGACCCCCGTGCCCTCACCGATGCCGACCGGGCCCTTCTTCCCGGAGCGCGACGCGGTTCAGCCCTGACGCGCGCGGCTGATCGCGTGCTCTCGACCTTCGCCCTGTCCGCGCTGCCCGCGCCGGCTCTGCCATGAGCGCGCTGTCGTGAGCCACGAGGTCTGGGTGGAGGAGCGGATACGCCAGGGCCGCGCCCCGGACCCGACGCTCGTGGCGGAGGCTGCCGCCGCACAGTCCGCGAGACTGGGGCGGGGCGGGGTGGCCGCCGCGAGGGAGTCGTTGGCCTCCGAGGTTCTCGGGCTGGGGCCGCTCGAGCCCTGCCTGTTGGACCCGCGCGTCACGGACATCCTCGTCAACGGTGACGGGTCGGTGTGGCTCGACCGCGGTGGTGGGCTCGAGCGGTCGGCAGTGATGCTGTCGGACGCCGACACGGCGCGGCGGCTGGCGGTCCGGCTTGCCGGGATGGCCCGACGCCGGCTGGACGAGAGCCAACCGTGGGTCGATGGGCTGCTTCCGGGCGGCGTGCGCCTGCATGCTGTGCTCCCGCCCCTGGTGGACGGTGGGGCGCATCTGAGCCTGCGCGTGCCGCGAGTGCAGGCCCAGGGGCTGGCGGCCCTGCGCGACATGGGGATGTTCGGGGTCTGGGGAGAGGACCTGCTGCGAGCACTCATGCGCGCCCGACGCTCGTTCGTCGTCACGGGTGGCACTGGTTGCGGAAAGACCACCGTCCTGGCCGGGATGCTGGCCGAGGTGCCGACAGCCGAGCGGATCGTGCTGGTCGAGGACGTTGCCGAGCTGTCAGTGCGTCACCCGCACGTGGTCCGGCTCCAGGGGCGAAGCGCGAACGTCGAGGGCCAGGGCCGCGTCACGCTGGTGGATCTGGTTCGCCAAGCCCTGCGGATGCGACCGGACCGGTTGGTCGTCGGCGAGGTGCGTGGGGCCGAGGTGCGGGAGATGTTGGCGGCCCTTAACACCGGTCACGAGGGTGGTTGCGGCACGCTCCATGCGAACTCCCCCGAGGACGTGCCGGCCAGGTTCGAGGCACTGGGAGCCCTAGCCGGCCTGGGGCGTGAGGCGCTGCGGTCGCAGCTGGCCAGTGCGGTCCAGGCCGTGGTGCACGTCGGCAGACGTGAGCAGGTCCGGGAGGTCGAGTCC
>DASYGI010000227.1:0-4145 GCA_035999925.1 Pedococcus sp.
GGACGACGAGAGGGAGGTGACACCCGATGCAGTTGAGCGCACTGCACGACCTGAACCAGCAGGCCGCGATCGCCGGCGCTGGCATCCCGTGTCGAGAGAACGACGCCGAGCTGTGGTTTGCCGAGAGCCCAGCCGATGTCGAGTTCGCGAAGTCGCTGTGCCACACCTGCCCGGCACTTCGGGCGTGCCTGGCCGGGGCGGTTGACCGCTCGGAGCCGTGGGGCGTCTGGGGCGGCGAGCTGTTCGTCCAGGGGGCGATTGTGGCCCGCAAGCGGCCTCGGGGTCGCCCGCGCAAGAACCCGGTTGCCGCATGACCACGGCCACCGACCGACCTTCCACCACGTCATCCGTCAGGAGTTCCACCATGTTCCAGGCCTTGTATGCCGACCTGGCGCGCGCCCATCGCCGGCGCCGCCAACGGGAGTACCAGCGCCAGCTCGAGGTACAGGCGCAGCGCGAGCTGCTGCAGTCCCTGCCTCGCATGCTGGCCCGGTGACCCGTCGCCCGAACCCGCCGGGACCCCCGCTCTGGGGAGTCCCGGCGGGTTCTTCTTTTGGTTCCTGGAGGCGCGTCGTCTCCGCGTCCCCGTGGCTAGGCTGATGCCCATGTCCGCGCAGATCCGCATCGCCCAGGACCCGGCAGCCGACGACGTGCTCAGCGGGGACCCGTTCGCCCTGCTGGTCGGCATGCTGCTGGACCAGCAGTACCCCATGGAGCACGCCTTCCGCGGGCCGTGGAAGATCCTGGACCGGTTCGGAACCCTGGCCCCCGAGGCGATCGCCGCGGCCGAGCCCGACGCATTCGCCGACCTCTGCTCCACCCCGCCCGCGATCCACCGGTACGGTCGCTCGATGGCCGGACGCGTCCAGCAGCTCGCGGTGGCCGTTCGCGACCAGTACGACGGTCGCGCCGAGACGATCTGGACCGGCGCCTCCGACACCGCTGACCTGCTGCGCCGCCTGCGCGACCTGCCTGGCTTCGGGGACCAGAAAGCCCGGATCTTCGCGGCGTTGCTGGGCAAGCGGCTCGACGTACGGCCGCCGGGGTGGCAGGAGGCCATCGGCCCGTATGCCGAGGACGGCTCCTACCGTTCGGTGGCGGACGTGGTGGACGCCGAGTCCCTGAAGAAGGTGCGCGAGTTCAAGCAGGCCGCGAAGGCGCAGGCCAAGGCGAAGGCGGCATCGGTGACGGCATCCACCACGGGCACGGCCCAGGTCTGACCATGACCGACCCCGAGGCGCCGAAGGTGTGTGCTTCCTGCGGTGCCGTCGCCACGGACGCGGCTGTGGCCAGGCTGGCCTGGACGCGTGGCACCGAGAACGGTGCTGAGGTCTGGACCTGCGACCGGTGCAGCCGCCAGCACCTGCGCAGCATCGAGGGGAAGCTCGACTCGGCCTGGTGGTGAGGCGCTGGTGGTGAGGCGCTGGTGGTGAGGCGCTGGTGCTGAGCTGAACCGCGGCTCAGGCGACTGGTGGCGGCAGGTGCCGCAGCTGCATACCGGGGAGGTGGTCCACCACGATCTCGCGGGCCGGTGCCGTCCCACCCAGCTGGCAGAGGACTCCGATGCCGCCCAACCAGACGCGGTGGATGAGCAGGTACGAGGGCGGCAGGTTGAGCTTCATCCCGACGAGGAACTCAGGTCGCCGGACGTCGTTGACGTGGGCCGCCACACCGCGCAGCCACGGTCGGTTGAAGGTGAACGTCTCGCGGGTCAGCGGCTCGATGAACGGTTGGAGGTACTCGAGCAGCGCCTCGGCATCCAGGGTCATCGACGGCTTGATGAAGCCCTCGGTCCGCAGGCCCCGTTCAAGCTCGCCGGCTTCGCCGCACAGTGCGGCGGCCACCAGCGAACCCATCGCCGGCGGAAGTCCGGCCGGCAGGCGGTTCACCGCTCCGTAGTCGATGACGCCCAGTCGGCCGTCGTCGAGCAGACGGAAGTTCCCCGGATGCGGGTCGGCGTGCAACAGCCCGGCCCGCGCGGGGCCCACCAGCAGAAACTCCATGTACCGGCTCGAGGCGGCGTCGCGCTGCTGAGGCGTTCCCGACGACACGATCTGGGACAGCGGGGTGCCGTCCATCCACTCCGAGACAATGACGTGCTCGCTGTGGCTGAGCACGTCCGGGACCGCGAAGTGCGGGTCGTCGCGGAACACCTTGGCGAACCGGCGCTGGTTGGACGCTTCGAGGTTGTAGTCGAGCTCCTCGCTCATCCGCGACTTGAGCTCGTCGGTGATCGGCTTGATGTCCATGCCCGGAATCCAGCTGCCCGCGATCCGAGCGACCCGCGCGAGCTGGTTCAGGTCGGCCAACAGGGCCTTGCCTGCGCCCGGGTACTGGATCTTGACCGCGACCTCGCGTCCGTCCCGCCAGACCGCCTTGTGGACCTGGCCGATCGACGCGGCCGCGGCGGGCGTGTCGTCGAACGACTGGAACTTCGAGGTGCGCCAGCGCGGGCCGAGCTCCTCGGCCAGGACAGCGTGGACGGTGGCCGCTGGGAGCGCGGGGGCGGCCTCCTGGAGCTTGGTGAGGGTCGCCCGATAGGGGCCGGCGAGCTCCTCGGGAAGGGCGGCCTCCATGACCGACATGGCCTGGCCGAACTTCATCGCCCCGCCCTTGAGCTCACCCAGCACCTTGAAGAGCTGCTCCGCCGTTCGGGCCTGCAGCTCGGCGGCAACTGCCTCGGCGGGCTTGCCTCCCATGCGTTTGCCCAGGCCAAGAGCGGTCCGCCCGGCATAGCCCAGGGGCAGGCTGGCCAGTCGGGCCGTGCGGCTGACGGCGCGGCCGGGGATGTCGCTCACGGGACCATTGTCGCCTGTGTCCGATGCGCGCTGGCGGCAGGTGCGTCCGACGCGCTGGCGGCAGGTGCGTCCGACGCGTCGGCAAGAGGTCCGTCCGGCCTGCCGGTCTGGGCGGTCTGTCGGCAGGAGCATCGGGGGTGGGGCTGCCATTGCCGCTGCCGGACCCCCGGCCAGGGCAGCGCCACCTCGAGCGAGCGACCGATGGGCAACGTCTGCCCGTCCAGCACGGCGAGCACCACCATGCCCGCCAGGCCGGCCGTCACGGCCACGAGCGCGGCCTGTCCGCCCACCTCGGCTCCACGGCCCACCGCCGGGCGCGCCAGCTGACCGGCCAGCATCGGCCAGGCGGAGTCGAGGTCGGCGCGGGTGAGGTCCAGGCATCGCAGGCACGGGCCGCCCGGACCGACCAGCGGGCCCACCATGGCCTCGACCAGGTGCATGACGACCGGGAGCACGGGAACACCCCGTCGGCGCCACGGCTCGGCGAGCCCGGGACCGACCGCCTGGGCGGCGACCAGCACGACCAACGAGGGAGGGGAGGCTGCAGCGCCCGTGACGAGGTGTTCGGCATCGTCGTGCGCGTTGGTCCCGACCAGCACCCGACCCACCGAGGCACGGCGGAGCAGGGTGGCGATCGCGGACGGCAGCGGGCCATGGCCCGCGACGAGAACGCGCGCGGCGCGGCGGCGGGCCAGCGCGGCATACCCCTGACCCGGTCCGCTCGTGCGCATCACGGCCTCGGCCTCGCCGGCCAGCCCCGCACGAAGCTCGACGGGGATGTCGGGGTGGTCCTCGATCTCGGCGACCAGGCCGTGCTGTCGCAGGAGGGTCAGCAGCCCGGCGTCCTCGGCCAGGGCCGGCGGCAGGACCCGGGTCCCGTCCAGGGACTCCAGGGCGGCGATCTGCGGCTCACTCAGCCCGTGGACCACCACCGAGCGGGTCGGGTCGATGCCGAGCTGAACCTCACCGCCGCCGCGGCGCAGGACGGGCCAGAGGCACCTGAGGAGCGGTCGTGGGGTCACCGTCGTCAATCTCGCACAGGGTTTGCTGGGGGACCTCCCGCCGTCCACAGCCCCGGCCGCCACGACCGCGCCCCAGGAACGACGAGAGGGGCGGACCCGACCACATGGTCGCGTCCGCCCCTCTCGGCGTTGCTAGGTGGGCAGCCTGGCTCAGGCCTTGCCGAGAATGCGGTTGAGGTTCGTACCGCAGACGGGGCAGACGCCCTTGGCCATGCGGCGGCCGTTCGTCTCCACGACGCGGCCCTCGGCCTCGCGCTTCTCCTTGCACTTCACGCAGTAGAACTCGCCCTTGTAGGTCTCGTCAGCCATCGCCAATGTCTCCTTG
>DASYGI010000228.1:0-2122 GCA_035999925.1 Pedococcus sp.
TCGTCACCTGACGGGCGACCAGATGCTCGGGGACATAGCGGTTACGCCACGCGCCGCGGACGATGTTGCCGGCGACGACGCCGATGCCCACCAGCATGAGGCCGGCGACCATCGCCACCAGCCCTGCCCCGCGGCTGCCGAGCGGCGTCAGCAGCGCCGGCGGTCCGGCCAGGACCTGAAGGACGAGCAGCGCCCGAGCCGAGCCGAGCCACCGCGACACCCGGGTCGCGATGCTCGCGCCGATGACGCCGCCGAACGACTGAGCGGCCAGGACCAGGCCGACGGCCCACGAGGACAGATGGACCTCCCGGACCAGGAACAGGACCAGCAACGTGGTGCAGCCCGTGAGCCCGAAGTTGCTCACACTGCCCACGACGGTGAAGAACCGCAGCAGCTGGTCGTGACGCAGGTAGTCGATGCCTTCCCTGATGCGCTCGCGCAGTGGGGCCGCCGCTGTCGCCTCAACCGATGTGTCCTGCGGTGGCAGCTTGAGGCGCCAGAGGCAGACGGCAGAGACGAGGAAGCTGGCGGTGTCCAGGACCAGCCCGCCGGCTGCTGACGCGACCTGCGCCACCAGGCCGCCGAGCCCCGGGCCCGCGACCTCCATGGCGGACTCGCTGCCGAAGAGCCGGGCGAAGGCGGACTCCTGCTGCTCGCGCGGCGCCACCTGTCGAACCAGCGCGGGATAGGCCGCGCGGAAGAACACCGTCGCCCCACCGTTGACGAACGCGACGAGGGCCAGCTGCGGGAGGGTGAGCATGTGGAAGAGCCCGGCGACGGGGACGCTCACCAGGGCGAGGCCAGCGGCAAGGTCGCTGACGATCATCACCCGTCTGGGCGGGAGCCGGTCGACCCAGGCGCCGGCCGGCAGCCCCACGACCAGCCAGGGCACCCAGGCTGCCGCCGTCAGGATTCCCATCCACCCCGGTCCTGCATCGAAACCCACGACCGCCACGAGCGGCAGCAGCGTCGACGTGGTCGCGTTGCCGAGCACGCTGACGCTCTCGCCGAACCACAGCAGGCGGAAGCTCCGGTTGCGGGCCAGTGGGGGAGGCGGCGCGACCGGTGTGGCGTGCGTGGTCATGGCTGGGCCGGGAACCCTCGTGCGAAGACGAACACCGACTCGCGCTCGACTCCGTCATCGGGGATCTCGCGCTGCGACCAGCGCATCAGCACCTCGACCACCTCGTCGGCGACCTCACCGAGCTCGGAAGGGGTCAGGCGCAGCCAGTTCTGGGTCGCGAAGGCCGCCGCATCCCACTCGGGTGCGGACGCCGCGTTGGCGTTCCAGTCGCGCGTGCGCTCGAACTGTCGTTGCAGCGCCAGCGCCTCGGCGGCATAGGCAGCGGTCACGGCGGCGTGGTCGTCGGCGAAGTCGGCTCTCGACCAGCGAGTGCCCGGGTCGACCAGCCGCCACCAGCGCTCCCGCCGGTCCTTGGCCAGCTCGGGTGCCTCTTCAACGAGACCTGCCTCGTGGAGCACTTTGAGATGGTGGCTGGCGCTGCCCACTGCCTGCCCGGTGCGTGCGGCGAGCGCGGAGGCGGTCGACGGGCCGTCGACCTTCAGGGCGTCCATCATCCGCGAGCGGAACGGGTGGGCGAACGCCGAGAGGGCCTGGGCTTCGGTGACGGTCCGGACGCCCGGTCGCGGCTGGTGGGAGGGACTCGGAGAAGCCGACATAACCGCAAGAGTAGTTGTGCAAGCGTTATTGCACAAGAGGCCTTGTGTAATGACGGCGGCGTCAGACGGTGCTGGTCCGCAGCCGGACCATGCCTCGCGTGAGCGCCACCACGAGCAGGCACGCGAGAAGCATGTGCGCGAGCACCACGCCCGAGGGCAGCCCCGTGAAGTACTGGGTGTAACCCACGACGCCCTGCAGCAGCGTGACGGCCAGGACGCCCACCCACGCTCGCGCGGGTGCGGTGGACGTGCCCGTGAGCCGGGCCGCAAGCCACACGGCCAGCGCCAGCCCGAGGAACAGCATCACGGTGTCGGCGTGCAGCCACGACACGCTGCGCGGGTCGAAGCCGAAGCGCGCGGGCGCGTTGGCGTCGCCCGAATGTGGTCCCGAGCCCGTCACGACCGTGCCGAGGGCCAGCACGACGGCTGCCACCGCACAGGC
>DASYGI010000229.1:0-3997 GCA_035999925.1 Pedococcus sp.
TGTTGGAAGGGGTTGCCGATGAGGCCGTGCCAGGAGTTCCCGAACGCCTCGCTGTAGCCCCAGAGCACCCAGGCCACCGAGATGGTGCCCATGGTGATGAAGCTCATCATCATCATGTTCAGGACGCTCTTGGACCTGACCATGCCGCCGTAGAAGAGGGCTAGACCGGGGGTCATGAGCAGCACCAGAGCGGCACTGGCCAGGACCCAAGCGGTGTCGCCGGTGTTGATTGTCATGGCAGAACTCTGGCGGCGTCAGGTTTCCGGCTTGGGCTCTGCGTGTTACAGGCGTGTTAGCGCGCCTGAAGATCGGTAAGGATCAGGTAACCGAGCCCGCGGCGTCTCGCATCCTGAGAAGCGCGGTCGCAGGTCGGTACCGCTCAGGCCAGGATCGCGTCCACGAAGGCCTCGGGATCGAAGGGGGCGAGGTCGTCCGGCCCCTCGCCCAGCCCGACCAGCTTCACCGGGACGCCGAGCTTTCGCTGGACCGAGACGACGATCCCGCCCTTGGCCGTACCGTCCAGCTTGGTCAGCACGATCCCCGTGACGTTGACGACCTCGGCGAACACCTCGGCCTGGCGCAGGCCGTTCTGTCCCGTGGTCGCGTCGAGCACCAGCAGCACCTCGTCGATCGGGCTCTGCTTCTCGATGACCCGCTTGACCTTGCTCAGCTCGTCCATAAGACCGACCTTGTTGTGCAGCCGTCCGGCGGTGTCGACCAGGACGACATCGGCTTCCAGCTCGGCCCCGGCTTTCACGGCGTCGAAGGCGACGGCCGCGGGATCGGCGCCGTCACGGTCCGAACGCACCGTGGGCACGCCCACCCGCGCCCCCCAGGTTTCGAGCTGGTCGGCCGCCGCCGCGCGGAAGGTGTCTGCCGCACCCAGCACGACGTCCTTGTCCTGGGCGACGAGCACCCTGGCCAGTTTGCCCACGGTCGTCGTCTTCCCGGTGCCGTTGACCCCGACGACCAGCATGACGGCCGGTCGACCATCCACCCGCGAGTCCGCGAGCGAGCGATCCATGGATGGGTCGACCAGGGACAACAGGTCCTCCCGCAGCCAGCTGCGCACGGTCGCCTCGTCCCGGGTCCCCTCGACCAGGACGCGCGCGCGCAGCGTGGCGACCAGCTCGGTGCTCGCCTCCACGCCGAGGTCCGAGGCGATCAGGGTGTCTTCGACCTCTTCCCAGGCCTGCTCGTCCAGACCACCGCGCGAGAGCAGCGCCAGCAGGCTTTGCCCCAGGGCAGAGTTCGAGCGGGCGAGCCGGGCCCGCAGTCGCTGCAGCCGGCCGGCAGCCGACTCGGGGCGCTCCAGCGCCGGTGCGGTTGGCTCCAGCGTCGACGGCTCCAACGTCGACGGCTCTGGGAGGGTGTCGACCGAGCCGGCGTCCTGGACCGAGCGCTTCGGTGCGTCCCGCGGTGGCTCGGCATCGTCGCCGACCCCGGGCAGCACGTCGGGGTGGCGAGGCGCCGGCGCCGACGGGCCACGGCGGCCCCCACGCCCGCGCATGAGGCCGAGGAGCACCCCACCGAGCACCGCCAAGAGCGCACCCGCGATGACGATCCATTCCCACAGCTGAGTGATCACGCGCGCCATCCTCTCATCACCGGTGCGCGGTCCCGGTCAGTCCACCGGCAGCGAAAAGGCCGCCCCGGAAAGGGACGGCCTTGATGGATGCCGCGGCATCCGGCATCCGGCATACCGCTGTGGCGGAGCGCGAGTGGATCAGCTGGCGCGGTGTCGGGGGATCTCGTCGCTGGTGTCGCCCAAGCCGTTGTCGCCGAACCCGGTGACCGTGTCGGCCACCTTGTCCTTGGCGGCCACGATCGCCTCGCCGGTCTTGTCGAGGGTGGACTCGGTCTTCTCCTTGACGGTGGCGACCAGCTCCTCGCCCTGGGGCGTGAGCAGCTCACGTCCCTCGCGGCGAGCAGGGATGGCGACGAGCGCGACGACAGCAACCGCCAGTCCCACGCAGATCAGCATCCCGAAAATGAGCCATACCATGGGTCCAGAGTGCACCGCTGGAGGGTCAATCCTCAAATCGACCCGCCGCGCTGAGACCGGCCCCGGACGCGGCGGGGCGGCATACGCCCTGGTCTAGGCGCTCTGGGCCGCGACGTCGCGGATTCGCTGCGAAACCACAGTCGTCACACCGTCACCACGCATCGACACGCCATAGAGCGCATCCGCGACCTCCATGGTCCGCTTCTGGTGGGTGATGACGATGAGCTGGCTGGAGTCGCGGAGCTCCTCGAACAGGGTGATCAGCCGGCCGAGGTTGGCGTCGTCGAGCGCCGCCTCGACCTCGTCCATGATGTAGAACGGGCTGGGTCGGGCCTTGAAGATGGACACCAGCAGGGCCACCGCGACCAGCGAGCGCTCGCCACCCGAGAGCAGCGACAGCCGCTTGATCTTCTTGCCCGGCGGTCGCGCCTCGACCTCGATCCCGGTCGTGAGCATGTTGCTGGGGTCGGTCAGGGTGAGCCGCCCCTCACCCCCGGGGAAGAGCCGGCTGAAGACGCCCTCGAACTGGGCCGCGGTGTCGTGGAAGGCCTCGGTGAACACGCGCTCCACCCGCTCGTCCACCTCGCGGACGATGTCGAGCAGGTCGCGCTTGGACTTCTTGAGGTCCTCGAGCTGCTCGGTGAGGAACTTGTGCCGTTCCTCCAGCGCGGCGAACTCTTCCAAGGCCAGGGGGTTGACTCGCCCCAGGGCACTGAGCGCCCGCTCGGCTTTGCGCAGCCGCTTCTCCTGCACCTCGCGGATATAGGGCGCCGGCTCGGGCAGCGTCTCCGGGTCGTCATCCGGGCCGGCGACGAAAGGCACCAGCTGGTGGGGTCCGAAGTCCTCCATGAGGGCCTCCGGGGACACCCCCAGCTCGTCGACGGCCTTGGCCTGCATGGTTTCGATGCGCAGCCGCTGCTGGGTCCGGGCGACCTCGTCACGGTGCACCGTGTCGGTGAGCTCGCGCAGCTCGTCCTGGAGAGCGGCGGTCTCCCGTCGCACCTGGGTCAGCGACTGGTCCCGCTCGGCCCGGTCCTGCTCGGCCTGGGCTCGCTGCCGTGCGGCTGTCTCGAGGCCGCCAGTCACCAGCACGACGGCGTATGCCGCGCCGCGTCTGACTGCCCCGGCCACGGCCGCCTCGCGCTTGCGACGGGCCTGCCGGGCAGCCAGGCGCTCCCGCGCGGCCAGCTCGTTGCGGGCCGCACCCTCGAGGGAGTCCGCGCGGCCCTTGAGGGCGCGGGCGCGCTCCTCCTTGGTGCGCAGGGTGAGGCGCAGCTCAGTCTCACGAGCTCGTCCGCTGCGCGCCTCGCTCTCGAGACGGTCGCGCTCCTCGGTCGTCGGCTCGTCGTCCTCGGTGGGCTCCGCACTGGCCTCGTCGAGACGCTCACTGAGCGCGGTGAGCTCGGCACGGTCCTTCTCCAGTGCCTGCTGGGCGTCGGCGATCGCCCGCTCGGTGCGCTCCGCCTCCGCCTTGGCGGACCGCACGGTTGCGCCGAGCTGGCCGAGCCGCTCTGCGACGGCGGCCATCCTGGCGTCGGACTCGTGCAAAGACTCAAGGGCCGCCTCGACGTCCTCGTTCGCGGCGCGGTGCTTGTCCACGGCCTCGGCGAGGGCGAACCGCGCCTGCTCTCCCCGGCGAGTGGCATCGGCCACCCGGTCGCGAGTCTCGTCGACCGCGGACTGGATCTCGATCAGGCTGGGCGCGTGGGCACTCCCACCGCGCACGAAGCCAGGCGCGAACACGTCCCCATCGGCCGTGACCGCGGTGACGCCCTCCCCCGCCGCCACCAGCGCCGCGGCGTGGGCAGCGTCGGGGACCAGCGCGACCCGGTCGAGCAGCTGCTCGACCGCCGGGCGGACCGAGCTAGGAGCGTCGACGACCTCGCGCGCCCAGACGGCAGACCCGTCCAGCGCCGGCCAGGTCGACGGGTCGCTGCTGCGGGCCGTCTGCCCGACCAGGAAGGCTGCCCGACCGGCGTCCTCGTCGCGCAG
>DASYGI010000230.1:0-5464 GCA_035999925.1 Pedococcus sp.
CATGCCGTTGATCGTGTCGAGCCGGACCAGCGCATTGAACTTCTGCCGCTGGACCTGCTGCTGCTGGTCGTCCCGCTGCGCGCGGACGGCCCCGGTGACGGCGTCGCCCTTGCGCATCCCGTTCTTCTTGACCAGGCCGAGCGGGACGTAGACGTCGTTGGCGCCCGGCAGGTAGCCCGAGGTGCGGACGAAGGCGTAGTTCTCGAGGACGTCCAGGATCCCGGCCACCGGGATCAGCACGTCGTCATCGGTGACCTGGGGCTCGTTCTCGTAGTCCCCGCCGAAGTCGCGGCCACCGCGACCTGGACGCTTGTCGCGGTTACGACTGCGGTTGCGGTTGCGGCGCCGTCCACCGCGGCCGTCGCCGTCGTCGTCATTGTTGTTCTGGTCATTGCGGTTGGGGTCATTGCGATTCTGCTGGTCGCCGCGGTTCTGCTGGTCACGCTGGCCATCGCGGTTCTGGTCGCCGCGGTTCTGGTCGCGCTGCCCACCGTCCCGGTTCTGCTCGTCGCGCTGGTCGCCACGGTTCTGCTGGTCACGCTGGCCGCCGCGGTTCGGCTGGTCGCGCTGACCACCGTCGCGGGAGTCCTGGCGCTCGTTGGAGCGCGCTGCCTGACGTTCCGCCGACTGCTCTTGCTGACGCTCTTGCTGGCGCTCCTGGCGCTCTTGCCGGCGCTCCGGCGAGCGCTCTGCCGACTGCTCCGTCTGGCGCTCTGCGGGCCGCTCGGCCGAGGATGAGGTCGAGGTCGAGCCGGCAACCGAGGTGCCCGACTGACGGGCCTTGATCGCGGTGACCAGGTCGCCCTTGCGCATCTTGGCTGTGCCCGAGATACCCATGCTGGCCGCGAGCCCCTGGAGCTCGGCCACCTTCATGGTCGTCAGGGCGCCGGAGCGGCGCGGCTTCTCTACGGCGTCCTGCGAACCAGCGACGTCGAGAGTGGTGGTGTCTGTCACGAAGGATCCTTCCCCCTCGTATGCGGCTCCGGGTTCAGATCCAGAGCCGGTGCTTGGGCCAGCGATGCTGACCGATGGGAACCACATGCAGCGCGGTGAGGCCAAGGCAGCATCAGGGCCGCCGGCATGGGGTGGGTGCACGTCGCCGGTGGATGCTCAAGAGGCGGCATCGCCTGGGAGGTGCGCACACAATGTAACACCAGGCGGACCGCCAATAGTCCAGGACGCCCCAATTCGGGACCGTTCGGCTGCGTCAGCCAACGTTCGCCCATTCGACCTCGGCCCCCCGGGCCGGGACGCCCGGGCGCAGTACTCGCCAGTGGTCTCCCACACACGCTGCGACCTCGTCGGCGCGGTCCAGGGTTGCCAGCACCAGGACCGAAGGCCCAGCTCCGGAGATCACCGCAGCGTGTCCAGCCGCCCGCAGCGCATCGACCAGCGCCATCGAGGGGACGAAGGAGTCGCGCCGCGCTTCCTGGTGGAGCCACTCCCTCGTGGCAGGCAGGAGGTATGCCGGGTCGGCGGTGAGCGCCTGTACCAGCAGCGCCGCCCGAGCCGAGTTCATCGCCGCGTCGCCGTGCCGTACGTGCGTCGGCAGGACCGATCTCGCCTTCGCGGTGGACAGCTGCGCCGACGGCACGATGACCACCGGGGTCACGTCCGGGTGCGGGTGCAGCCGCAAGGTGCTGGTCGCCCCGTCGCCGTCCGACCAGGACAGGGTCAGGCCGCCATAGATGCTCGCCGAGGAGTTGTCCGGGTGACCTTCAAGCAACGCCGCCAAGGAGTTGGCAAAGGCGAGGTCGGGCTGGCCGTCAGCTCCGCGGCATACGTCGTGAAGGGCTTGTGCCGCAACGATTCCGGTGACGATCGCCGTGGCTGACGAGCCCAGTCCGCGGCCATGCGGCACCTGGTTGACGCACGCCATCCGCAGTCCCGTGGGCGCGCCGACACCGAGCTCGTCCCAGGCTCGCAGCATGGTGCGGAACACCAGGTGCGACGCGTCGCGAGGGACCTCCGTCGCTCCCTCGCCCTCGACCTCGACCTCGAGTCCGGGCTGGTCCAGGACGGTGACGGTGCAGGTGTCCCACAGTCCCAGCGCCAGCCCGATGGAGTCGAACCCCGGGCCGAGGTTGGCACTACTGGCGGGCACCCGGACCCGGACCGAGCTCCCGGGGGCCAGGCTGTCCACCATCAGTCCTGAAGCCCCAACGCCCGCGCGGCCGTGAAGGCGTCGACCGGGACGCGCGTGGGGGTGACGTCCGACCCGTCCGGGTTGCGCAGCGCCCACTGCGGGTCCTTGAGCCCGTGACCGGTGACCGTGCAGACGATGGTGGCCCCGGCAGGGACCTCACCCGCTGCGGCGGCCTGAAGCAGTCCCGCCACCGAGGCGGCCGAGCCGGGCTCGACGAAGATGCCCTCGCGGGCGGACAGAAGGCGGTGGGCCGCCAGGATCTGCTCGTCCGTCACGGACTCGATCCTGCCCCCCGAGTCGTCGCGCGCCACCTCGGCCTGCCGCCAGGACGCCGGGTTCCCGATGCGGATCGCGGTGGCGATGGTGTCCGGATCGTCGACCGGGTGACCCAGCACGATGGGCGCGGCACCGGCAGCCTGGAAGCCCCACATGGCGGGCAGCTTGGTCGCGGGGCCGGGCGTGTCGGAACCGTTGTGGTACTCGCGATACCCCTGCCAGTACGCCGTGATGTTGCCGGCGTTCCCCACCGGCAGGCAGTGGATGTCGGGGGCGTCGCCGAGCACATCGACGACCTCGAACGCCGCGGTCTTCTGACCCTCGATCCGGGCCGGGTTGACCGAGTTCACCAGGTCCACCGGGTAGGACTCGGCGAGCTTGCGGGCCAAGGTGAGGCAGTCGTCGAAGTTGCCCTCTACCTGGAGCAGGGTCGCACCGTGGGCGATCGCCTGGCTGAGCTTGCCCATCGCGATCTTGCCGTCCGGCACCAGGACCGCGCAGGCCATCCCCGCCTTGGTGGCGTAGGCCGCCGCGCTTGCGCTGGTGTTGCCCGTGGAGGCACAGATGACTGCCTTGGCGCCGTGTTTGGCGGCCAACGTGATCGCGGCGGTCATGCCGCGGTCCTTGAACGAGGCCGTCGGGTTCAGTCCCTCGTACTTGACGAACACGTTGGCCCGGGTCAGCTCGGACAGGTGCTCGGCCGGGATGAGCGGCGTCCCGCCCTCCTGGAGGGTGATGACGGGCGCGCCCGCCAGCATGGGGAGGCGGTCGGCATACTCCCGGATCACCCCGCGCCACAGTGTCGCCATCAGAGGCCCTCGACGCGCATCACCGAGGTGACCTCCCGCACGGTGTCCAGCTGCGCCAGCGCACGAACGGTCGCCGAGAGCGCGGAGTCCGGCGCGGTATGCGTGACCACCACCAGCTGCGCCCGGGTTGCGGTCTCGCCTCCCTCGCCACGCTGGCCACTATGACCAGGTTCGCTGTCGTCGCGGCTGATGATCGCCTGACGCACCGTCTCGATGGAGACCCCGTGCTCCGCGAAGGCGGTGGCGACCTGCGCTAGCACGCCTGGGCGGTCCTCCACGTCGAGGCTGATGTGGTACCGGGTGAGCGCCTGACCCATATCGAGGACGGGCAGGTCGGCATACGCCGACTCCCCCGGTCCGCGGCCGCCGCCGACCCGATGGCGAGCCACGGCGACGACGTCGCCGAGAACCGCGCTGGCCGTGGGGTCGCCGCCCGCGCCCTTGCCATAGAACATCAGCTGACCGGCCGCGTCGGCCTCGACGAAGACGGCGTTGAAGGCGTCGCGGACCCCGCCCAGAGGGTGCGACCTGGGGATCATCGCCGGGTGCACCCGCACGCTGACCCCCGGGGTTGGGACGCCGCCCTCGCCCATGACCTCGGTGCGCTCGCAGATCGCGAGAAGCTTGACGACACAGTCCATCTCGCGCGCGGCCTGCACGTCGGCGGCCGTCACCTCGGTGATCCCCTCGCGATAGACCTGCTCGCTCGAGACCCGCGTGTGGAACGCCAGCGAGGCCAGGATCGCGGCCTTCGCAGCTGCGTCGTAGCCCTCGACGTCGGCGGTGGGATCCGCCTCGGCGTATCCGAGGGCCTGGGCCTGCTCCACCGCCTCGGCGAAGCCCTGACCGGTGGTGTCCATCTTGTCCAGGACGTAGTTCGTGGTGCCGTTGACGATGCCCAGCACCTTGCGCACGTCGTCGCCCGCGAGCGACTCACGGATCGGCCGCAGGATCGGGATGGCTCCGGCGACCGCGGCCTCGTAGTAGAGGTCGACGCCGTGCTCGGCCGCCGCGGCATACAAGGCGGGGCCGGCCTCCGCGAGGAGCGCCTTGTTGGCGGAGACCACGGAGGCGCCGTGCTTCATCGCCGACTCGATCAGGGACTTGGCCGGCTCGATCCCGCCGATGACCTCGATGACGATGTCGGCGCGCGCCACCAGCCCCTCGGCATCGGTGGTGAACAGGCTGGGGTCGACGGGCAGGGTCGAGCGGTCGCGACCGGCCCGGCGAACCGCGATCCCGACGAGCTCGAGCGGGCGACCGACCCGGGCGGCCAGGTCGTCAGCGTGCTCGACGAGCATGCGCGCGACGGACGACCCCACCACCCCGCAGCCGAGCAGCGCCACCTTGAGGGGCTCCCCAGTGCTCACCAGCTGGCTGTCACTCACCGCACGCTCCTTGTTTGTCGCGACGTTCGTCGCGGCCACCGCGCTCCTCGGCAGGCGCGTCGTGGTCCCGACCATCGTGCCGGTGTCCACGGTGTGGACGCTCGGTGTTCCGGCATCCGGACGTCCTGGCCGTGAATCCTTCCTCAGCCCACGTCCAGGGACAACAGATCCTCCACGGTCTCCCGGCGCACCAACAGGCGGGCCTCGCCGTCGCGCACCGCGACCACGGGTGGGCGTGGGGTGTGGTTGTACTGGCTGGCCATGCTGCGGCAGTACGCACCGGTGCCGGGCACTGCAACCAGGTCGCCCGGCGCGATGTCGTCGGGCAGGTACTCGTCCATGACCACGATGTCGCCGCTCTCGCAGTGCTTGCCCACCACTCGCGCCAACCGCGGGACCGCGTCGGAGCGCCGGCTCGCCAGCGTGCAGGAGTAGTCGGCGTCGTACAGGGCCGTGCGGATGTTGTCGCTCATCCCGCCGTCGACGGACACGTAGGTGCGAGTGACCCCGGCGCCGAGGTCGACATCCTTGACCGTCCCGACCTCGTAGAGGGTGAACGTGCTGGGCCCGACGATGGCCCGGCCCGGCTCGATGGAGAACCGGGGCATCGGGATGTCAGGGCTGCCGTCCCCGACGGTCTTGAGCTCACGCCGCACGAGGTCGGCCATCTGTTCGCCGAGCTCCCGTGGGGGCAGCGGCGAGTGCTCGGAGGTGTACGCAATGCCATAGCCGCCACCGAGATCCATCTCGGGCATGTGGACTCCGTGCACCCGCGCGACCTCGGCGTGCAGCCCGATGAGGCGTCGAGCCGACACCTCGAAGCCCGAGGTGTCGAAGATCTGGCT